>NZ_CP128153.1:2993125-3302500 GCF_030292155.1 Bacillus sp. DX3.1 | reverse complement strand
ATGAAAATATGCCAGCTGGCATGTGTTATACGTCCGCAACAACTGGTAATCCGAAAGGTGTTGTGTATACGCATCGCAGTACAGTTCTTCATTGTATGGCACTCGGATTAGCCGATACTGCTGCACTTTCCGAAAGTGATGCTGCGATGCCAGTTGTTCCAATGTTTCATGTGAACGCTTGGGGTTTACCTTTTGCAGCGACATGGTTTGGATCAAAATTAGTTTTGCCAGGTCCGATGTTTACACCGAAAATTTTGCTTGAAATGATGCAAGAAGAAAAAGTAACATTAGCTGCTGGTGTCCCAACGATTTGGCTCGGTGTACTGCAGGAATTAGAAAACAATAGTTATGATTTATCAAGTATGAAACGGATTTTATGCGGCGGTGCAGCAGCACCTAAAAGTGTCATAACTGCATTTGAACAAAAATTTAACGTGCCTTTTGTGCATGCATATGGAATGACTGAAACAAGTCCACTTGTTTCACTTGCTCGTTTGAAAAGTTATGAGTGTGATTTACCATACGAGGAGCAACTTACGATTCGTGCAAAGCAAGGTTACTTAGTGCCTGGTGTTGAAATGAAAGTTGTTGGAGCTGATGGAGAAGTAAAATGGGATGGAAACGAGATGGGAGAATTATGTTTGCGTGCACCGTGGATTGCAGCAAGCTATTATAACGATGAACGTACGGTTGAAGGATTCCGAGATGGTTGGTTATATACAGGCGATGTTGTTACTGTTGATGAGGAAGGCTGTATAAAAATTGTAGACCGGACGAAAGATGTGATTAAAAGTGGTGGTGAATGGATTTCGTCCGTTGATTTAGAAAACGCTCTGATGGCACACGAAGCGGTATTTGAGGCAGCTGTTGTAGCAATTCCTCATAAGCAATGGCAAGAGCGGCCAGTTGCATGTGTGGTAATAAAGCAAAATAGTTCTGTGACAAAAGAAGAGTTATATACGTTTTTACAACCGCAATTTGCGAAGTGGTGGTTACCAGATGATATTGTGTTTATGGATGAGATTCCAAAAACATCAGTCGGGAAATTTTTGAAACAAGCTTTGAGAAAAGAGTTAGCAAACCATATAAAAGAATAAGTCGAATTTCTATTTCGGTATCTTTTGGTGACTATAATCGGAATAACTCCATTTGTTAACTATAAATAAAATATTGTTGACAATATAAAAAGGTGAAGGTAAGATATCACATATAATATGTTATCTAAAAAATGTTTATAGTTTACAAATAGGAGAAATGGAAAGATGAATACAAAAAATTTAGTTTTTGTTGCATTATTTAGTGCGATTATGGGTGTGTTAGGTTTAATACCACCGATTGCACTTTCCCTTACACCTGTTCCAATTACATTGCAGTCTCTTGGTGTTATGCTTGCAGGTGGCTTGTTAGGATCACGTCTTGGTGCATTAAGCCAAATGATTTTCCTGTTCATTGTAGCAGCCGGAGCACCGTTATTAGCGGGTGGACGTGGTGGCCCATCGGTTTTTGTCGGACCGAGTGCTGGCTATTTAATGGGATACATTGTGGGAGCATTTGTTGTCGGTTACCTCGTAGAACGTTTACGGCATGTATCTGTTATCAAAGTATTCTTCATTAACATGGTTGGTGGCATTTTTGTTGTCTATGTGTTTGGTGTTACTGTACAGGCATTTGTAATGGATATCGCGGTATGGCAAGCAGCTAAATTAAGCGTTGTGTTTTTACCAGGAGATGTAATAAAAGCTGTGTTTGCGGCAATTCTTGTAGCAAGGCTGCACCGTTCATTGAAACATATCATTACTCCTGCTTTAAAGAATAATAAAATTTCAAAGGCTGGCTGAAAAATCTATGGGAAGGAAAACTCTTCTATAGATAAAATTTTCGTTGTATAAAAGAATGTAAGAAACACGTATTTACGTGTTTCTTTTTCTTATCTCGTTTTAATATATGTTGATAGCTTTGATAGAAGTTTCACTTTACAAGAAAGGAAGAGAACAGTGGGAATTACAACTTCTTATGAGAAACATGCTTGTGTGCATCCAAATAAAGTGGCAATAAAGGAAAATGATAGAGTAGTAACTTATAAAGAATGGTATAGTGCCGTGTGCCAAGTTGCGAATTGGCTTACGGAAGAGAAATCAATGAATAAAACGATTGCGATTTTACTAGAGAATCAGATTGAGTTTTTACAGATTTTTGCTGGGGCAGCGATGGCAGGGTGGGTTTGTGTTCCGCTGGATTTGAAATGGAAACATGATGAACTGGATGAAAAGTTAAAGGTTGCAAATCCATCTATTGTGATTACTGAACAATATAAGATGAGTGAGCTACCAAAAATAAATGGGAAAGTATTCACTTTAAATGAATGGGCTCAAATATTATGCAAGAGATCGAATGGATATGATTCTTCATTAAGCGTGGATGATTTACCTTTTTATATGGGATTTACATCAGGATCTACCGGGAAAGCAAAGGCATTTCTTCGAGCACAGCAATCATGGGTAAAAAGTTTTGATTGTAACGTGTATGATTTTCATATGAAGAATGAGGATTCTGTCTTGCTTGCAGGTACTTTTGTTCATTCACTTTTTTTATACGGTGCAATGAGCGCGTTGTACTTAGGACAGACGGTACATATCGTAGAAAAGTTTATTCCGAATCGCGTCCTTTCTATACTGGAACAGGAACAAATTTCAGTAATGTACACGGTCCCCACGATGCTAGAAGCTTTATATAAAGAAGAAAGAGCTATAGAACAAGAAGTAAAAATCATTTCTTCAGGTGCGAAATGGGAAGCAGAAGCAAAAAGGAACGTACAGAGAATGTTTCCGTATGCCAAAAGGTATGAATTTTATGGTGCCTCTGAATTAAGTTTTGTAACTGCATTAACAGATGAAGAGAATGAAAGAAAAGCTTCTTCAGTGGGAAAACCATGCCATAATGTGCAGGTTCGAATATGTAATGGAAGCGGTCAGGAATTACAGCCAGGAGAAGTTGGTACTGTTTATGTGAAAAGTGAACAATTTTTTATAGGATATTTACAAGACGGTGAATTATCTTATCAAGAGACAGAAGATGGCTGGATGACAGTTCAGGATATCGGATATAGGGATGATGAAGGTTTTTTATATATAGTAGGGCGAGAAAAAAATATGATTTTGTATGGTGGCATTAACATTTTTCCTGAAGAGGTAGAGAGTGTATTGTTAACACATCCAAATGTTGAAGAAGTAGTGATTGTTGGCGTACAAGATGTTTATTGGGGTGAAAGACCTGTTGCGATGGTAAGGGGAAGGGCAACAAAACAGGAATTAAAACGTTTTTGTTTACAACAATTATCTTCTTATAAAATTCCAAAAGAGTGGTATTTCGTAGATGAAATTCCTTATACAAGCAGCGGGAAGATCGCCCGTGAAGTAGTGAGAGATAGGATTGGGAAACAGGAGAAAGTATATGAATAGAGCGGTTATTGTACAAGCAAAAAGAACACCAATCGGTAAGCGAAATGGAGTGTTTAAAGAATACCAGGTTGAGAAATTAGCGGCACCTTTACTTTTGCATATGAGTAAAGGGATTCAGCATGAAATAGATGATGTGATATTAGGGAATGTTGTTGGACCAGGTGGAAATGTTGCTCGTTTATCAGCACTGGAGGCTGGTTTTCCATACACAGTTCCAGGTGTGACAGTTGACCGCCAGTGTGGTGCTGGATTGGAGGCGGTTCGAATGGCTTGTCATTTCATTCAAGGGGGAGCGGGAAGTTGTTATATTGCCGGTGGTGTTGAAAGTACAAGTACGTCATCGTTCCAACAACGAGCTCGTTTTTCACCCCATCATATCGGAGATCCTGATATGGGAATCGCAGCAGAACATGTAGCGAAACGCTATGGCATTACTAGGGATATGCAAGATGTGTATGCCTGTCTAAGTTATAAACGAACATTAGAAGCGCTGGAAAAAGGGTACTTACAAGAAGAAATTATACCCATTTCTTTTCAAATAAAAGAAGATGAAACGATAAAGCGTGGGATAAATTACGAAAGGATCATAAAGCGAACAAGTCCTGCTTTTTTACAAGCTGGAACGGTTACAGCAGGCAATTCATGTGGTGTGAATGACGGGGCATGTGCGGTACTTATTATGGAAGAAAATCGGGCGCGTGAACTTGGGTACAAGCCAGTTCTTCGATTTGTTCATAGTGCAGTAGTTGGTGTAAATCCACTTTTTCCAGGAAGTGGACCTATATTTGCTGTGCAAAAATTATTGCAGCAATTGAATCTTACAATAGAAGATATTGATTATATCGAAATGAATGAAGCTTTTGCAGCTAAAGTAGTTGCATGTGCACAAGAGCTGCAAATTCCATATGAAAAGTTAAATGTAAACGGTGGTGCGATTGCACTGGGGCATCCATATGGTGCATCGGGTGCGATGCTTGTAACTAGGCTATTTTATCAAGCACAAAGAGGACAGGTGAAGTATGTCATTGCTACTTTAGGTATCGGTGGTGGAATTGGACTTGCCCTCTTATTCGAAAAAGTAGGAAGCTAGGATAGATCAAAAGGATCTTCTTAGCTTATCTTTTTGTGGTTCGTATGCATTACTTCCAGGTTTTGATTTCACTTCTTTCCATGCGGCAATCGCGTCTTCTCTTGATTTTCCCTTATTATTTGGATCTTGGAAGAAGGCACGTGTAAAGCGGTTGTACTCAAATTGAGCACCAATTTCTGTTTTATAAGAAGGATTCTTTTTTCGTTCTTGCTCTTCATACCAAAACTGCACAGCATCTTCGTATGTTTTGCCAACGTTTTCTTTGAAAAAGGTTTGTAGTGCGACTGTAAAACGGAATTTTGATCCGATGATTTCCTGGAAAAAAGCACGAACATCTTCACTACAACGATGATTTTCAGTAATGATTGTTTGTAAACTAAATGGTTCATGAGAAGGGGAGAAGATTATCTTTTTCTGTACAAGTTGACTTCTCTGTATTTTACCTGTTGTCAAAAAAGTTGTAATTCGTTCAGTAATTTCCACTTTAGAGCCACCTGCTGGCAAACCGTGTTCACGGCAAAATTCCTGTAACTCTTTTTTTAGCCAATAATAATTTGAAAAGTCTTTAAGTTGTATATCACGTGTTAATGGAGGACGCATAGATATCACTTCTTTCTTCCAAAATTTCCATTTTTAATTATAAAACACATGTTCTATTAATTGAAGTGTTTTATTTATAAAGGATTGAAATAAAATATTGGTTTATCCCGTATTAACGGACAGTAATACCCCCACCTCAAAATTCAGCAGAAGCAAAGAAGTTAGGTGGGGGATAAACTGTTCGTAAAACCCTGATTGGTGAGGGCTAATAATCAGAGGGGGATAGAGACCCCCCTCTGATTAAAGTTTCACTTTATAAGTAGTGATATCAACCCTTATGTGAAATAAGGAGGGATAATAATAAAAAAGGATAGGCATGTTGCTATCCTTTTTTACGGTTAAACAGTTTCTTTTAACAAATGAACCAAGTGAGTTAAGAATTCTTTGCTCGTTATAATCGCTTTTCCACCACCGCGAGCACTTTTCGGGTTGCCGCCGCCTTTTCCTTTAATGAAGGGAAGGGCACTTTTTAAAATCGTATTCATATTTGCTGTCACGTTTTTACCACATGCACAAACGCACTGTAAGTTGTCCTCGTTTTGGGTAACGAAGTATGTAATCGCATTTTCATTTTGTTCGGTAATGACTGCTGATAATTTCGCAATTTCCTGCATTGTACGATCTGTAAAGACTGCGGAAATCAGTTTTCCAGCAGATGTTTCTTCGGATTGCTGTAGTAATTCATTTGCTTCTACCAATAGTAGTTTTTCATTCGCAGCTTGCAAGGCTTTTTCACTTTCTTTTTGCGATGTAAGAAGCTGTTCAACTTTGTTTGCAATATCTTCTTCACTACTATTTAGTTGCTGGGAAACGTCTTTAATAATTTGTTGATAATGTCCCAATAACTGAATGGCACGCCAACCAGCAACAAAGGTTAATCGAATGCCACCTTTATTACGTTCCCATCCGATAATATGAATGGTTCCTACTTCACTCGTATATTTCGGATGTGTGCCACCACAGCCGTTGTAATCATAGTTTTCAATAATTACGACGCGAATATTTTCTGTAATAGTTGGTTCTTTTCGAAGAGGTAGCTGTTTTGCTTCTTCTAGATTCATCCATTGAATGTGAATTGGATGATTTTCAAAGACAATTTGGTTTGCGATTTGCAGTGCTTGTGCAGCTATTTCGCTAGAGAGTTTAGGCGTGTCTAAATCAATTGTTACAGTTTCTCTCCCAAGATGAAAACCGATTGTTGGAATGTTGAAATGATCCCAAAAAGCAGCTGATAAAATATGCTGGCCAGCATGTTGCTGCATATGATCAAAACGACGTTGCCAATCAATTTGACCAGTTACTTCTTTTGTATGTAATTCTTCTGTTATGAAATGACGAATTTCGCTGTCGACTTCTTCTACACGGAAGACAGGAGTTTCATCTAACGTCCCTATATCATGTGGTTGACCACCGCCAGTTGGATAAAATGCCGTTTTTGTTAAAATGACATATAAGTTTCCTTCATTATCGCGTTCTTGTTTTGTAATGTGTGCTGTGAATGATTGTTGATATGCATCGTTGTAATATAATTTTTGTTTCACTTTCGTACTCCTTTCAAATTAACTGTTTTCATTGTAAAACAATCTGAATGAGTTTTCTAACATTTCAGAAGAAAAAATCTCTTTTTTAGAATTTTCTTGCTATAATAAGAAAAAGGAAATACGCGGGGGTTGATGATATGTTGTATGAAAATGGTGTAGACAAATTGATTCGTCTTAATACAAATATTTCTGAACTATATCGAGAATTGCATGAAATGACCCGTCTTTTAACGGAATGTAATCGTGGAAGTGTAACATTTGATCGATTATACGTGAAAGAACTACTGTGGAAGAAAGAAGACTTATTGTCTATGTACGATCAGCTGTTGGTACAGATTTGTATCAATGACTGTTTTGATTTGAAAAGTTTGATAACAGGAGAATATAAGTATACACATGAAGAAGTGGAAAGCTCGGTTATTGAATTTAATGAAAAATATAAGATGAATATCTCAATCGAGAGTGTTTTTAAAGAATTACAATTTACATATGGGATTGATATGGAGCTATCTAGAACAGCTCGTGTATAACTACTTTAATAATAGAAAAATGGAAGAGGAAGCCGCTTTTTAGCTTTCTTTTTCTATATAAATCCATTTTGATTTTTCGACATATAAGCTGTGGCTGTGGATAACAAAAGGTGACCTGCACTCGTTTTCTCTCTTTGTTTTCACTTGGCATGGGGCAAGAAAAGGATCTGACCGTTTCTATGCATGGCCGGATGCTCTCTCCCACCTAAAAAGAAGGGTTTTATGTCGGTTTTTTAATTTGTATTTATATATGTATGATATCAGGAGAGTAGGTTTAGAGGATGAGAGGCAAGTTACAACAAATTCATCCGGTTGGGATGAGCATTATTCTAGGGACATTATTTGCACGGTTTGCAACTTCAATGAGCATTCCGTTTTTAGCAATCTATTTAACAACGGTAAAAGAAATATCAGCTGGAATGACAGGAGCAATTATTGGAACGAGTGCATTGGTTGGTGTATTTGCTAGTTTTATTGGTGGGAATTTATCTGATCGCTTTGGCCGTAAAAGAATTATGTTATGGTCCATCATCATTTGGATTTTTGTATTTATTGGTTTTTCATTTGCAGATCATGTTCTATCATTCTTTTTGTTAAATGCTTTAAATGGGATGTGTCGTTCGTTCTTTGAACCGACATCGAGGGCGCTGCTATCTGATTTAACAAAGCCAGAGCATCGTTTACTTGTTTATAATTTACGCTATGGAGCTATTAATGTTGGTGTTGCAATTGGCCCGCTTGTTGGATTACAGCTTGGTAGTGCGAAATCAACAACACCATTTTTAGTAGCGGCTGTGGTGTATATCCTGTATACAATTGTATTAGCGCTACAATTTAAAAAATATCGGATTGGTGAACAGGAACTAGATACGAAAGAACCAGTTACGATGATGAATGCGGTTCGTGTTTTACGAAAAGATGTTATTTTTTTAATCGCCTTAGTTGGAATTATTTTAAGTAATACTGGGTATGCACACTTTTCAACGACATTATCTCAATATTTCGCGAACTCGCACGTGTTTCAAGATGGCGTTACATTATTTTCATATGTGTTAACGTTAAATGCGATTACGGTAGTGATTGTACAATATCCACTGATTCGATTTTGCAAGAAGTATACACCGCTCGTATCTATTATGATGGGAACATTGCTTGTTAGCGGAGGTTTATTGGGATTTGGTATGACACAGTCGTTGTCGGGTGTCTTTGCTTGTACAATTCTTTTTACAATGGGAGAAGTATTGATGTTTTCGATGACAGATGTTTTTATTGATGATATCGCAGTCCCGCATTTAAAAGGAACGTACTTTGGAGCTATGGGATTTTCCGGAATTGGTGGTGTGATAGGCCCTTGGTTTGGCGGGATTTTGCTAGATTATTACGGCTATCAAAATGGTTTTGCTGTTTTTTCGATATTAGCCATTTTTTCTGTTTGTGCATTCCCGGTCCTTTTATTGACAAAAAATTTATTGTACAAAAGAAATCTTCATGAAAACTGTAAGGTAGAGGTTGAAGTGAAATAACAAGTGTTTATGGTTCAGAATGAAGGTTGTATACTGTTAATCCTTTTGATTCAGAGTACACTACATCATAGACAGAGACAAAATAAACAGGATAGAAAAAGCAGGGGACAATCTGCTTTCTTCTATCCTGTTTTTTATGAAAAACAGTGTTTTCGTTTTGTTTGTATGATGCTTTAATCGGAAAAGAGAACTTTTCGCTCATTTGCTTTTGCTACTTCTGTTTTTGAAATGTGTATGGCGAGAAAACCATTTTCCAGGCAGGCAAGCATTTTTTTATAGATAATGTTGGTAGGTAAAGTAATGGTTCGCTGCAGGGACGAATTTTTATGAAATATGTGGATTTGTAGGCCTGTCTCCATCTTTTTTATAAGTACATTTTGTTTTAAAACGTTAGGGACATCAGTTTCTAAAATGTATTCTTGTTCGGTTTCGAAAAGGTCGATGTGGATATGACTAGGAAAACTGAAGTTTGCATATGAATCGGAGCAAAATTGATCCATCCATTCTTCAAAACCATCCACATGAAAAAGACAACTTTTCTTTTTCTTGTCCATGTAAGACACCCTCCGTAAAATCTCAATTCATACTATGATATGCATATAGAGATTAGAGGTGAAGAGGAAACTGGAAAATATGCTGAGGAAATTAGATTTGTTCTAAATATGTTATGTGAAAAAGACAATGCGCGTGCATTGTCCTCTTCTTACATATCGTGGTGAGCGTGATTTTTTTGTCTGGAATGATTTCGATTTTTTACTTTATGTGAGCCGCTTAATGGTTCGGGTTGTCCAGAAGGCTGCCCTTTTTTTGTATTTTGACGAATGGATTTACTGTTGTTCTTTTCCATATTGTTGTACACCTCCCCTCTTGTATTTAGAATGAGAGAACTTCGCAAATTTATACGAGAATGTTTTTATGAAAAAGGGTAAAGATAAGTAGGACTAACTATACAGAAAGGGGAAAGCGTATGCCGTATCATAAAGATAAACAGCAAGCTTTTCAAGCAGCACAACAAGGAGTTGTACAAGCAGAGAATTTATACAACAATATTGTGAGAAATGATCCGAATTACGGTCATGATTTAAAACATTTACGAGAAGAAGTACAAGAAGCGTATGAACAAATTCAAAATGCACTTGAAGTTGCATCTGAAACACAACGTCCACAATTAGAGCAATTTGAAAGTAATTTACAAACTATTATGCAAGACGTAGATCAACTAACTGATTGAACAGGTTGTTATTTTATTTCAATAACCTGTTCAACTTTGGAGTAATTATGATGAAAAACAAAATTGCTGTACTAATTATTTGTATGATTTGTGTTATACATATAGTTCAAGTGGATAAAGTGGAAGCGAAAATGCTAGAGAGAACAGAATTAGAGCCTACAGGTAATGTAACGTGGGACGTACCTACCACTGAAAAAGTCATTGCGATTACTTTTGATGATGGGCCTGATCCGAAATATACCCCGCAGGTGCTGAAAATATTGCATCAATACAAAGCTGAAGCAACATTTTTTATGATCGGCTTTCGAATTGAGCGTAATCCGTATTTAGTAAAACAGGTGCTAAAGGAAGGGCATGAAATTGGAAATCATACGATGAACCATTTGTATGCTCGGGATGCATCAGGTGAGAAATTAAAAAATGATATTCTAGAAGGGAAAAAGTATTTGCAACAATGGGTAGAGAACCCATTACTTTTCCGTCCTCCTGGTGGATATATTAATGATGCTGTACTTACAATAGCAAAAGAAGCAGGCTATCAAATTGTATTATGGTCATGGCATCAGGATCCGAAAGACTGGGCGAATCCGGGCACAGAATCTATTGTAAAGCATGTTGTAACAAACGCGAAGAGCGGCGATATTGTTTTGCTTCATGATGGCGGGAGCGATCGGAGCCAAACTGTAGCGGCGCTAGAAAAAATTTTACCTGCTCTTCAAAAGAAAGGCTACAGATTTGTGAAAGTTTCTGAGCTACTACGTTATAAACATTAAAAGTCCCAAAAGATATACTTTTGGGACTTTTTGTTATTGATTCTTTTTTCGTTTTTTATTATTTTGACGCTGCGCTGGTGTAAGTGGTTCGTTTGAAAATTCCTCATTATAACCGGTTCCTTGCCCTTGCGCTGATGCTGCATTCATTCCTGGAATAACGTGATTGGCTTTCCGTTTACCCATATGTTTTCACCTCTACAATTAAATATTAAATGGATGGTAAGCTGTCCACGGTTTCATGAACAGGGAAGAAAAGCTCCTGAAAAGAAAGCTTTGCTTTATGATAATAGTATTCATAAGAGGAACCAAGACTATTCAAATTTGTTAAGATAAAGAAAACTTATGAATAACTATAAGTTTCTTATTATTTACTTATTTAAAAAGTTGTAATAAGATATTATCGTAAGGTATTGAAAAATTTGTCTACATTTTATATTCAGACAACTTCAGTCACGTTTAACAGGGGGGAAACATAATGGTAAAACATAATCCATTTCAATCTCGTGCAACATTCGAACTAGATGGAAAGACGTATCATTATTATCAATTGAAAGCGCTTGAAAATGCAGGGGTTGGCAACGTATCACAATTGCCTTATTCAATTAAAGTATTGCTTGAGTCTGTACTTCGTCAAGTTGACGGACGTGTGATTACAGAAGAGCATGTTGAAAATTTAGCGAAATGGGGAACAAAAAGTGTTCAAGACATCGATGTTCCATTCAAACCATCTCGCGTAATTTTACAAGATTTCACGGGCGTTCCAGCTGTCGTTGATTTGGCTTCACTTCGAAAAGCAATGGCAGACATGGGTGGAGACCCAGATAAAATTAATCCTGAAATTACAGTAGACCTTGTTATTGACCACTCTGTACAGGTTGATAGAGCGGGTACACCAGACGCGCTTCAATTCAACATGGACTTAGAGTTTAAACGTAATGAAGAACGTTATAAATTTTTAAGCTGGGCACAAAAATCATTTGATAACTACCGTGCAGTGCCACCAGCAACAGGTATCGTTCACCAAGTAAACCTTGAGTATTTAGCACCTGTTGTTCATGCAGTGAAAAATGCTGAAGGTGAACTTGTTGCATACCCAGATTCATTAGTCGGAACTGATTCTCATACAACAATGATTAACGGAATTGGCGTTCTTGGATGGGGCGTTGGTGGTATTGAGGCAGAAGCAGGTATGCTTGGACAGCCATCATACTTCCCAGTTCCAGAAGTAATCGGTGTTAAATTAACAGGCACACTTCCAAGTGGTACAACAGCAACAGACGTTGCATTAAAAGTTACACAAGTATTACGTCAAAAAGGCGTAGTTGGAAAATTTGTTGAATTCTTCGGTGACGGCTTACAAAGCATGCCATTAGCTGACCGTGCAACAATTTCAAACATGGCACCAGAGTACGGTGCAACTTGTGGATTCTTCCCAATCGATGATATTTCATTAGAGTACTTACGTTTAACAGGAAGAAGCGAAGAACAAATTCGCATCGTTGAAGAATATTGTAAAGCAAACGGCTTATTCTATACAGCTGACAGCAAAGATCCAATTTATACAGATCTTGTTGAAATCGACTTAAATGCAATTGAATCTAACCTTTCTGGACCAAAGCGTCCACAAGATTTAATTCCTCTTTCAAACATGAAAGATGAGTTCCATAAAGCAGTTGTGGCACCAGTTGGAACGCAAGGACTTGGGTTCAATGAACAAGAATTCGATAAAGAAGTGAAAGTTGCATTAAAAGATCAGGAAGTAACGATGAAAACAGGTGCAATTGCAATCGCAGCAATTACAAGCTGTACAAACACATCTAACCCGTACGTGTTAATTGGTGCAGGCTTAGTTGCGAAAAAAGCAATTGAAAAAGGACTTAAAGTACCTGAATATGTAAAAACATCATTAGCACCGGGATCTAAAGTTGTTACAGAATATCTAGATAAATCTGGATTAACAACTTACTTAGATCAATTAGGTTTCCAAACAGTTGGTTACGGCTGTACAACTTGTATCGGTAACTCTGGTCCATTAGCGCCAGAATTAGAAGAGGCAATTGCAGCAAATGATTTATTAGTAACATCTGTTCTTTCTGGTAACCGTAACTTTGAAGGTCGTATCCATCCGCTTGTAAAAGCAAACTACTTGGCATCACCACCACTTGTTGTGGCATATGCGCTTGCTGGTACAGTTGATATCGATTTGAAAAACGATGCAATTGGTAAAGATGAAAACGGTAATCCAATTTACTTTAACGACATTTGGCCAACAGCGAAAGAAATCGAAGACGTGGTGCAAAGTGTTGTAACATCTGAATTATTCAAAAAAGAATATGCACAAGTATTTAACAGTAATGAACGCTGGAACGAAATTCAAACTTCAAATGAAGCTTTGTATACTTGGGATAATGATTCAACTTATATTCAAAACCCACCGTTCTTTGAAGGTTTATCAAAAGAGCCAGGTGAAGTGGAAACACTTTCAGGCTTACGCGTAGTTGGTAAATTTGGCGATTCTGTAACGACAGACCATATTTCACCAGCAGGTTCAATTGGTAAACATACACCAGCAGGTCGTTATTTATTAGAAAATGGCGTGCAGCCGGTTGACTTCAACTCTTACGGTTCTCGCCGTGGTAACCATGAAGTGATGATGCGTGGTACATTTGCAAACATTCGTATCAAAAACCAAATCGCACCTGGCACAGAAGGTGGATTCACAACATACTGGCCAACAGGTGATGTGATGTCAATCTATGATGCAGCGATGAAATATAAACAAGATAACACAGGTCTTCTTGTTGTAGCTGGTAAAGACTACGGTATGGGAAGTTCTCGTGACTGGGCTGCGAAAGGTACAAACCTGCTAGGAATTAAAGCAGTTATCGCAGAAAGCTTCGAGCGTATTCACCGTAGTAACCTTGTATTAATGGGTGTACTACCATTGCAATTTAAAGATGGCGAAAGTACTGAAACATTAGGTCTTGTTGGTAATGAGTCATTTGAAATTCAAATTGACAAAACAGTTAAACCACGTGATCTTGTAAAAGTAATCGCAATTGATCCAGAAGGAAATACGAAACAATTCGAAGTAGTAGCACGCTTTGATAGTGAAGTTGAAATCGACTACTATCGTCACGGTGGTATTTTACAAATGGTTCTTCGTGAGAAAATCGAAGAGTCTAAGGTATCTAACTAATTAAATATAAATAAAAGAGTACTCGCACAGGGTGCTCTTTTATTTTGCGAACTAGTTGCCGAAAAGGAAAGGGATGAAACTACATGGTTTCATCCCTTTCCTTTTCTTATATAAAGTTTCACTTCATCATTCAGCTTTATTTAGTTGATATTCATAAGTGGAACCATCTTCAGGATTAAATTCTTTCATCTGCGTAATTTTATTTGTAGTTGGATCATATTTGAAAATTTTGATGACATTCTCACTTTCTACTCTTATCGCAAATATATTTTCACCAATTTGTGTCATATTGTTGGTTTGTAAATTAACCGGAGAAGAATCATGATTTGAAGAAATTTCAACAACTTTTCCTCCACTAGAAAATAATGTAATGATAATAAAGATAACAAAGCATATACGCATATAGCGAAGTTCTTTAGCGATTGGATGTTCTCCCATAGCAATCAACCTTTCATCACATATTTATCCCGTAGTAACGCTTGTCATAGAGTAAAAGGCTACGTATTCGATTACAGTGAAGAAAATAAAGGAAAACATCGCGATATATAGACAAATGCAGCCTGTTTTTCGTTTCGTTTGATTCTTACTTATAAAAGATACGAGCCATACAATAATTCCAACTGGGAATAATAAAAAACAAAAGATATATATAAATACAAATTAAAAAACCGACATAAACCCCTTCTTTTAAGGTGGGAGAGAGCATCCGGCCATGCATAGAAGCGGTCAGATCCTTTTCCTGCCCAGACACAGTGAAAACAAAGAGAGAAAATGAGTGCAGGTCACCTTTTGTTATCCATAGCCGCAGCTATATGTCGAAAAATCAAAATGGATTTATATAGAATAATTTGTTCGAGTCTATGCACAAAATCTCTCCTTTCTTCATTTGTATTTTCGTGAGCTAAAATCATGCACTATTACTCTATTAAAAAGTATTGCCATGCTTGTTTTCGTAGTCTTCTATGATAATGGAAATGTAACACCTCATCTATTTATTTTGTTTAAATGAATTCGACGAGAAATTTTGATTCCAAAGAGTACGATGATATACAGAAAAGTAAGAACAAAAATTGTGCTAAAAATAGGAGAATGTTGAAAAACGTATATTAATCTATCAATATAATAAATTTGATTTGTATCCGTGATTGTTTTTGGTGAAAAGACGAGATAATTTTTCCAATCTTCTTCTCCATAGATCATCGCTCCCATAGAATTTGTGACAAGCCACGTGTATAGAAAAATAGGGAGAAGAATCATAAGCTGTAAACTGAACAGCCCTGTTTTATTTTTTCGCCAATATAAGGCGCGAACGATAATAATCCCAATCAAATATACAATTGATAATACACAAATTGTAGTAAAAGGCGGATTGTACTTAAAAGCATACAGCAATTTATCAATTTCATAAATTTGATTAGAGTTGTCTGCTGTTTTAGGAGTGAAGACGAGATGTTTTTTCCAGTCCTCTGAAATGCTTAAGTAGCTGGCAGTCCAACTTGTAATAAACAATGAGAAAAATAAGATGGGAAGAATGATGATATATTGCAGCCAGTGTATAACGGTTTTGCTCAAAGGAATGAATCCTCCTTCCAAATTGTAATTATTCCTATTATATGATAAAAAGGAAATATTTTTATGAATGTAAGAAATATTCTATCTATTTTGAAGGGGAATATTTCCAAGGCTGTCCGTATAAGCTAAAATAAAGTATACAGTATAGATTTTTTTAGGAATGACATATAAAACGACACAAAATATAAGGAATGATGTACATGTGGCGAAAACTTACGATTGTTGTTGTGTTACTTTGTTTAGCTGGTTACGCAGTATATGAAAAGTTCGGAAAAGAAGAACAACAGGTGATAGACAAACCTGTGCAAAGTGAAGAAGCAATGAAAGAAGTTATTGCAAAGAATGGAATAGAAGTAGGGAAGAGCGCGCCAGATTTTGAGTTATCAAAATTAGATGGTACAAAGGTAAAGCTTTCTGATTTAAAAGGGAAGAAAGTTATTTTGAATTTCTGGGCAACATGGTGCGGTCCGTGTCAGAAAGAGATGCCAGACATGGAAGCTTTTTATAAGAAGCATAAGGGAGATGTGGAAATATTAGCTGTAAATTATACCGTTTCTGAAGGTGCTAGTGGAGAGGAGAAAGTGAAAAAATTCGCCGAAGAGAAGGGAATCACATTTCCTGTTTTACTCGATAAAGATATAACGGTTACAACGACGTATAAAGTAATTACAATCCCAACTTCATATTTTGTGGATACAAAAGGCGTAATTCAAGATAAATTTATTGGACCGATGACATTAAAAGAGATGGAAAAGCGGATTGCGCAAGTAAAGTAGTGTAGTTTTTCACACTTGAATAGATGTAGAAAAGACAGAGCTGGCAAGAAGCCAGTTCTGTCTTTTCTTTTTTATCAAATAGCTTGTTCGTGATATGATGAAAGAAATTTATATGATAGTAAGAGGAGCGAATGATGTGGGACATTTACCAATGACAGGAGATTATGTTGTTATCGATTTTGAAACGACAGGATTTAACCCGTATAACGATCGAATCATTCAAGTGGCAGCGGTTCGATATCGGAATCATGAGTTTGCTGAACAATTTGTTTCTTTTGTGAATCCAGAACGATTTATTCCTGACCGAATCACAAGTTTAACAGGAATTACAAACTACCGTGTTTCGGATGCGCCAACCATTCATGATGTATTGCCGGCATTTTTAGCTTTTTTAGGAGAAGATACAATTGTTGCTCATAATGCATCGTTCGATATGCGTTTTTTAAAAAGTAATGCGAAACAGCTGAGATTACCAGAGCCTGATAATCACGTGATTGATACAGTGTTTTTAGCAAAGAAATATATGAAGCACGCGCCGAATCATAAGCTAGAAACACTTAAACGAATGCTTGGTATTCGCTTAAATTCACATAATGCACTTGATGATTGTTTTACATGTGCAGCGGTGTATCAAAAATGTGCGGCAATACAAGAAGAGGGGCAAAAGAGAGTAGCAAAGGAAACGATTGAAGAAGAAGCAGTGTATGAAATGATAAAGGAAATGCTAGCGAAACATAATAAAGACGTAGAGTGGATTCGTTATACGAACGTTGGAAGTTATATGGATATAAAAGCTTTTTATCCAATTGTAAGGTTGAAAGTAAAAGGAAGAAAGAAATATGTGTTGACAGCAAAGACAGAACAGGAAGTATTAGCGGCATACCCGGCTGTAATGTGTGAAACAGCTTTGAAAAGTGAAATAGGTGTAACGCGAATTATGATTGAATGTTTAGACGATATCGCTCGGTTAGAGGCGTATATTCTGGAGTCTTATGATGCGGTTATGCAGGTGTTGAATAATTATAAACAAAACGAAACAAATGCAGAAGAAGAAATTGAAAAGTATTTAAGTTTATCTCGCACGAATGGGTAGTAATGAATCTATATCAGTTGATTGTTTTTAAATTCCATCAGTAGCTGAAGACTTACTGATGGAATTTTTTATTACTAATAAATGTTGCTTTAACAAAATATAAAATTTTCTCGCAAATCTGATTAAAAAGTTTTTCGTTTGCTCATACTAACTGGTAAGAAAGAGAAGGAGAAAGGATGAGCAGCATGAGAAGAAATCGTCGGAAATCGTTTGAAGAGCTTGTGAAGGAAAATAAGCAGCAATTATTAAGCGATCGTAATGCAATTGAACGGATTGAAGAACGGATTGAAAAGCGTTATGAAATGCGTCTTTTTAAACAGGCTGAATAATTCTTACAACTAGTATGATACTAGTTGTAAGGAGGCGAAAGTTATGGGAAATCCGAAAAAGAATTCAAAAGATTTTGCACCAAACCAAATTGGCACACAGTCAAAAAAAGCCGGTGGAAATAAAGGGAAACAAATGCAAGACCAAACAGGTAAACAACCAATTGTAGATAATGGCTAAAAAGAAGGAGAATGGTTTCATTCTCCTTTTTTTACGTACATAATTTAGTTCATTTTATACAAACTAACGTAGTATGTATATTTCATATAGGAGGGAACAGCATGTCAGAACAATATAAAGCAAATCCAGATGATCGTAGTGATAATGTAGAGAAGTTGCAAGAAATGGTGCAAAACACAATTGACAACTTTAATGAGGCAAAAGAAACTGCAGAGCTTTCCAATGAAAAAGATCGTGCTGCGATTGAAGCGAAAAATCAGCGGCGTTTAGAAAGTATTGAATCGTTAAAAAGTGAAATAAAAGACGAATCTGGATATGATGCGTAAAAAAGGCTGACAGTTGTCAGCCTTTTTTTGTAATGGAGAAGTTTTCTGCAAGCAAACGCCAGTTTTGCGGGAATGGAAGACCAATTTTCCAATAGCTAATACCGCGGACACCTTGCTCTTTTATTAAATTAAATTTACTTTGAATGGAGCGGGCATCTTCAAACCATACTTCGTGTTGCACACCATTTTCATCATAATAATTAAAATGAGGTGCTTGTGCAGTGAAATCATAACGAATGGGAACATTGTATTTTCGGGCAAGTGCAACGGCTGCGACGGAGCTAATTGCTTTTGCTGGAGGATTTCCTTCTTTATATGGGAGCGTCCAGTCGAAACCGTATAAATTTTGTCCCATCATAATTTTTCGCGGCGACATTTGTGATTTTGCATATTGAAGTACTTGTTTGACAGGACCAATTGGAGAAATTGCCATCGGCGGTCCACCTTGCCAGCCCCAGTCATAGGTCATAATGACAACAAAGTCAACGATTTCTCCTTGTGCTTTGTAATCATGTGCTTCAAAAAATTTTCCTTTTTGTGTCGAACTTATTTTTGGAACGAGTGTTGTACTTAATGTATAACCTTCAGGTAATCGTGTTTTTACAGTTCGTAAAAAGCGATTGTATGCTTCGCGATCTTCTGGTGCGACGTTTTCAAAGTCGAAATGAATATCATGCATACCGTATTTTTCCGCGGTCTGCAGAATGTTGGTAATAAATTTATGTTGAATGGTAGGACTTCGTAAAAAAATAGAGGCTAACTCCGCGCTAAAATTTCCACTTTCAATGTTTGTAATGACGAGCATTGGAATGGTTTGACCTTGTGTGGCGATTCCAGCGATTTTTGCAGTGTCTGTCGGTTCTTTCAATGTTCCATCTCGCTGTGGTTCAAAGCTAAAGTAGGCTAAATATGTTAAAAAAGGATTAATTGCCTTTGTAGAGTTGACTAAGCTTTCTTTAATTGGAATAGTAGAAGGTTGTAAATAGGCAATGGATTCTATCGTTTGTTTTGTTCCTTTTGGTACATATAGTTGTTGACCGACATGAAGGATTGATTTTAATGATAAGTTGTTTACTTTGGCCAAGCTAGCAAGAGGAACGTTATATGTTTGAGAAATCCGATATAGACTATCACCCGGTTGAACGTAGTAATTGTTTCCTTTCGTATTCACGATTAACGCCTGACCCACAACGAGTGTTTCCGCTGGATTTAATCCATTATCCTTTACAATTGTTTCAGGTGTTGTACCATACTTAGAGGCTAAGCTGTAGACGCTATCTCCGCTACGAACAGTTATGATTTGAAGCATATACTCGCTCCTTTCAGTAAAAAGATCCACCGTTTCTATTTTATTTTTGATTTCTCTGTATTATGATTAAATGTATGCGAGGAAACATGAACGAGAAGGAGATAGTAATATGTTTGTAGCAGAACACGAAATTGATATCCGCTATGCGGAAACAGACCAAATGGGTGTCGTTTATCATGCGAATTATTTAGTATGGCTTGAATTAGGGCGTACAAAATTTATTCGAGAATTAGGATTTTCCTATATTGATATGGAGAAAGACGGAATTGTTTCACCCGTTCTAGATTTACAGATTACATATCGTAAAGCAATGCGTTATGGAGAGAAAGCAATTGTGAAAACATGGGTAGATTCTGTTAGCCCACTGCGTGTTGTATATGGATATGAAATTTATAACGGAGATGGAGATCTTTGCATTACAGCATCTACAACAAATATTTGTGCAAAAAGAGAAGGGTTTCGTCCAGTATCACTAAAAAAAATATATCCAGAGTGGTATGCAACATATGAAAAAATTAAGAAACAATAAAAAAAGCGTGGCATAAGCCACGCTTTTTATTTTTCATAATGAAATTGAGGGAAGTCATCACCATCGTTAAATATAACTGATAAGTCGTGACCGTCGAAGAACCACTCATCATCGCCTTCAACAAAAAATGAAATGCCTTCTTCTTGGATTTGGGCAGCTGGATGAGCAGGATCGTCTTTGCGAATTCCTAGGGAAAGTCCTTTTTGTACAGTACTACAGCCACCATATTGTACGAAAAAGCGAAGCGCGTCGCCGGATTGTAAATTTAGTTCATCTTTATACCAGTTTACTGCTTCTTTTGATACGGAAATATTCATGTAGGGTTCCTCCAAGCTATATCGCTTTTTCTTTAGTATAAAAAATAACGCAAAAAGACGCCATTTATATGCTTTGCGTTTTCTTTTTGCGTTATGTGGGTCACAACCTTACTTTTGTTTCTTCGTTAAATTTGCTTTTGGTTCAGTTTTATTTATAATTCGTCCAATATTAGCACGGTGCCTATAAATAACCATACCAGCTAATAAACACATCGCAACAATGAAGATTTTATCCCCGGTAATAATTGCTGCAATAACAGCAATGACAGCTGTTACCATAGAAGAAAGTGAAACGAATCTCGTCGTAAATAGCAGGACGAAAAAGACGATGGCTAATATCACAAAGAGAATTGGGGCATAGCATAATAGTACACCAGCAGAAGTAGCAACTGCTTTTCCGCCACGGAACTTTGCGAAAATTGGATACACATGTCCAAGTACTGCTGCTAATCCGAACCAAAGAGGATGGATATCTAAAACGAAAATTAACGGCAAAGCTGTTGCTAACGTTCCTTTTAAAATATCAGCAATTGTAACGATAAAGCCCGCTTTTTTTCCTAACGTCCGAAATGTATTCGTTCCTCCTAAATTTCCGCTACCGTGCTCGCGAATATCGATTCCGTAACCAATTTTCCCAACAACAAGTGCAAATGGAATCGAGCCGAGCAAATAAGCAACGACAAATAAAAGATATGTAATAAGCATAAGTTCAGTCTCCTTTATTCAAATGTGTTGATAAAGGGTAAAAAGAGTTTTTCCTACATATTGTACCACACATTTATAAAGAGAACATTTCTTTTTTAAAAATGAAATGTTCAAAGTTTCTTAAAAAAACTTTCACAAGAATGTTACATTTTTCACAGATTCATTCAAACTATATGTTGTATCATTTTGGTATTGAATTAACAAGATGTTGTTGGAGGTTAGGAAATGAATCAAGTAATGACAAAAAATAGTGACCGTGAAGAGAATCTGATGGACATTTTTGGAAGAATCATCCATGCGAATGAACAAGATTTAATGCAAGAAAATGCAAACGTTGACGGTCGGTCTCCAATGGGAATGATGGGGACATTTGCATCTGAGAGTGCAAAATATTATGCGATAGAAAATTTGCTTTCTGAACAAGTGAAAAAAGCGATAGATCAAAATATTTTATATCCGCACGATTTAGATTTTTATGCAACGGGTACGACAACGTGTTCACAAATCCCGTTAGCACAAATGCTAGAAAAAGGGTTTCATACTGGTCATGGACATATGCGACAGCCGCAAGATATCAAAAGTGCGCTGGCGCTTTCTTCTATTATTTTTCAAGCAAACCAAAATATGCAGCACGGCGGTCAATCCTTTGCACTGTTTGATATGGATTTAGCACCCTATGTGAGAAAAACGTTTGAAAGAAATAAAAAACGTTTAGAGACGTACCCATTAACAGCCGAGCAAGTAGAAGAGTTTGCGTGGAGAGAAACGGAAAACGATACGTATCAAGCTTGCGAAGCGTTTATTCATAATTCTAACAGCATGCATAGCCGCGGTGGTGGACAAGTACCGTTTATTTCCATTAACTACGGGACGGATACATCAAAAGAAGGAAGATTGTTAATTAGACAATTATTACGGGCGACTCAAGCTGGATTAGGAAAAGGAGAAACACCAATTTTTCCAATTCAAATCTTTAAATTAAAAAAAGGTGTCAATTTTGAAGAAAGTGATCCGAATTATGATTTGTTTGAACTGGCATTAGAAACGACAGCGAAACGATTGTTCCCGAATTTCTCATTCTTAGATGCACCATTTAATGCGGTGCATTACGATGGTCGTCCTGAAACTGAAGTGTGTTATATGGGCTGTCGTACTCGTGTTATGTCTAATATTCATGGGGAAGAAACAGCCATTGGAAGAGGGAATTTATCATTTACATCCATTAACTTAGTAAAATTAGCATTAATAAGTGGATCAAAAGAAGCCTTTTTTGAAGCACTGAATTATTATATGGACCTTGGCATTCGACAATTGTTAGAAAGATTTGCTTATCAGTCCACAAAAAGAGCAAGAGATTTTCAGTTTTTATATTCACAAGGAGTATGGCGCGGTGGTGAAAAGCTTGAACCAGAAGATTCTGTTGCTGAAATTTTGAAACAAGGTACGTTAAGTATCGGCTTTATTGGCCTGGCGGAATGTTTAGTTGCGCTAACAGGAAAACATCATGGGGAAGATGAAGAGTCATGGAAACTTGGGTATGAAATTGTTACATGTATGAGAAAGAAAATGGATCATGCAACGGAATATCATCAATTAAATTTCTCGTTAATCGCAACTCCTGCAGAAGGGTTATCAGGGAAGTTTATTAAACAAGATCGAAATGAATTTGGAATGATTACAGGTATAACGAATCATAACTATTATACAAACTCATTTCATATTCCGGTGTATTATTCGATTCAAGCGATTGATAAAATTCGTTTAGAAGGACCGTTTCATGAACTGTGTAACGGCGGACATATCACGTATATTGAATTGGACGGAGCGGCCGTTCATAATCAAAAAGCATTAAAGCAAATTGTGCAGGCAATGGCACAATATGGAGTTGGATATGGATCCATCAATCACCCGGTGGATCGCTGTAAATGCTGCGGCTATAATGGTGTTATTGATAATGAATGCCCAAGTTGTGGGAATGAAGATGAACATTATTTTGAAAGGATACGCCGCATTACAGGATATCTTGTAGGAGATATGTCAAAATGGAACAGTGCGAAGCGTAGTGAAGAAGCGGATCGGGTGAAACATAAATGAGAGTAATGAATATTATTCATGATAGTGTAGTAGATGGAGAAGGATTGCGGACAGTCGTGTTTTTTGCGGGCTGTCCGCATCGTTGTTTTGGCTGTCATAATCCGCAGTCTTGGAATCTTTGTAACGGTTCCGAGATGACCGCAGAAGAAATTATAAAAGAAATTGCAAAAAATCCGCTTACTGATGTAACGTTTTCAGGTGGAGATCCATTTTTTCAAGCTGCTGAAGTAAAAGAGGCAGCAAAAGCTGTAAAAGATTTGAAAAAAAATTTATGGATTTACACAGGTTATACGTTAGAAGAGATACAGAATTCGCGAAATAATGATATGATGGAGTTGTTACACTATGGGGATGTTTTGGTCGATGGAAGGTTTGAACTCGAAAAAAGAGATCTAACACTTCCATTTCGCGGAAGCTCCAATCAACGTATCATTCGATTGAAAGAGTAAAAAGGCGGGATAGGTCAGATGAATAAAACGGTATTACTTGTTGAAGATGAAAGAAGGTTGCGTGAAATCGTTAGCGATTATTTTCGAAATGAAGGTTTTGAAGTCGTAGAAGCCGAGGATGGAAAACAAGCGCTAGAATTATTTGCTGAACATACAATTGATTTAATTATGTTAGATATAATGTTACCGGAAATTGATGGTTGGTCTGTTTGCCGTCGTATTCGGAAAGAATCTGCGGTACCCATCATTATGCTTACAGCACGTTCCGATGAAGATGATACATTGTTAGGCTTTGAACTCGGGGCCGATGAATATGTAACAAAGCCATTTAGTCCAAAAGTGTTGGTAGCTCGTGCGAAAACTTTATTAAAGCGTGCGGATGGAGCAGTTGGCGTGGTAGAAGAGCATGTACTCTCTATGGCTGGAATTGATGTGAATCGTCTTTCACGTACAGTAACGGTAAACGGGGAAGAGATTATATTAACTCACAAGGAATTTGAACTTCTTGTTTATTTAATGGAGAATAAGGGAATCGTGTTATCACGTCAACATTTACTAGACCAATTGTGGGGATATGATTATTATGGTGATGACCGTACAGTAGATACACATATAAAAAAATTGCGAAATAAACTAGGTGACAAAGCGAAGCATATTGGAACTGTCATTCGTGTCGGGTATAAGTTTGAGGAGTAGTACTTGCATTTATTAAATACAAATAAAAAAACCGACATAAACCCCTTCTTTTTAGGTGGGAGAGAGCATCCGGCCATGCATAGAAGCGGTCAGATCCTTTTCCTGCCCCAGACATAGTGAAAACAAAGAGAGAAAACGAGTGTAGGTCACCTTTTGTTATCCATAGCCGCGGCTTATATGTCGAAAAATCAAAATGGATTTATATAACATGAGTCAAATAAAGTGAAACTTTTATCAGTGGGGGTCTTACTGCCCGCGAATAGCGGGATAAAAATCATAGTATATGACACTCTCTTTTGTATGCGCAAATATGTACAATTTACTTATTTTTTGTCTACAATACGTATAGAAGTATTTTTTTAATCGGATTTCACGATGAGTTCACAAGAAGGACACAACCTGTGACTATACTGAAAATATGAATTTAGCAGATAGGGGAAATGAATGATGGGATATTATGAGGGACCAAATATGAATGAAGAGCATAAAGAAACGAGGGAAATCAGAAAGTCGGGTAGTAAAAAAGGTTATTTTTTCACAGGTTTAGTTGGTGCTGTGATTGGTGCTGTTACAATTAGTTTTGCAACACCATATATGCCATGGGCAAATGGAAACGGAGCGGCTGTTTCATCGCCAGTATCTTCTAATTCAAAAGTAGAGGGAACGGTGGTTCCTGTTGTGAATAAAGCAAAAAATGAAACAGATTTGCCAGGTATGATTGAAGGAGCAAAAGATGTTGTTGTTGGTGTATTCAATATGCAACAAAATATTGATCCATTTGCCACGCAGCCGGCGGAGCAAGAAGCACAGGCTGGATCAGGATCTGGTGTAATTTATAAAAAAGCAGGGAATAAGGCTCTGATTGTAACGAATAATCACGTAGTAGATGGAGCTAATAAACTGTCAGTTAGGCTAAGTAATGGCAAAATGGTTGATGCAAAATTAGTTGGGAAAGATCCTTGGTTAGATTTAGCTGTTGTAGAGATTGATGGTACTGATGTGAAAAAAATAGCAACTCTCGGTGATTCTAGTAAAATTCGTGCTGGTGAATCAGCAATCGCAATTGGTAATCCGCTAGGCTTCGATGGCAGTGTAACCGAAGGGATTATTAGTAGTAAGGAACGTGAAATTCCAGTTGATATTAATGGCGACAAACGTGCAGATTGGCAAGCACAAGTTATTCAAACAGATGCAGCAATCAACCCTGGTAACAGTGGGGGAGCATTATTCAATCAAAATGGTGAAGTTATCGGAATCAACTCTAGCAAGATCGCACAGCAGGAAGTAGAAGGGATTGGATTTGCTATCCCAATTAATGTAGCAAAGCCAGTCATTGAATCTCTTGAAAAGGATGGAACAGTAAAACGTCCAGCAATGGGGGTAGGAGTCGCATCTCTTGAAGAGGTACAACCATATGCATTAGATCAATTAAAGTTACCAAAAGATGTAACAAATGGTGTTCTCTTAAGTAAAATTTATTCCGTTTCACCAGCTGAAAAAGCGGGACTTGAACAATATGATGTTGTTGTAGCACTAGACGGGAAAAAAATTGAAAATGCACTTCAATTCCGTAAATACTTGTATGAGAAGAAAAAAGTAGGAGACAAAATTGAAGTTACATTCTATCGAAATGGTGAAAAAATGACGAAAACAGCTACACTAGCAGATAACTCGGCTGCTACGAATTAATAAAGAAAGTCTCTTTCGTATTGAAAGAGACTTTCTTTATCGGCTATACTAAAGGAATAGGAGGGATTTAATATGGTAATTGAAAACCCAACTCGTACGGAAATTGGTGAAGTGTTGAAAAATAGTAAAACAATTGCGGTTGTTGGATTATCTAACAAACCAGAACGTACATCATATATGGTTTCAAAAGCGATGCAGGACGCTGGGTATCGTATTATTCCGGTTAACCCGACAGTAGATGAAGTGCTAGGAGAAAAAGCAGTTCCGTCATTAAAAGATATTAAGGAACATGTCGATATTGTAAATGTATTCCGTCGCTCTGAGTTTTTAATGGATGTTGCAAAAGAATTTGTAGAGATTGATGCGGATATTTTTTGGGCACAATTAGGAGTGCAAGACGAAGATACATATAAGGTATTAAAAGAACAAGGCTATACTGTTATAATGGATCGTTGTATTAAAGTAGAACATGCGATGACAAGGTAGTATAGACATTGGAAAGGGAAAGGTCGATTCAGCTCTAGTTAACCTTGTAAACTGGGCCGATGAACGAGGTGTTCATCATGAGATTTTTTAAAGGCTGTTTTTGGGGATTGCTACTTGTCATCCCATTTTGGATACTTGTCATTTGGGTGATTGTAAAATGGTGGAATGTGTGATTTTGGAATACATATCCATTTCTCGTTGACAAACGATTATTTTTCTGAAATAGTAGCCTAGAGGAATCCTTGTGAAAAAACAAGGATTTTTCTTATGAAAATGGTATATAAAAGACATAACACGACTTGCCAAAAGTAAGGGTAAGGCGTTATCCTATAATAGAAACATATGTTCTTATTTTGATTTTGAAAGGGGCAAGGAGTTTGGCGAAGCATCAGTTTCAATATAATGAAGATGCAATTCAAGTGCTTGAAGGTCTTGAAGCCGTTCGGAAACGCCCGGGTATGTATATCGGGAGTACGGACAGCCGTGGATTGCATCATTTAGTATACGAAATAGTAGATAACTCCGTTGATGAAGCATTAGCGGGATTTGGCGACGAAATTTCTGTCGTAATACATAAAGATAATAGTATTAGTGTTATTGATAAAGGGCGTGGGATGCCTACGGGAATGCATAAGCTTGGGAAACCAACTCCTGAAGTAATCTTAACAGTACTTCATGCAGGGGGTAAGTTCGGACAAGGCGGTTATAAAACAAGTGGTGGCTTGCACGGTGTTGGTGCCTCTGTTGTAAATGCTTTATCAGAATGGCTAATTGTAACCATCAAACGTGATGGGAATATATACGAACAACGTTTTGAAAATGGTGGTATTCCTGTAACAACATTAGAGAAAATTGGGAAAACGAAACAAGTCGGAACAACAATTCATTTTAAACCAGATCCATCTATTTTCAGTACAACAAATTATAATTATGAAACGTTATGTGAGAGATTACGTGAATCAGCATTTCTGTTAAAAGGAATGAAAATTGTTTTAACAGATAAACGTAATGATTTAGAAGATGTCTTTCATTATGAAACAGGAATCGAAGCGTTTGTTTCTTACTTAAATGAAGAAAAAGACTCTATTCATCCAGTCGTGTACTTTGCTGGTGAACAAAATGGAATTGAAGCGGAGCTTGCATTTCAATTTAACGATGCTTATTCAGAAAATATTCTTTCATTCGTTAACAATGTACGTACGAAAGATGGCGGGACACATGAAGCTGGGTTCAAAACAGCAATGACACGTGTTTTTAATGAATATGCTCGTAAAGTTTCCATGCTGAAAGAAAAAGATAAAAATTTAGAAGGTACAGACATTCGTGAAGGGTTAGCTGCAATCGTTTCTGTTCGTGTTCCAGAGGATGTACTACAATTCGAAGGACAAACGAAAGGGAAACTCGGTACAAGTGAAGGTCGTTCAGCTGTCGATGCTGTTGTTTCAGAGCACTTAGCTTACTTTTTAGAAGAGAATCCTGATGTAGCAACACTTCTTGTGAAAAAGGCAATAAAAGCTGCACAAGCACGAGAGGCAGCACGTAAAGCAAGAGAAGAAGCACGAACTGGTAAAAAGAAAAAACGTTCGGAAGGAACATTGAGCGGGAAGTTAACTCCTGCACAATCTCGTAATCCACAAAAGAACGAATTGTATTTAGTCGAGGGTGACTCTGCTGGTGGTTCTGCAAAACAAGGACGCGATCGTCGTTTTCAAGCAGTATTGCCTCTGCGTGGTAAAGTAATTAACACGGAAAAAGCAAAACTTGCGGATATCTTTAAAAACGAAGAAATCAATACGATTATTTATGCAATTGGTGGCGGTGTTGGAACGGACTTTTCTGTAGAGGATATTAACTATGATAAAGTCGTGATTATGACCGATGCTGATACAGATGGCGCGCATATTCAAGTCCTGTTGCTAACGTTCTTCTATCGTTATATGAAGCCGCTAATTGAGGCGGGTAAAGTATTTATTGCACTTCCTCCTTTATATAAAGTAAGTAAAGGAAAGGGAAAAAGCGAAGTCATTGAATACGCTTGGTCTGATGAAGAGCTAGATGGTGTCACGAAAAAGGTCGGAAAAGGCTATATACTGCAGCGTTATAAAGGTCTTGGTGAAATGAATGCGGACCAATTATGGGAAACAACGATGAACCCAGAGACGCGTACGTTAATTCGCGTTAAAATTGATGATGCTTCACGAGCAGATCGCCGGGTTGCTACATTGATGGGGGATAAAGTAGAGCCTCGTCGTAAATGGATTGAGCGTAATGTTCAATTTGGTATGCAAGAAGAAGGTAACATTTTAGAAAATGAAATGATTTCAACAACGGAGGTGGAATAACATGCAAGCAGAGAAGTTTCATGACCTCCCACTTGAAGACGTGCTTGGTGACCGCTTTGCACGTTACAGTAAATATATTATTCAAGATCGTGCGCTTCCGGATGCACGCGATGGTTTAAAGCCGGTACAACGTCGTATTTTGTATTCTATGTATGTAGAAGGAAACGTAAATGATAAGCCGTTTCGTAAATCAGCCAAAACAGTTGGTAACGTAATTGGTAATTATCATCCGCACGGTGATTCTTCTGTATATGAAGCGATGGTACGTTTAAGTCAAGATTGGAAAGTACGTAACGTATTAGTTGAAATGCACGGGAATAATGGTAGTGTCGACGGTGATCCAGCAGCGGCAATGCGTTATACGGAAGCTCGTTTATCTCCTATTGCTTCTGAATTATTGCGTGATCTTGATAAAGAAACAGTAGAATTTGTTTCAAACTTTGACGATACAAGTGAAGAGCCAGTTGTATTGCCAGCGATGTTCCCTAACTTGTTAGTGAACGGATCTACGGGAATTTCAGCTGGTTATGCAACTGAAATTCCACCACATCACCTTGGAGAAGTTATCGATGCAACAATGCTGCGAATTGATAAACCAAACAGCACTGTAGACGATTTATTAACGCTTATTAAAGGGCCAGACTTCCCGACAGGGGGAATTATCCAAGGTCTTGATGGGATTAAAAAGGCGTATGAAACAGGAAAAGGAAAAATCATCATCCGCGGAAAAGCGGAAGTTGAGACGATTCGTGGTGGGAAGCAGCAGATTGTAATTACAGAAATTCCTTACGAAGTAAACAAAGCAAATCTTGTAAAGAAAATGGATGAGCTACGTTTAGATAAAAAGCTAGATGGAATTGCTGAAGTTCGTGATGAAACGGATCGTACAGGTCTCCGTATTGTTGTCGAATTGAAAAAAGATGCAAATGCAGAAGGTATTTTAAAGTACTTATATAAAAACACAGATTTACAAATACCATATAACTTCAATATGGTAGCAATTCATAATCGCCGTCCTGTATTAATGACGTTACCAAAGATTTTAGATGCTTATATTGGGCATCAAAAAGAAGTTGTAACACGTCGTTCGCAATATGAATTGCGAAAAGCGGAAACTCGTCAGCATATTGTGGAAGGTTTGATGAAAGCTTTATCAATCTTAGATAAAGTCATTGAAACAATTCGTGCTTCTAAAGATAAACGTGATGCGAAAAATAATTTAAGTACAAGATTCTCCTTTACAGAAGCACAATCGGAAGCAATTGTATCATTGCAATTGTACCGTTTAACAAATACAGATATTACAGCGTTAGAAAAAGAGGCTGAAGAGCTACAAACGAAAATTACAGAATTACAAGCGATTTTACAAAGTGAGAAAAGACTTCTTCAAGTTATTAAATCAGACTTAAAGAGAGTAAAGAAAACGTATAGTGATAATCGTCGTGCTGTAATTGAAGAAGAAATTGAAGAAATTAAAATCGATGTGGAAGTGATGATTCCACATGAAGATGTCATCGTTACTGTAACGAAAGAAGGATATGTAAAGCGAACAGGGTGGCGCTCGCATAATGCATCGAACGGAAAAGACTTCGGTATGAAAGAGGGCGACATCTTACTCGAACGCTTCGATACAAATACAACAGCGACAATTCTTTTATTTACAAGTAAAGGAAACTATATTTATCTCCCGGTATACGAAATGCCAGATATTCGTTGGAAAGATTTAGGTCAACATGTTGCCAATATTGTCTCACTTGACCGGGATGAAACGCTAATTTGGGCAACGGTTATTCCAAATTTTGAAGAAGAAAATCGATTTATTGTGTTTGTAACGCGCAATGGTATGATTAAGAAAACTGAACTAAATCAATATAAAGTACAGCGTTATTCAAGGGCATTTGTTGCTGTGAACCTGAAAAAAGATGATGAAGTTGTTAATATATTTGTAACGGATGGAACGCAAGATATTCTGCTTGCAACGCACGGAGCATATGCTCTTATTTTCAACGAAGAAGAAGTGAGTCCAGTTGGTGTTAGGGCTGCTGGAGTAAAAGGAATTAACTTAAAAGAGGATGACTATGTTGCCAGTGGTCGCCCACTAGACAGTGAAAAAGATCAGCTTCTCCTTGTGACGCAGCGAGGTGCTGTGAAACGGATTAAAGCTTCGGAAATCGAAAAATCAACGAGGGCGAAGCGAGGCCTTGTTATCTTTAAAGAGTTAAAACGTAATCCATACCGCATTGTTGGTGTTGAAATTGTTCGTGATGATGAACTTGTCTATATGCGAACAGAGAAACAAGCGATAGAAGAAATTGATCCAAAGGCGTTTCGTAACAAAGATCGCTACAGTAACGGTAGTTTAGTTTTAGATGTAAGCGATGTTGGTGAAGTGGTTGAGACGTGGACGAAGAAACGAATTGAATAGAATGAAAAAGATCTTTGCTAGTTTAAATCTAGCGAGGATCTTTTTGTATATAAATACAAATTAAAAAACCGATATAAAATCTTTTTTTTTAGGTGGGAGAGAGCATCCGAGCAAATAGTTATGTATATGAAAGCAATCTTGATATAATAAAAATGAAATCGTTCTCATAGATGGAGGGAATATATGAAAAAAATAGGCGTAGGGATTGTTGGATTTGGATTTTCTAGCACAACATTTCACATCCCCTTATTACAAACGATAGGTGAATATGATATTCGTACCATTGTTTCTTCGAAAGAAGAAGTAGTGAAAGAAGCATTACCCACTGTACGAGTTGTCAGCAAAATAGAGGAATTGGTGAAGCAAGATGATATTGATCTTGTTGTAATTACATCACCAAATACAACGCATTTTCCATATGTAAAAGAAGCAATTTTACATGGAAAGCATGTTGTGGTAGAAAAACCATTCGTTGTTTCAATAGAAGAAGGAGAAGAACTCATTACACTTGCAAAAGAAAATAATGTACTTGTCAGTGTATATCATAACCGTCGCTGGGATAATGATTTCTTAACAATTAAGAAATTAATCCAAGAAAAACAAATTGGAAATATATTTACATATGAAGCGCATTTTGATCGTTTTCGTCCGCATGTCCGTGATCGCTGGCGTGAAAAGAACTTGCCAGGGTCAGGGATTTTGTATGATTTAGGTTCCCATTTAATTGATCAAGTACTTCATTTATTCGGAACACCTGATGCTGTAAGCGCTGATGTAGTAAAACAACGACCAGGAGCGCAGACAGATGACTATTTTCACATTGTACTTCATTATGGGGTACAGCGTGTTATTTTACATAGCAGCAGTTATGTGAAACATGCAGGACCTCATTTCAATATTCATGGAGAAAAAGGTTCCATTGTGAAGTTTGGTATGGATTCACAAGAAGAGCAATTAAAAGCTGGTAAACAGCCAGGAGATTCCCTGTATGGAGAAGATGAGCCTAACAATTATGCTACTTTGGAAACAGAAGAGGAGACTGTTCGTATTCCGACAGAAGTTGGATGTTACGACATGTATTATAAAGGGATTCGAGATAGTATATTAAATGGATCGCCACTTCCTGTAACAGCTGAGGAAGGTTTACAAGTTATCCGTATCGTTCAAGCTGCTATTGAAAGCAGTGAGAAAGGAAAAGTCATTTCACTATAAAAAGACACGAATCCGTGTCTTTTTTTCATACCAATAATAAGGATCAGTAGGATTAGCCTAATAATAAACAGGGTATACAAAGTACTTTTTTGTGCTTCATTAAAACGTGTTTTAGAATGAAAAGGTTTTTCATTTCAATCAAAATGTACTTATTGGCATCCTGGGGACATTAAGCAAAAAAATAACAAAAAAAGCCATCCAGATGGGTGAATGATCGGTTCACATAATCGGAATTTTCTCAAGGGAAAATATTTAATATTTGTTGAAGAAATTCATTATAGCTTCTATACGTATATTATGACTACATTCTTCACAAGTATATTTTCCTTTCATATTTTCTTTAAACTGCTTATATTTCTGGGTTCCTTCATATACCCTAAACATTTTTCTGCAACACATACAAACTACTTCATAATAAAAACAGCTTAATGGCATGTAACATTCCCCTTTGATTAACATGGAATCAGTTCTAGTCGTCGATCTAATTAGTGGGAGTCGTGCTTTCAGGATTGGATAGTCCATAAAAAAACATCGTGACAATATCTTTTATATGTTCTTCACGATTTCCTTCTAAGAGCTGGATACCGTGCTCTTCACCTAATTTATTAAACATATTGATATATAATAGCATCATTTCTTTTGAAAGGTGTGGGTTAATTTCATTTTTACGCTGTGCATCTTCTAATATTTCGAAAAACCAAGGGATGACGATTTCGCTTTGATAACGATATAGAAATTCACGAAGCTCTGGATCTTTTTGAGTTGCTTGCAATAGCATTTCAGGATGAAATAAACTTCCGCGTTTCATTTTTCGTAGTATCATTTTATGCATCATGTCTTGAAAGGGCATGTTTTCAGCTGCTATCTCTTGATAAAATTGAAATTCAGTTATCGTAAATTCTTGAATAAGCTCCCTAAAAAGAGCATCTTTACTACCGAAATGATTATAAATGGTAACTTGCGATACTTTTGCTTCCTTGGCAATATCCTCTATTTTTACTTCGTTAAATCCACGTTCCGAAAATAATAATAATGCAGCATCTTTGATAGCACGCTTTTTCTTTTCTTTTACTTTTTCAAAACCGTTCACTTCGATCACCTCACTTAAAATATACAAGAAAAAAAGAATGAAGACAATAAAATTGAAATTTAGGTGTATATATATTTCAAAAAATGTTGCTTCTGTTTTAAAAGAGGAGTACAATAATTTTGAAATATACAACATATAATATTTCAAAAAATGAGGTGGGATAATGATTTCAGTTCAAAATGTAACGAAACAATTTTCAAATGGAAAAGGTTTATTTGATGTTTCATTTCAAGTGAAAGAAGGGGAAGTATTCGGTTACTTAGGACCGAACGGGGCTGGAAAATCAACAACGATTCGTAACTTAATGGGATTTATACAGCCTACTGCTGGTCATGCGACAATCTTCGGATTGGATTGCTGGAATGAAGCAGCGAAAATTCAAAGAGAAGTCGGTTATTTACCAGGTGAAATTTCTTTTATAGACGGAATGAACGGACTAGAATTTTTAAAACTTATGCAAGGAATGCGTGGATTGAAACAGACGAGTCGCCGAGATGAGCTGATTGAACGACTCCAATTTGATGTAAAAACACCAATTCGAAAAATGTCGAAAGGGATGAAGCAGAAGGTAGGAATTGTTGCTGCATTTATGCATGATCCCGAAGTTTTGATTTTAGATGAACCAACATCTGGCTTAGATCCACTTATGCAGCAGCTTTTCATAGATCTAATACTCGAAGAAAAACAAAAAGGAAAAACAATTTTCATGTCGTCTCATATTTTTACAGAAATTGAACGGACGTGTGATCGCGTAGCCATCATTAAAGATGGACGTCTCGTAACAGTTGAAAATGTTCATGATTTACAAGGGATGAGAAGACAAGTCATGGATGTAACATTATCCTCACAAGAGGAAATCATTGCTTTACAAAAGACAAATCTACAATTTGAAAATGTGAAAGGAAATACAGCTTCGATTATTGTCCAAGGCAATTATCAAACTGTATTACAAACACTTGCGCAATATCATGTTACGGCTCTGCAAACGAGAGCGATGGACTTAGAACATTTATTTATGCATTATTATGATGCGAAAGAAGGTGCTAAGCATGAATAAACAGCTGTTTTTCGCTAGCTTCAAAGAAAATCAAAAAAATATATGGAGTTATTCAATAGGTTCAGCTCTTTATTTATGGCTATTAATATGGGTATTTCCATCACTCGTATCCGCAAAAGGATTAAATGAATTGATGAATGCTATGCCAGACAGTTTAAAAAAGATTGCGGGTATGGAAAATCCAATTCAAAATGTAAATGATTTTTTAGCTGGTAAATATTACGGAATGTTATTTATTATCATATTGACTATTTTTAGTGTGACAGTTGCGACGCAGTTAATTGCCCGTCATGTTGATAAAGGAGCAATGGCGTATTTATTAGCAACACCTGTATCGAGAGTAAGAATTGCGATTACACAAGGGAGTGTTCTCGTTATAGGCTTAGTGATTATTGTTCTTGCTACGTATGGGGCGGGCGTACTAGGAGCAGAGTGGTTTTTGAAAGACAACAATTTAAACCAAGAATTATTTTTCAAAATGAATCTAGTCGGTGGTCTCGTGTTCCTTGTTGTTAGTGCCTATTCTTTCTTGTTTTCGTGTGTATGTAATGATGAAAGAAAAGCACTCAGCATTTCTGCTAGTGTTACGATTCTATTTTATTTATTAGATATGGTGGGAAAATTAAGTGATAAGTTAGAATGGATGAGAAATATATCATTATTTACATTGTTTCGTCCAGAAGAAATTGTAGCAGGAACATATAATATATGGCCAGTAAGCATCGGATTAGTATGCGGGGCACTTTGCATCTTTACTGCAGCGATTGTGTTGTTTAAAAAGAGAGATTTACCACTATAAGTACATGTTCAAAAAGGAGGATAAAGAGAGCCGAGCAGTTCGAGGCGCGGAAGCCAGGAGGATACGGAGTGTAGCAGGACCTACATGAGTACCGGACTGGCAACGTAACGAAGAAATAGGGCAGCTATCTTTACCGGACTTTTTAAACATCCTCTATAAAAGAATAGTAATAACACAATAAAAGAAGTCTGCTATTAAAGTGGACTTCTTTTGTTATGACTGAAAAATAGAGGGGATTTTAAAATAGAATCGTATAAAGGTAGTGAAAGACTATATTGAGGTTCGTCATGTTAGAGAGCGGATGTATAGAAATGGAGAATGGAGTGGATTGTTAATCATGTTTCAAAACATAACAAATGAAGAGAAATCGAAAGAATATTTAAAAGAAACACTTGAAAAGTATGAAGAAGCATTAAATTTATTATCAGAATGTATTTTAGGTGTTGATGAAAAAGGAAACATCGATTTCTTGAGTCGTTCTTACGCAAATTTATTAGGAATCGATAATCTTGATTCTGCAATTGGAAAGCATTGTACTGAGGTGGTTGAGAATACACGGATGCATATTGTAACGCAGACTGGTGAAGCGGAAATTGGACATATACAACGAGTAGGAGATAGAAATGTGATTGCAACGCGAATTCCAATTATGAAAGAAGGAAGGGCGATAGGGGCAGTTGGGAAAATTATGTTTCGTGATGTTCGGGAGTTAAAAGTGTTGGTGACGCAAATTCAGGCGATTGAGTCAAAACTTGCCTATTATCAAAAAGAGCTCAAACGTATTCAAGGTGCCAAATATTCTTTTCAAAGCATTATAGGAAATAGTAAGAAAATACAAGAAGTGAAGAAGAATGCTAAGCAAGCAGCAAAAAGTAATTCAACAGTTTTAATAAAAGGAGAAACGGGAACAGGGAAAGAATTATTTGCACATGCAATCCATCTTGCTAGTCCTCGTGCTGAAGGGCCGCTGATTCGATTAAATTGCGCTGCAATTCCTAGAGAGCTATTTGAAGCAGAACTGTTTGGATATGAAGAAGGATCATTTACTGGAGCGAAAAAAGGAGGAAGACAAGGGAAGTTTGAGTTAGCGCAACATGGAACCTTGTTTTTAGATGAAATTGGAGAAATGCCATTTGATATGCAAGCAAAATTATTACGTGTTTTACAGGAGAAAGAATTTGAAAGAGTTGGTGGAGCAAAAGTAACGCAGCTTGACGTTCGATTTATTGCAGCAACGAATCAAGACTTAAGAGAAATGGTACGGCAAGGGAAGTTTCGAGAAGATTTGTATTATAGGTTAAATGTGTTTATGTTAGAGATTCCACCATTGAGAGAAAGAAAAGAAGATATCATACTACTTACAAATTATTTAATTCAAAAACTCAATCTAGAATTTGGAGGTGGAATACCTTCTGTTGATGAAAAGGTGATGTCTATATTTATGGAATATAATTGGCCAGGGAATATTAGAGAATTAGAAAATATATTGGAGCGGTCTATCAATGTTTTGGAAGAAAATATGATACAAACGCAGCATCTACCTGTTTATGTAAGAATGGAAAGGGAAGAAGAAAAAAATGATCCTGGGGTTCTCTCAATGCAGGAAGAAGTAGAAGCAGCGGAAAAGCGAGCGATTATTAAAGCGTTACAAAAAGTATTAGGAAATAAACAAGAAGCAGCTAAAATGTTAGGGATACACCGAGCTAGTTTATATAGAAAGCTAGAAAAGTACAACTTATTGAGTAATTCGTATTTAGCAAATACATGAATTTTTATAATACGAAGTAACCTAAAAGGATGTCATTTATGTATCAAATAGAATGTAATAGTATCTAATGTATTTGCGTGATAGAAGGAGGTTGATAAGATTTGAAACATAACAATTTAATGAATATTTTAATCGAATCTTACGAGATTATGAAAAGCTACTGAATCCAGTAGCTTTTTTATTTTTTACGGAATATAGACAATGAGTGTTTCTGTTTGTTGCAAATATGAGACATGTGTAGCAAATTTGCGAATCTATGAATAAGAAAGGTTATGTAACTTTATGGCTCATTTTTGCGAAAAATAAATAGGGATTTCTCTATAGAAAATCTTGTTATGTAAGGGTTTATATTGATAAATAAAGGTTGGCACAATTTTTGCTTATAATAAATACTGATTATTATAAATTTTTGAATAAAATATACGTTTTTAGATAAAGGGGGCTATTCTATTGAGCAATGAAAACTTAGCACAATTTTTAATGAGTCGCATTGAAGGAACACCCGACAAAGTGTATTTACAATTTGAACAAGAAAAAATCACGTACGAAGGACTTTATAATCGGGTTATAAAAACAGCAGCAGGATTTTATGAATTAGGTATTCGGAAAGAGGATAAAGTTTGCGTTATGCTTAATAATTCTCCTGAATACTTGGACATTTGGTTTGCATTATCAACTTTAGAAGCAACGATTGTTCCGTTAAATGTACATATAAAAGGGGAAGGATTACGATACATATTATCTCATTCAGAGTGTAAGGCAATCGTGTTAGAGGAACAGTATATGAAACAAATATTGGAATGTCTTCCTTCTATATCGAAAACGATTCAAATGATTGTAAAAGGACAAAAAAAGAATGACATCCGCCAAGAAAAGGGAATAGAAATTTCAACTATACGTTTAGAGCAATTGCTACTACATAATCATCAGTACGTACCAAATTCTTCTTTTTCTTCTAAAACCATTAATAGTATTCTCTATACATCTGGAACAACGGGTTTACCAAAAGGCGTTATGTTAAGTCATGCTGCATATATCAATGCTGCTCAAGCGTTTGCTGAAAAGATGGTACATGCCAGATCAGAAGATATATTATTTACAACATTACCGTTATTTCATATTAATGCACAAGCTCATACCGTATTAGGTGCTCTTCATGTGAATGCTACAGCAGCAATGAGTAACCGGTTTAGTGCTTCGCGATTTTGGGATGAAATTCGCTTTCATGGAGCGACTATTTTTAATTCATTAGGTTCAATGATTCCTATACTTTGTAAACAGCCAGAGAAGGAAAGCGATCGTAATAACCCAGCCAGAGTGACAGCGTGTGCTGCTACACCGAAGGAATTTTGGAGAGAGTTTGAAGAGCGTTTCGGTGTTCAAATTATTGAAGGATACGGATTAACAGAAACGACAGGTTTTTGTGTATCGAATCCATTAGCTGCAAATCGTATTTCCTCAATCGGAAAGCCTTTTCCCTATGTAGATATAAAAGTTGTTAATGAAAAAGGAGAGAGTTTACCAAAAGGGGAGATTGGTGAATTAATGATTCAACCATTAAGGAAAAATGTTTTAATGGAAGGCTATTATAAAATGCCAGAAAAGACGGCAGAGGCGATGAAAGATGGATGGTTCCATACAGGCGATCGTGGCTATGAAGATGAAGCTGGTTATTTTTATTTTTGCGACCGTTTAAAACAATGCATTAGACGAAGAGGAGAAAATATTTCTTCATGGGAAATTGAAACGATTATAGATGCTCATCCAAAAGTGTTAGAATCAGCGGCAGTAGGTGTACCTTCAGAAGTAGGAGAAGAAGATGTAAAAGTATATATTGTCTGTAAGGATGGGGAGTCAATACCTTATGAAGAAATTATAAAGTGGTGTGAAGAGCGAATGGCGTATTTTATGATACCACGTTACATCCAATATATTGAGTGTTTTCCGAAGACCGCCACAGAACGTATTCAAAAGTTTAAGTTAAAAGAAGAAGGAATTGGACAAGCGTGGGATCGTGAGGAAGCCGGTTATATTCTAAAAAAATAAATTGAAGAAAAGGGGGATTTCTCATGAAGGATGGTCGTGTTGTGAGCTGGATAAAAGAGGAGAAAATAGCCATTATTACAATCAATAATCTACCCGTAAATACGCTGAATATGTATGTGATTCAACAACTAGCAGATGCATTAAAAGAAATTGAAAATGACGTGGATGTAGTTGCCGTAATCATTACAGGGACAGGAGAGAAAGCCTTTGTAGCAGGAGGGGATATAAAAGAATTTCCTGATTGGATCGGAAAAGGAGAAAGATATGCAGAAATGAAATCGCTGGGGCTGCAACATCCTCTTAATAAAGTGGAACGTCTTTCTAAGCCAACAATTGCTGCTATAAATGGTTTAGCTTTAGGGGGAGGTTGTGAATTGGCAATTGCTTGTGATTTAAGAGTAATAGAAGAACATGCTTTAATAGGACTTCCAGAAATTACGCTAGGATTGTTTCCAGGTGCAGGAGGGACACAACGTTTACCTAGATTAATTGGAGAAGGAAAAGCAAAAGAAATGATGTTTATCGGAAAACCTATTTCTGCGCAAGAAGCAAAAGAAATTGGATTGGCTAACTTTGTTGTTGCGAAAGGGCAAGCGCTTGAAAAAGCAAAAGAAATCGCGAATGAAATAAGTCGGTTTTCTCTCCCAGCTCTTTCTTATATGAAGCAAGCAATCTATGAAGGAACAGCAGTATCTTTGGAAGATGGGCTTCATATTGAAGCGAAATATTTTGGAAAGGTGTTTCAAACAGAAGATGTAAAAGAAGGTGTTACGGCATTTATTGAGAAAAGAGTGCCGCATTTCAGCAATAAATAATGAATTCTTTGTAGGTTAGTAACTTCATTTTTAGCGTACTTTATATGTGAGTGAAAAGAGGGAAAGTATATGGACATTGTCGTTATTTTAATTGCTCTGAGCTTATTGATGTTTTTTGCGTATCGAGGTTTTTCTGTCATTTTATTTGCTCCTTTGTGTGCATTGTTGGCAGTATTTTTGACAGAACCTTCTCACGTATTACCATTTTTCTCGAATATTTTTATGGAGAAACTAGTAGGTTTCGTAAAATTATACTTTCCTGTATTTTTACTGGGTGCTATTTTTGGAAAGTTAGTTGAAGTAACTGGGGTTGCAGAAAAAATCGCAAAAATCATTGTTCGTTTTATTGGAGCGAAACAAGCCATTTTAGCAATCGTATTAATGGGAGCGATTTTAACGTATAGTGGTGTAAGTTTGTTTGTTGCAGTATTTGCCATTTATCCATTTGCAGCACAATTATTTCGTGAAGCTAATATTCCAAAACGCTTAATTCCAGCTACAATTGCATTCAGTGCTTTTACTTTTTCAATGGATTCACTACCAGGTTCTCCACAAATTCAAAATGTAATTCCAACTACTTTTTTTAAAACAAACATATATGCCGCACCAACACTAGGGATTATTGGTGCATTGTTTATTTTTATACTGGGTATGCTGTATTTGGAACGTTGCCGACGGAAAGCTCTTGCAAATGGTGAGGGGTATTACGGAATGGGAGATAAAGCGATTAAGGCGGAGTCGGAAATGGCAGCGAATAGTGAAGCTGCTATGTCTGTACCAACACCGGGTATTATGGAAGAGAGGATAGTAGGAAAGGATTGGTTTGCTTTTCTACCATTGCTAATTGTAGGTGTAATGAATAAGTTTTTTACGGAAGCAATACCAACGTGGTATGCGAGTGGATTTGATTTTGCTGTGATTGGTTTAAAAGCGTACGGAAAAATAGATATGGCTCAAGTTATCGGTATTTGGTCTGTAGAACTAGCTCTTATAATGGGAATCATAACAACGATTCTATTAAATATAAAGAAGGTTAGACTAAATTTTAATACGAGTATGAATGTTGGTATTAGTGGTTCTTTACTTGCGACAATGAATACAGCAGCTGAATATGGATTTGGGGGAGTAATTGCTGCTTTACCAGGATTTGCAGCAGTGCAGCATTCTCTTACAGGGATGTTTACAAACCCGTTAGTGAATGGAGCTGTCATGACGAATATTTTATGCGGAATTACAGGTTCGGGTTCAGGAGGTATGAGTATTACATTAAGCTTAATGGCAGACAAATATATTGAAGCGGCTAGTACATTCCAGATTCCATTAGAAGTATTGCATCGCGTTATTGCAATGTCAGCAGGTGGATTGGATACTTTACCGCATAATGGAGCGGTTATTACGTTACTTGCAGTTACGGGATTAACACATCGTCAAGCTTATAAAGACATATTTGCAATTACAATAATCAAAACAATGGCTGTCTTTTTTGTAATTGGTATGTACGTAACGTTCTCAATTGTCTAACTTTTTATTTGCTGTATAGGAAAGATTTATATTTGGTAAGTAAAGCAGACGTCTTGTGGAGCGTCTGCTTTTTATAATATATAAATACAAATTTAAAAAAACGACATAAAACCTTTCTTTTTAGGTGGGAGAGAGCATCCGTTTATGCATAGAAGCGGTCAGATCCTTTTCTTGCTCCATGCCAAGTGAAAACAAAGAGAGAAAACGAGTGTAGGTCACCTTTTGTTATCCATAGCCGGGGCTTATATGTCGAAAAAACAAAATTGATATATATAGATTTTTTATCTATTAGTATGTTATTTTTAAATAAATAAGATATACTATTTAAATTTAACTCCTAATAGTGTAACATAATATTATAGTTCTAGTTCAGTAACAAGGGGGATTTTAAAAAGATATATTTCATAATGGCTTTATCTACATAGGGGAGAGACGAAGAAAACAGGGGAGAATTGACAGATGAAAATTGTAAGAAATTTAACATTCCAAGTTATTGTCGCAATTATTTGTGGTATTTTAGTTGGAGCGATTTGGCCTAGTGCGGGGCAACAAATGAAACCAATTGGTGAAACATTTATTAATATGATCAAAATGGTTATCGCACCAATCATTTTCTTAACGATTGTGCTTGGAATTGCTAGCATGGGAAATATGAAAAAAGTGGGACGTGTTGGCGGAAAAGCACTTTTATATTTTGAAATTGTAACTACATTTGCTCTAATTATAGGCATCGTCGTTGCGAATGTTGTTCGTCCGGGTGATGGTTTAGATCCATCCAAATTAAAAGGTGGAGATATTTCGCAGTATGTACAAAGCGGTCAGGAAATGAAGTGGCTCGATTTCTTTTTACATATCGTACCGTCTAATATGTTTGAGGCGTTTGCTAAAGGTGATATTTTACAAGTATTATTCTTTTCTATTTTATTTGGAGCAGGTTTGACAATGCTTGGGAAAAATGGGCAGCCTGTTATCGACTTTTTTGAGCGATTATCCAAAGTTTTCTTTAATATTTTATCAATTGTCATGAAGTTAGCACCTCTTGGGGCGTTCGGAGGAATGGCATTTACAATTGGGAAATATGGTTTGAGCACGCTAATTCCACTTGGAAAATTAATGATTTGTGTGTATGCAACAATGGCGCTGTTTGTGTTTATTGTTTTAAATCTGATTTGTAAATTATATAAATTTAGTTTGTGGAAATATTTATCCCATATAAAAGAAGAACTGCTTATCGTACTTGGTACGTCATCCTCTGAATCTGTATTACCACGTATAATGACGAAGATGGAACAATTCGGATGTTCAAAACCAGTGGTAGGATTAGTTATTCCAACCGGGTATTCTTTTAACTTAGATGGAACTACAATCTATTTATCGATGGCTACTATTTTTTTAGCGCAAGTCTTTCATATCGATCTTTCACTTGGTCAACAATTAACTATAATAGCAATCTTGTTGGTTACATCAAAAGGTGCAGCCGCTGTAACTGGGGGAGGCTTTATCGTACTTGCATCCACGTTATCAGCAATGCAAGTTATTCCGTTAGAAGGGTTAGCACTCCTTCTAGGGGTAGACAGATTTATGTCAGAAGCGCGTGCCATTGTTAATTTAATTGGGAATGGTATTGCAACTGTTGTTGTTGCTAAAAGTGAAAATGAATTTGATGAAGCGAAACATGAGAGGTTATTAGTGAATATGCAGAAAGAGAAAATGGCCGGATAGGAGTTGGAAAATAGAAGATTAGAGTTCGTTCGTGTAGAGAAAACAGTCAGCATTGCTGGCTGTTTTTATTTTTGTTAAAAAGAAATTGATAGATTTATACATTATTTATGTAACATAATTTCTCATTTTATTTTGGGAAAATGAGAATTAATAAACGAAATAGAGATTGATAGGAGGCGAAGGAAAAGATCGTAAAAATGAGTAGAATTTTTATAAATATTACTGTAATAAAATAATTTTTAAAAAATTTTTAATAATAACACTTTACAAAACCTAAAAAATTAGTAGAATATTAGTTAATAGGAATTTTCAGATAACTATATAAAAAAACAAAGTTATCGGAAAGTGTTTTAACATTAGTATTGCGCAGATAAATAGGGAGGGTACAGAAGTGAAAAAGAAAAAAATAAAAAAACTAACAGCAGTCGTAGCACCAGTATTAGCAATGAGTATGGCATTAACAGCATGTTCGGGATCAGGTGGGGATAAAAAGACAAGTACATCGTCAAGTAGTGATAGTAAATCAGATGCTAAATATGCAGCAAAACAAGTACTGAATCGTACAGAAAGAAACGAAATTCCATCTATGGACTCTTCAAAATCAACAGATACACTATCATCACAAATTATAGGGAACACAATGGAAGGGTTATATCGTCTTGACAAAGATAATAAGCCAATCCCAGCTGCGGCAGAATCAAGCACGAAAAGTGAGGATGGCAAAAAATATACATTTAAACTTCGTAAAGATGCAAAATGGTCAAATGGTGATCCAGTAACAGCGAAAGATTTCGTCTATGCTTGGCAACGTCTAGTAGATCCGAAAACGGCTGCTGAGTACGGATTTATTGCATATTCTATCAAAAATGCAGAAGCGATTAATACAGGAAAAGCGGAAGTATCAACGTTAGGTGCAAAGGCGGTAGATGATTATACATTAGAGGTTGAATTAGAAACGCCAGTTCCATACTTTTTGAATTTAACGGCATTCGTAAACTACTATCCATTAAATGAAAAAGTTGTGAAGGAAAAAGGCGATAAATATGGATTAGAAGCGGATACATTAGTATATAACGGGCCGTTTGTAATGTCTGAATGGAAGCATGAACAAGGCTGGCAGTTAAAGAAAAACGATACGTATTGGGATAAGAAGAATGTAAAGCTTGAAGAAATTAACTTTAGTGTGGTAAAAGAACCAGCGACAAATGTAAACTTATATGACAGTGGTCAAATTGATTTCACGCTATTAACAGGAGAATTTGTTGATAAATATAAAGCGAAGAAAGATGAATTTGGAGAGTATTTGGAAACAGGTACATTCTTCTTACGCTTGAATCAAAAGCGTGGTGATCAAGATACACCGCTAAAAAGCAAAAAATTACGTGAAGCAATTGCATTGTCAATCGACAAAAAGGATTTAGCAACTGTTATTTTAAATGACGGTTCAAAACCAGCAGATTTCTTAGTACCAAAAGGATTAGCAACTGGCCCGGATGGTAAGGACTTCCAAGGAACGTTTAAAAATGGATTAAAACCAGATGCGAAAAAAGCAGCAGCGGCATGGGAAGCAGCGAAGAAAGAACTTGGTAAAGATCAAGTTACAATTGAATTGTTAAACTATGATACTGGTAGTTCGAAAAAAGTTGGAGAATATGTAAAAGACCAAATTGAGAAAAATTTAAAAGGTGTAACAGTTAATATAAAACTGCAGCCGTTTAAGCAAAAATTAAAAGTGGAACAAGAACAAGACTATGATATCTCCTTTGGTGGCTGGAGCCCAGACTATGCGGATCCAATGACATTCTTAGATATGTTTGAATCTAAGCATTCTCACAACCAAATGAGCTATTCAAATCCAAAATATGATGAGATTATTAAAAAAGGTCAAACAGAGTTAATGTCTGATGCGAAGAAACGTTGGGAAGAGCTAGGAAAAGCTGAAAAAATATTAATTGAAGAAGATGTAGCGCTTGTACCACTATATCAATCTGGTAGATCTTATGTACTGCAACCAAATGTTAAAGGTATTGTAAAACATAATATTAGTCCAGAATACAGCTTTAAGTGGGCTTATGTAACTGAAAAAGACGGAAAATAATGTTAAGCTAAAAAGCATTTCTAAAGTAGAAAATCTACTTTAGAAATGCTTTTTTCTATGACAAAAATTTTGTTCGAAAAGTGTTTCATCATAAGAATTGATTCTATCTGCAAGAATGTACAATATGTGCGAAATATTTCATAGGTGTAGTGATATCCAAACCTCAAAATGATGAGATTTTTCCTTCGCATATATTGGAAATATATGTGAAGAGAGAATAGAACTTCAAAAAACTAGAGAAGAATAGGAAGAATGAGCTATTCATATAGTGGAGAGAAGAATGAATATAAAAATGTAACAGAATGTTTATAAAAGTTATTGTAATGAAAAATATTTTTCGGAATTTTTAAATAATACTTTACAAAGTTGAAAAAAATAGTAGAATATTAACTAATAAGAATCTTCAGATAACTATATAGGGAGTTACCTGAAAATCTCTCAAAATTAGCATCGTACATATAAATTAGGGAGGGTACAAAAATGAATAAGAAAAAGATGAAAAAACTAACAGCAGTTGTAGCACCAGTTCTAGCAGTAAGCATGGCATTATCAGCATGTTCGGGATCCGGGGATAAAGATAAAGCAAATACGTCTCCAAAAGACGATAAGAAGTCAGGTGGAAAATTAGCAGCGAAACAAGTATTAAACTTAACAGAGACAAACGAAATTCCTTCTATGGATTCTTCTAAAGCAACAGACCAAGTATCGTTTCAAGTAATGAACAACGTAATGGAAGGGTTATACCGCCTTGATAAAGATAATAAGGCTACACCAGGTGTTGCTGAATCTTATACGAAAAGTGATGATAGCAAAAAATATACATTTAAATTAAATAAAAATGCGAAATGGTCAAATGGCGATCCGGTAACAGCGAAGGATTTCGTCTTTGCTTGGAAGCGTGCGCTAGATCCAAATACAGCAGCAGAGTATGCGTATATCATGTATGATTTGAAAAATGCAAAAGCAATTAATGAAGGAAAAGCAGCTTTGGACACATTAGGTGTAAAAGCTGTTGATGATTATACATTAGAAGTAGAGTTAGACAATCCAATTCCTTATTTTATTGAATTAACATCATTTGGCACATTCTATCCGTTAAATGAGAAATTCGTGACAGAAAAAGGAGATAAATTTGGCTTAGAATCAGATACAACATTATATAATGGTCCATTTACATTAAATGATTGGAAGCATGAAGAAGGCTGGAAAATGAAGAAAAATGAACAATACTGGGATAAGAAAACAGTGAAACTGGAAGAAATCAACGTTAACGTTGTAAAAGAGGTTAGTACTCGTGTGAATTTATATGAAAGCGGACAGATTGATCGAGCAGTACTTGCAGCGGAATATGTTGATAAATTCAAATCTAGTCCAGACTTTATTACAGAAAAAACACCATCTGTATTCTTCTTACGTCTAAACCAACAACGTGGTGGACAAGATACAGTATTGAAAAATGAAAACTTACGTAAAGCAATTGCTATAGGATTCGATAAAAAGGGCTTAACAAATGTAGTTATAAATGATGGCTCTACACCAGCTGACTATTTAGTTCCGAAAGACTTTGCGAAGAGTCCAGATGGGAAAGATTTCCGTAAAGAAAACGGAGATATTTTAAAAACAGATGTGAAAAAAGCGAAAGAATACTGGAATAAGGCGAAAAAAGAACTTGGTAAAGAAGAAGTAACAATTGAATTACTAAATTACGACACTGACAATGCGAAAAAAATAGGTGAGTTCTTAAAAGGTGATTTAGAGAAAAACTTACCAGGATTAACAATCAATTTGAAAAACCAACCATTTAAGCAAAAATTAGAATTAGAAACAAAGCAAGATTATGAATTATCTTATGCAGGCTGGGGACCAGACTATTTAGATCCGATGACATTTATCGATATGTTCATTACAAAAGGCGGACATAACCAAATGAGTTATTCGAATGCAAAATATGATGAGCTTGTTGAAAAAGGAAAAGGCGAATTATTAACGAAAACAAAAGATCGTTGGGAAGCATTACTAAAAGCTGAAAAAATATTGCTTGATGAGGCGGCAATTGCACCGGTTTACCAACGTGGTAATGCAGTTATCCAAAAACCAAAAGTGAAAGACATCATTCTTCACCCAGTTGGTGGAGATTATAGCTATAAATGGGCTTATATTTCTGAAGATAAGTAAGGTAAAAAAGAGGACGCGATGGCGCGCCCTCTTTTTTATGCACTGCTTTTTCTCCTTTGAATATACATACAATAGAAAAGTATAAGGAGAATCCAATGAAACCGAACACATACATTGATTTTTTAGCTTATTTCGGAATTGGGAGTGCGCATCCAGGAGGGTTTACGTTAACGAAGCAATTATTAACACAGCTTCAATTGCAACGAGAAGCGGATGTACTTGAGATTGGCTGCGGTACAGGAAGAACAGCAGCTTATATGCAAAAGCAATTTGGCTATAAGGTTACAGCAATTGAAAATAATGAAATCATGATTCAAAAAGCAAAAAATAGATGGGTGCAAGAAAACGTGCAGATTGAGCTGGTAGAAGGCAATGCGGAGCAATTACCGTTTCATGATCGGCAGTTTCATCTTGTTTTAGGGGAGTCTGTACTTGCTTTTACAAATAAGGAGCAAGTGATATCTGAATGTTACCGTGTGTTACAAGATGCTGGGAAACTAGTTGTGATTGAGATGGTGATTGAGAATCATTTAGCACAAGAAGAAGAAAAGAAGCTATTACAAATATATGGAATGCAGCAATTGTTAACAGAAAAAGAATGGCTACATTTATTCCAAAAAGAAAACTTCAAGCATATATCAATAGCTGGTGGAGGTACCATTGCTGAGACGATAGCAGCACAAACTGAACAGCCAGAGTGGAATGTGTCACACTATATTCCAAAAGAGTTGTATGATGCTTGGGTTCAGCATGAAAAAGTATTGCAAATGTATCAGCATGTATTAGGGCATCGCGTATTTATTTGTGAAAAATAAAAAAAGCTGACGCAAATTCCGCAAGAAGCGGTCTTTGAAGTCAGCTTGTTTTTCTATTAAATGAAAAATAATGCAGCTAAAGCAATTCCAAAAATAAATCCAAAAGCTAATTCAAAGGCGCCCCTTCTGAAAAAGCCTCCATCAAAGCCGCCACCAAAACCAAATCCGCAACGGTCACATTGACGTAGCCCACCGCAAAAATCACAGCCGCCACCTCCATATGCACCATCACCTGCATCATAGTAACCAAAACCGGTATCAAAAGATGAATGATGAACTGGTTCAATCCAAACGGAATCATCTGTTATATCAATAATTCTTCCAAGATGAATATAACCATCACGATCTTCAATTCGTACAACTTTTCCAAAATAACGTTGACATGTGTTGTAACATCGTCGACGATGCATGTTTTTTGCCTCCTTCTGTATCCACAATAATACGATATGTTATCGGGACAAGAACGGCTTGTACGATTGACCTAAGTTTCATAATTGTTACGAGAAAGGGGAATTATATGGTTAATGTGTATGAAAAAAAGGAGTGAGAAATATGAAGTCTACAGACCAATTTCAAACATATGAAGTCCCTTGGAATGAATTTACAGATGCACTTCGTAACGAAATGGAGCGTCAAGTGGGTGCAGATATTATTGACAGGATTGTTTGTGATTTAGAGGATGGATTTGAAGTGTATACATATATACAAGGAGACCTTGATTTTGAATATAAAGAAGTTCTTGAACGAAAGTATGGGACGGATGGGAAAGTGCCCAATGTGCTAACCATTATGTTATTGTCAGGAATTTATCATACAAGTGAAGGGAATATTCGTTTACATGCAGATAATAAGGAAAATCCGATCGTACAAGTATATGTGAAACAATGAGAGCACGCTGTTTTAAGCGTGTTTTTTACTGCCTGTTATTGCGGGGTAAATTATGGTGAGCAAACAGCGCCGCTTATGAATGGAAAGGACCATAAAATATGTCATTTTCAAAATCAAACGTTTGAAACACTTTCGGTAGAAATGGTTATACGTCTCTTACCTTTAGGTTTAGATTATAAAGTAAAAATGTCAGCTTTTCATCCGCACAGTGGAAAAGAAATCGATGTGCAAATTTTTATTATAGGAAAAGAGAAAGCATGTAAAGGTGAATGAATATGTCCGGCGTCGAAAGTTGAAATACATTCTGCATAGAATATTCAGTAGAGGGCAATGAACTATTAAAGCGGCGTACAGAAATAAATGAACATGTAACGATGAAATATAGAAGAAAATAAAGCTGCAATGAGCAGTTTTATTTTTTGTTATTTAGTTTACATAATGAAATTATGATTATATAAATCCGTTTTGATTTTTCAACATATAGCCGCGGCTATGGATAACAAAAGGTGACCTGCACTCGTTTTCTCTCTTTGTTTTCACTATGTCTGGGCAGGAAAAGGATCTGACCGCTTCTATGCATGGCCGGATGCTCTCTCCCACCTAAAAAGAAGGGGTTTATGTCCGTTTTTTAATTTGTATTTATATAGATTATTGTCCGAAAATACAAGTCATATATCTTGTTTCTTTTCATAAGTTTAAACATAGGAATTTGTCTACAAAGGTGGCGAAGCCTCATCATGAAGAATCGAATTGTTGCCACATTCATCTTTCTTCTACTAATATGTTTTAATCCTTTTTCAACTTTTGCAAAAGGGGAGGAGGCAAAAGAACGGGTCGTTTCACTCGTATATGATGATTCTGGAAGTATGAGGAATAACGATCGTTGGAAATATGCCAATTATGCCTTGCAAAGTTTAGTTGCATTATTAGATGAAAAAGATACTTTTTCATATGTTCCAATGAGTCGTCCATCTCAAGAAGTAAATGTTTCCCTTACAAATGAAAAACGGCAAACAGAAATCGACCAAATTGGAGCGTGGAAAAATTATTTAAATACTCCATTTGGAGCAGTAGAAACGGCGATGCAATCTATAAAAAAGGAAGCGAGCATAAATGGAAAGCGTGAATTTTGGCTTATTGTATTAACTGACGGGGCATTTAATGAATTAGAAAAAGATAGTGGTAAAGAGCAGATTGCTCAGAAATTACGGCAATTTAAAAAAGAAATGGAAGCGAAAAAAATTTCATTACATCCAGTATTAATTACAATGGAAGAAAATTTAGGACGGCAAGAGCAACTGCAAATGAACACATTTAAAGAGATTTGGAAGCAAGAAACGAATGGTATTGTCATGCCGACTAGCGGGGAAGATGGTGTCATTCAAAGTGTCAATCAAGCTGCTGCTTTAGTAGCGAATCGAGATCCATTTTCTTCTGCCGAATCTGCAGTAAAAACGAACATCGCAGGAAAAAAATTAGAAATTACGACACCTTTTCCATTAAAGAGAATTACGCTTGTGCAACAATCTGTTGACGCATCACAATACCATATAGAACAACTATCAAAACCATTAGCATTACAATCGGCTTTTTCGATTCAAGCTCCAGCAGAATCGAAATTATATGGTGATATTGCTCATATCGGTTCTACAAATCATACGGTTATAAAACCGGGTTCATACTCATTAGAAATTGATAAAGATATCGGAAAAGATGGATTGAAAGTACTTGTTGAACCAGCGTTAGACTATACTGTTTCTACTTATGACAAAGAGGATAAAAAAAGGAAGGATGTAGAGGGAATGTATGAAGAAACGAAGGCTGTTATTGAAGCAAAGCCGACGGACTTACCGATTCAGGCTTCTTATTTTGAAGCACAAGTAGAGTTAGATGGCCAATTGTACCCGATGAAATGGGATGAAAAACGACATGTGTTTTACTACGAAATGCAAATAAAAAAACAGGCAGTCCGCGGAAAAGTTCATATGAATATAAAAGGATTTTATAGGCAGACGAAAGAGTTTCGGATTGATTCTATGCCAAAACCAAAACTATCTTTACAAGTTATTACAAAAGACTATGAAGAAAAGGTGACAAATTTAGAAGTGAGCAGACCGTTTGTCGTACAGCCATTATTGGACGATGAGCCGATGACAGAAGCAGCAGTAAAGGCGTTATTACAATCTACTAGTGTCGCATCTCATCAATCAATCAACTATGAATTACAGCAACATGGCAATCAAATCTATGTATACCCTCGTCCTTATTACTCCGATACATTCAATTTTACAGATACTGGCACCGTAGAAGCTACCATCACTGTACGAGATTCTAAGTTACAAGAAGTGAAGAAAAATATCTCATTTCATATTCGTAATGTGCCATTTTGGGAGCGCTATGCGACAATTTTTCAATTCGTAATCCCATTCACAATATTACTACTCATACTTGCCATTCTTATTTTAGGATGGATTGTACGGCCTCGTTTTCACCGGAAAGCGCTGCTGTATTACGAATGGGATCAGGAAGTTGCGAAAGATTGGCTCTATCAATCTGAGCCAGAATTACTCAGAAATAGATGGTGGAAACATTACTTTGGTATTCCGTTTCGAGCGGAACGTAAAACGGTACAATCGGTGACATTTATAGCGAAAAAAGGTTCAAAATCGGTTTTTGTAGCGAAGGAGTCGCAAGTGCTTGGGATGATAATCGATGGCATGTTTGTTACAGAAGAAGAGGTAGGAAATGAGCACAAAACATTATATCCGAATGAAATACTACTGATAGATCGTGGTTATGGAAAAGAAATATATCGATATGAATGTGAATAAGAGGAAGTTCAAAAAGTCCGGTAAAGATAGCTGTCGCATTTCTTCGTTACGTCGCCAGTCCGGTACTCATGTAGTTCCAGCTACACTCCGTATCCTCCTGGCTTCCGCGCCTCGAACTGCTCGGCTCTCTTTATCCTCCTTTTTGAACACGCACTAATAGGAAGGTGGTTCACATGACATTACAAGTTCCAACGATTTTAATTGGTTTAGGTGGAATCGGGAGTACAATTACGCATCAAATATATGAGAAGTTGCCGCCAGAACGTCGTAAAAAAGTAGCGATGCATGTATTTGATACAGATGTGAATACGTTAAGTAAGTTCCAGCATATTCGTAAATTTATGACGCAAACAAGTTCAAGCAAAACTCCGAGAGAATATATTGCAGAAGACCCAACGATTCCAGAATGGTTTCCGATGGATCATACCGTTCTTGATAAGCCATTAACAGAGGGCGCAGGGCAACTTCGTGTTATTTCGCGTTTAGCATTACGAGCAGCAATGAAAGATGATAAGTTAACCACCTTTTGGCAGGAAATTGAAAAAATCTTCCCCGTAACTAGCGATAAAACAGAATATGGTGTTCGCGTTATTATTATTACATCGTTAGCTGGTGGCACGGGATCAGGTATGTTTCTACAAATTGCATTGTATTTACGCGAAATGCTTCGGAAAAAGCTGCAGCATCATAACATTTTAATACGCGGTGCATTTTTAATGCCAGATGTACTCGTAAAGACGCGTACGGTTAGCGGAAAAGAGTTTGAAACCGTGCAGGCGAATGGTTATGCTTCTTTAAAAGAACTTCATGCGATTACGCTCGGTTCCACCGGTGAATTATCAAAGCGAGGCGGTGTGACTATTGAACTAGAGTATCGTCCAGATCAGGTGGATGAAGATGGACGAACGAATCATACCATTAAACAGCATCATTTACCGTATAACTATTGTTTCTTATATGATTATGAAAATTTACATGGTCATCACTTGCATAATTTATCGGATTATATGGAGCAGATGACGAATACCATCTATTTGCAATTATTTAGTCCAATGTCTACAAGCCATTTTGCACAAGAAGATAATCAAATTCAGCAATTGGCTGAATCAAACGGGAAAGCACGATACTGCGGGGCCGGGACTGCAAAGTTAATTTATCCATATGAACATGTCTTGAAATACTGTGCATTAAAATGGGCGGTGCAAGGATTAGATGAATCTTGGCTTCATTTAGATCAACTGTTTCAAGATAAAAAACAGCGCTATGAACAAGATGTTCGCCGCGGTATGCAGCGTGAAAAACCAGAGCGTGGGAAAAGTTATTTAGAAGATTTAGAGCATCTTGCAACCCGTCCAGAGCAGGCGCACATCTTTTATAAGCAAATGTATTATGAAACGCGTGAAGGTGCTGAGGGCGGGAAAATCGGTGTTGCAAAATCGAAAATGTTTTTAGAGGCAGTGGAAAGCTATGTACAGCGTACGGTGCAAAAAGATGAAGAATTAAATCGATTGCAGCATGAGTGTAAAATTTCTGCCGCAAAGCTCAAAATTACTGAACAAATGAAGGGCGAAGTGGCAAGAGTGGATCATGCTGTCCGCTTATATGCATACGCGATACCGAGCCGTGTGCATGAACATGTCACAACGCTTATGTATGACATGATAGAAGCGGATCGTTTTACGCCAAGCGGTTCAGAAGGGCAGTCGTATCAACTGAATACATGGTTTTTAAAGAAAACGGATCCTGTTCATCCAGTTGCGGCACGTTTTATGTTGTATGAAATCCGGAAGCAGTTAGTAGAACGGATGAACCGGTTACATGAAAGCAATGAGCAGAAGCGGAATTTAATTCAAAACTATGATAAGAAATTTAATGTAAGCAATATAGATGGTACAGTAACGGCAGTGCGGCGTGTAGAGTTTGCACAGCAACAAAACTGGTTTGGAAAAATGTTTTATAATCAGCAGCGTATGTTCCGGAAAGAATTTGAAGATATTGTTACGCAATATGTGCATAAATTAAATGAATATCGAAAGGAAATGTTACTTGAACTCGTTTATCAATCGCTTTACCAGACGATTAGTAAAATGATTCAACATTGGGAGCGATTCTTTGATAACTTGCAGGAAACACGTGAAAATTTACTTCTTGAAATTCAAAAACGGAGCAAAGAGTTTGAAGGAAAAACAAATCCGACAAATGTATATGTGCTGGCGAACGAACGATTACAAGAGAAAATATGGCATGACATTCAACATCATTTAAATCTAGGTGTACTGCCGAAAGAAATATCCGCTGAGATTTATATGAGCTTGTATGGAGAGTATTGCCGAGATGCCCAAGCGGAAGAAAGTCAATCGCAAAAAGTAGAAGATTTTTATAGAGAACATATTTTAACGTATTGCTATGATGAACTACAAGTACGTTATCGTGATAAACTTGAACTTAATATTATTGAAGCGTTGCGAAAAGAAGCCGATTTCGAGAAGCGTGATCGCAATGAATATGTGAGAGAAAAAATTGAAGATCTCTTTCATCTAGCAAGTCCATTTATCCCGAAAGTAGCTCATCATCGTGAATTACAGTATTGGGGGGTACATCCTTCTCTTAAACAAGAATTACAGGAAGAGCTTCTTCAGGAAATGTTTCAAGAAAAAGATACAGTGAATACAGCATTTTCACCGTTCGAAGTCATTTGTTACCGGGCTCATTACGGTTTATCATTGCAAGATTTTCCAAAGCTTTCATCTGGTCATATTGCAAATGGGTTTATGAATGATAAAGGTGACTATTTTCAATCCTATTATCGCCGCGTTAACAAATTAAATATAAAGAAATCCAATTTAACACCGCATTTAGATAAATATTGGCACTTGCCGGCCTTTATGCCTGACTTAAATGTAACGCAAACGAAGCTAGATTATGATAAATGTAACCGTGCCCTTCTGTATGCATATATGTACCGTTGGATTAGTCTTGTAGCAGTGGATGGTCAGTTTGTTTATCAATATAACGGAGTGGGTCGCAGCTTTTTGATTCAATCTATGGGGAAAAATATTTCGAGTGAAAGCTATAAATTACACCGTGCATTGCTCCATAATCCGTTTATTTACGAAAATATTCTTTCACGTTTTGAAGAAGAACAGGAAAAAGCAATGCAGCAAGGTGGACATTTGTATACGCAGTCTTTTGTGTTAGGTGCTCAAGATGTACGGTGGTTAAGAAAGGAACACGTCCATAATATTTTAGACATGATTTTAATGTACGATCGTGAGGCGAAATATGATCCTACGTTAGAAGAAACATCCGATGAACTATTACGATTGCTTCTTGATGAAATCAAAACATATTTTCAAGCTTACTATGGAACGGGATCTGAAATGGTTGCAAAAAAAGAAGCGGCGATGTTTGTACGGCAACTATGGGATCGCTCCTATGCAAAAGGCTATGTCGATCCGAATAGTGCACCGTATAAAAAATGGCTGCATCTTCTAAACATTCAAGAAGAGGAACAAGAGTCAAAAACGAATGTGTAGCGTGAAGATAGGGAATCCTTAAGTATGGAATAATTACTTTAAAAAGGGGGATTCTCATGCCGTTTCTAGGAAGTGTATATCAAGTGTTCGGGTTATATCCAGAAATTTATCATGCGATGATTTGCATGGAAATGAAAGATGAGTTAGTTTTTGAAGATTGTAAAGAGGAAATAGAAAAAGAAAATGAAGAATAAAAACCATGCAGGAATTATCTGCATGGTTTTTCAATGATTTGTTTTCGGTGTACTAGCAATGTATTTTATTCGGAATACATAAATTAAATATCCGATAAACCCTCCAATAATAGCTGGACAGATCCAACCTAAACCGGCATCGTATAAAGGAAGAATTTTCGAAAATAAAGTATTGATAGCTTGAATTGGTAAATTCGCTGCATTCAATCCATCAAATATACTAACGACAAAAGTGAGAGATAAACTCCATTGATATACTTCCGTTCTTCCTTTAAATAGTGGATGTAAAAATGTTAAGACAATTAACATAATTGCTAGCGGATATATTGCAGTAAGTACCGGTACAGAAATGGAAATTAACTCTGTTAAGCCCATATTTGCAATAACCGCACTAAAAATAGATAGAACTGCTGCAAATGTTTTATATGAAATCTTCGGAAATACTTTATGGAAGTATGAAGAACAAGACGTCACAAGCCCAACGCTAGTTGTTAAACAGGCTACAGTAATCATCAAGCCTAACAATAAGTTTCCTAAAGAACTGAAATAAAAATTAGCTACTTTTGCTAACACTTCGCCACCATTTGTTAAATGGCCTAATTTAGATACACTAGCAGCACCCATATAGGAAAGCGAAGTATAAACAATAGTTAGTACGATTGCGGCAATTGCAGCTGCTTTTGCACAAACGCCAACAATTTCTTTTTTAGCATAGTTTCCTTTTTCTTTAATGGCATTAATAATGATAATACCAAACACGAAGGATGCGAGTGTATCCATTGTTAAATAGCCTTGTTGAAATCCCTTAAAAAAAGAATTGCTGACATATTCTTGTGTAGGGGCTTGAATAGGGCCGATAGGTTGTACAAAAGCAGCAACCACTAAAATACCGATGAATGTAAGTTTGATTGGTGTTAAAAACTTACCGACAACATCAACAATTTTTGTTGGATTGAATGAGAACCAACAAGTAATACCAAAGAAAATGATTGTGAAAACAAGTAATGGAATACTTCCGGTGTTTTCAGGTAAAAATGGCTTCACTCCTATTTCAAAAGAAACGCTTCCTGCTCTAGGTAATGCAAACAGGGGACCGATTGCTAGGTAAAGAACAAAAGTGTATACGGCACTGAACCAAGGGTGAACCCGATTTGCAAGTGTTTGCAAATCATCGCTACCAGAAATGCCGAATGCTAGTACCCCTAGCAACGGAAGACCCACTCCTGTAATTAAAAATCCAGCCGTAGCAATCCAAACGTTATGTCCAGCTGTTTGACCTAACATAGCTGGAAAAATTAAGTTTCCAGCTCCAAAGAAAAGAGCAAACAACATAAGTCCGATTACAAGAACACGAGAAAATGGTACTTTATTTGCCAAGTTAAACCCTCCAGTAAAATATTTATTAGAAATACCATAATATTACAAAGAAAATTCTGAATATTAAAACGAGAATAACCACAACGTTTTTTATTATACTGATATGAAATTTATATAGCAACAAAAAATATTTTTATTTGAAATTTTTTTAAATAAATAATAAATGTGATTTTTGATTGGATAAATAATATATAGCAAATACTATGCTATGAGAAAAAACAAACTATTGTTGTATTTATCTTACGATAACAATGAAAGGTATTCATTCACTGAATATATCACATCTTGTTGGGGGACGAATGTATATATTATTAATATCAAAAAAATAAAACCAAACATTTTATTTGAAATAATAGGGATTTGATGATTTTGTATTTGTGAAATAATACTTCATATCACATAATTATCCAAACAGAAGTGAAAAATCTTATTATTGACAATACAATTAAGAATATGATAAATTCAATCATGTTTTCAATGATGCACCATTGGAAAAAGTGTTTCTTTATGTAAAATTTTCTAATTAGCAAGTGTATATTTTTTGTTTGGATTTTTCAGTATCTTTTCCTTTTATACTATAAAAGGAAAAGATAAAGTATTTAATTATTGGATCAAAATAATTATACCTATGTTGTGTATCTCACACTAAAGGGCAGTAACATCCTTGCCTCAAAGTGATGAGAAATCAAAGACGTTAGACGAGAGATAAATTACCTATAAGAGATCAGTTGGTGATGGGAGTTCCGCGTTGTATGGGATTATGTTGAAAAGAGGTTTCCGCTAATGAGTTTACTAGTGAAAAAAGAAATTGACCAAGAAAAGAAGCAAGTATTAAATCCAACGCTAGGAGCATTTGACTTAACTCTTTTAGGAATTGGAGCAATCATTGGAACAGGAATTTTTGTATTAACAGGAATTGTTGCAGCAAAACATGCGGGCCCTGCTATTATTCTGTCCTTTATACTGGCAGCTATTGTCTGTGCATGCGTAGCATTTTGTTATGCTGAATTCGCTTCTACTGTTCCAGTTGCTGGTAGTGTATACTCGTATACATATATTACACTAGGAGAAGTTTTTGCTTTTATAGTCGGTTGGTGTGTAATGTTAGAATATTTATTAGCAACTTCGGCTGTTGCCGCAGGCTGGTCTGCTTATTTTCAATCATTACTGTTAGGATTTCATATTAAAATTCCGACCATTTTGGCCTCAGCCCCTGGTATGGGGAAAGGTGGAATGATTGATTTGCCTGCCGTTCTTGTTATTTTAGTCGTTACATTTTTGTTAAGCCGTGGAGTAAAAGAAAGTGCACGAATTAATAACATCATGGTTCTTGTTAAACTTATCGTTATCATTGGATTTATTGTAGTTGGGGCACAGTATGTAAAACCGGAAAATTGGCAACCATTTCTTCCATACGGATATCATGGAGTTGTCGGAGGGGCAGCCACTGTATTTTTTGCTTTTTTAGGGTTTGACGCAGTTGCTACTGCAGCAGAAGAAGTGAAGCGCCCGCAACGCAATGTTCCAATCGGTCTTATTGTATCGTTATGTATTTGTACAGTCCTTTATATTGGCGTTTCGTTTATACTGACTGGAATTGTACCTTTTACTGAATTGAACGTAGCAGATCCAGTTGCATATGCTCTTCGTGTTGTTGGGGAAGATAAAGTAGCTGGCTTCTTATCTGTAGGGGCTATAGCCGGCCTGACTACCGTTCTTTTAGTAGCAATGTTTGCTTTTGTGCGTGTTTCGTATTCGATGAGCCGTGATGGTTTACTTCCTAAAAAACTTTCTAGTGTAAATAAAAGATTTCAAACTCCATTCCTAAATACGTGGATTACAGGTATTATCGCCGCTTTACTAGCTGGATTTGTAGATTTAAACCTATTAGCGAATTTAGTAAATATGGGAACGATAACAGCTTTTATATTTGTATCTATTGCGGTTATTGTTTTACGAAAAACAAATCCAAATTTACCGAGACCATTTCGAGCACCATTGGTTCCTATTTTACCGATATTTTCTATTTTATGTTGTATATATTTAGCACTCAATCTTTCTTCCGTGACTTTAATTAGTTTTAGCGTCTGGATCGTAATAGGTGTTTTGGTTTATTTTATGTATTCTAAAAAACATAGCAATGCAAGAAAAGGAATCTTGAACAAATAGTGTGAAGAAATAGTTGTAGACAAAAGTAGACTTCTTTTGTTTGCAACTATTTTTTATCTCGTATTAACGGGGAGTAGAACCCCTACTGATCAAAGTTTCACTTTATGTGTAATTATAATTTCTGTTTTGTAAAACGAGAGAATACATTACTATTGTAGAAGGATTCATGATTAAAACAGAAAGCGATGTGGAAGTAAGCAATGATGGTAAAATGGCTGTATGTATTATGTATCAATCTTATTGCGTTTAGTATGATGGGATTAGATAAACGAAAAGCAAAGAAAAAGCAATGGCGCACCCCAGAGAATACATTGTTTTTAGTTTCTGCAGCAGGCGGAGCATTAGGAGCATGGATTGGAATGTATATCTTTCATCATAAAACACATAAAAATAAGTTTAAAATAGGTATCCCAATTCTTGTAGTTGTAACAGCGTATCTATTTTGGATACTTTAAGGTGAAGTAAGATTACATATTATGAAAGATACTTAGAAAAAACTAAGATTTATGAAATGTGAAAGCTGACTTGAAATAATAACATGAGTATTTTTGTCGAAAAAGTTACAAAGGGGATATTTGTAAAGGTCTAGAAAGACACCTTATAATGGAGAGAAAAAGAGAAGAGGGGAAAAGAGCAAATGGAGAGTCAAAAGACAGTGCAAAAGCAAGGGATTATCTATGCGGCTGGTGCGTATATGATGTGGGGGATCCTTCCTATTTATTGGAAATGGGTAGAGGCAGTTCCTGCAGAAGAAATATTAGCACATCGCATCGTTTGGGCTTTTGTTTTTATGTTACTTATCTTAGGTGTATCGAAACGATTTGGGCAATTTCTTGGTGAACTTGTGAGTCTTTTTAAACGACCTAAATTATTCATCTCATTAACGATTGCTTCCATTTTAATTAGTGGGAACTGGTTTGTATACATATGGGCTGTGAATCATAACCATATAATTGAAGCAAGTTTAGGCTATTATATTAATCCGCTTGTTAGTATTTTACTTGGTACAGTCGTTTTAAAAGAAAAACTCAACTTTTGGCAATATGTTGCAGTTGGTTTAGCGGCAGTAGGAGTTATTATTTTGACCTTTCGCTTTGGATCGATTCCATGGATTGCCCTTTCATTAGCATTTACATTTGGGTTATATGGTTTAACTAAGAAATTGTTAGATTATGATGCTATGATTGGGCTAACAATGGAAACAATGATCGTTACACCAATCGCTTTCATTTATCTATTTATGATTGGTGAGTATGGATTTGGCTCATTTGGTTCGGTTTCACTTACTTCAACATTTCTTTTGATGGGAGCAGGTATTATTACGGCTTTACCGCTTTTTTATTTTGCAAAAGGAGCAAGGCTCATTCCGCTATATATGATTGGCTTCTTACAATATATTGCGCCGACAATCAATCTTATTTTAGGTGTTTTTGTTTTTAAAGAGCATTTCACATCAGCTCATATGACAGCGTTCTTCTCAATTTGGATTGCCCTATTGGTATTTTCAATGGCAAAAACAAAGTTTATGCTGAACAAACAGCCGAAGTTTCTAAAAAATAAATCAGCAAAAGTATCGTAAAGCGTAGTATTTTCTACGCTTTTTTCTTTATACTGTAAATATGGAATTTCCATTACAATCAGTGAGGTGCTGAAACATGGAAACAATTTTACATAATGATCCACTTATGTCGGCTGTACTTGCATGGTTTATAGCACAGCTTGCGAAAGTCATCTTTAAATTAGTAAAAATGAAAGAATTTGATTTTGCACAGTTTTTTGCTTCTGGAGGAATGCCAAGTTCGCATTCTTCAACTGTTACTGCACTGGCAACAGGAGTTGGTATGGTAGAAGGGATAATGAGCTCATTTTTTGCAGTTGCAGCTATTTTTGCGATTATTGTTATGTATGATGCTTCAGGAGTAAGACTTGCGGTAAGTAAACAGGCAAAAATTTTAAACGAGTTTTTTCATGGTAGACAAACAGATTATAAAAAATTAAATGAACTTGTAGGACATACACCTTATCAGGTTGTTGTCGGAGCAATTTTAGGAATTGTTGTGGCGATTTGGTATTGTTCATAAGCAAAGCGTGTACTTTTATACGCTTTGCTTTTTTGTTTCATACATATTTGTGAGCCGATACGAATATCGTATACGGATTGTAAAAGGTAGGTGAAGAGGATGTTACTATATGACAAAGTACAGCGAGAAATCGAACGGCAAACTACTGCACTTCGCACGATGCAACATGAAGATGGGACTTGGAGGTTTTGTTTTGAAGGTTCACCTTTAACGGACTGTCATATGATCTTATTACTACGAATGCTAGGGAAAGATGAAGAAATAGAACCATTTGTTGCTCGAATTGCATCCCTCCAAACAAATGAAGGAACATGGAAGTTATATGAAGATGAAACAGCCGGGAATTTGTCAACGTCGATTCAGGCTTATGCAGCGTTACTTGCATCAAAAAAGTATACAAAAGAGGATGCAAATATGAAGCGAGCCGAAGCATTTATTCGTCATCAGGGCGGAGTTACTCGTGCGCATTTTATGACAAAGTTTATGTTAGCTGTCCACGGAAAATACGAGTATCCGCCGTTGTTCCATTTTCCCACACCAATCTTCTTTTTGCCAGATGATTCACAGTTGAGCATCTATGAGTTAAGTAGTTCAGCACGTATTCACCTTGTTCCCATGATAATGTGTATGAATAAACGTTTTTCTGTTTCAAAAAGTGTGCTTCCAAATCTGGACAATATAGTAGGAGAAAGTACAACGCAGTGGTTCCGAGAAGAACGATCTCCCCCGTTGCAAACAATACTGGATGATGTAAAAAAAAATCTATTGTATCCGCTTTCGTTACATCATAAAGGGTATAATGAGGCGGAGCGTTTTATGATAGAACGAATCGAGAAAAATGGAACGCTTTACAGTTATGCAAGTGCAACGTTCTATATGATTTATGCACTGCTTGCACTTGGACATTCCGCTGCGTCACCTATTATTTCAAATGCAGTATTAGGGCTGAAGTCTTATGTATGGAACATGGAGGCAGGAGCACATCTGCAAAATTCTCCATCTACCGTATGGGATACAGCGCTACTGAGCTATGCATTGCAAGAAGCTAATGTACCACGTAATGATCGAGTAATTCAAAAGGCAACAGATTATTTGCTGCAAAAGCAACATACAGAGCAGAAAGATTGGAGCGTGCATGCCCCATCTCTTGTGGCGGGTGGTTGGGGATTTTCAGATACGAATACGACGATACCAGATATTGATGATACAACAGCGGTACTTAGAGCGTTGGCACAGAGTGCGAAAGGAAATCATAAGGCGGAACAAGCATGGAAGAAAGGGATACAATGGGTGAGCGGTTTACAAAATAGTGATGGTGGCTGGGGAGCATTTGAAAAAGGGGTAACGAGTCGAATTCTTACCCATTTGCCTCTTGATAACGTCGGGGACATGATTACTGATCCGTCCACACCAGATATAACCGGTAGAGTATTAGAGTTTTTTGGGACATATGCACCGCATGCGCTTAAAAAGGAACAAAAAGATCGAGCTGTTAAATGGCTGTTGCAGAAGCAAGAGAAGGATGGATCATGGTACGGAAAATGGGGAGTATGCTACATATATGGGACTTGGGCGGCGGTAACGGGTTTACGTGCTGCTCATGTACCATCTAATCATCCAGCCTTAAAAAGAGCTGTTACATGGTTAGAAGCGATTCAACATCGTGATGGTGGATGGGGGGAATCATGCCGAAGTAGTGAGGAGAAACGATTTATTTCGTTACCTTTTAGTACGCCGGCACAAACGGCATGGGCTCTTGATGCACTTATTTCTTTTCATGATACAGAAACACCAGTCATTCGAAAAGGTATTTCGTATTTGTTGGCACACTCTTCTCAGAATCAAAATTATCCAACTGGTACGGGCTTGGCGGGTGGATTTTATATTCGTTATCATAGTTACCATCGTTTATTTCCATTGCTTACATTTGCACATTATATGAAAAAATATAACATGAAATAAACCGAGAGAATCTCTCGGTTTATTTCATGTTCATGGGTAGTAGGACCCAATTGTCAAATGATAAGGAACAAAAAAGCACCTTATTTTTGTTTTGCTTGGTGTTTTTGACGTGCATCGGCGGCATCTGCACGTGCATTTGCTTCTAAATCATTTTGATCAGCGAGTTCACGAGAAAACTCAACATCAATGCCATCAGAAGTTTTGTTTTGTTGTATACTTTTTTTATTCATTCGACACAATCTCCTTGTGTTATGTTGCGTTGCAACTTTAGTTTTACACAAATAGACCATTTTATACAAAAAAGGAGTTAAAAGGGGAAAAGACGAAATATATATAGTAAGTTAGAAAAATAGGGGGGAGAATGATGGAGTTTTTAAAAGGGAAAACAGCTGTCGTAACAGGAGCTGCACAAGGGATAGGAAAAGAAATTGCTTGTACATTTGCAAAATTAGGGGCGAAGGTTCTAATTAGTGATGTGAACGAGGAGAAATTAAGGGAAACGACAAATGAATTTTTAGAACAAGGATATGAAGTTAGCTTATATGCTTGTGATGTGAGTAATCAAAATGAAGCAAAATCGCTAATTGAATATGCTGTACAAACGTTTGGTAAATTACATATTTTAGTTAATAACGCTGGCATTACAAGAGATGCGATGTTACATAAGATGGAGAAAGCGGCATGGGAACAAGTGTTACAAGTGAATTTGACAGGCGTGTTTTATTGTATGCAACCAGCACTTCTTTATATGAGACAACAACAATACGGCCGCATTATTAATATTTCTTCGATCAGCTGGCAAGGAAATATTGGACAAGCGAATTATGCGGCAACGAAAGCAGGGGTTATTGGTTTAACAAAAACAGCGGCAAAAGAAGTAGGTACATTTGGTATAACGTGTAATGCGATTTGTCCAGGCTTTATGGATACAAATATGACAAAGACGATACCAGATAAAGTGAAGGAAAAGATGATCGGGGCAATTCCAGTAGGTAGAATTGGAACGCCACAAGATATTGCAAACGCCGCAGCCTTTTTTGCATCAGAGCATGCTTCTTACATTACAGGAGAGGTTCTGAATGTTAGCGGAGGATTGCAAGTGTAAGAGGAGTAAACAATCATAAAGTGGCGCTCGTATTAAAAAGAAAGAAATAGTTCCACATGTAGTCAACTACCCACTACGCACTTGAAGGTGGGGACTTCTTTCGGGAAGTACGTTAAAATGCTGTGGAATAGTATGCGGATAAAGATAATTAGTTTTCTATAAAAACACTTTCAATACATAATAAAGAGAGCCTGACCAATTTTGGTCAGGCTCTCTCATTTAGTTTAGGTTAACCCAAACACTTTTTACTTCTGTATAGTTATTTAATGCATAGGAACCCATTTCACGTCCAAGACCAGATTGCTTAAAGCCTCCAAATGGAGATGCTGCATCAAAGACGTTATAACAGTTAACCCACACTGTGCCAGCACGAACTTTACTTGCAACGTAGTGTGCATTTTTTACATTTTCTGTCCATACACCAGCAGCTAAGCCAAATGAAGATTTATTTGCACGCTCAATGACTTCATCAATATCATTAAACGGTAATGCAGAAATGACTGGGCCGAAAATTTCTTCTTTCGCAATTGTCATTTCGTCATTTACATCTGCAAATATCGTTGGTGAAACAAAGTACCCTTGCTCATAAGGCTTGTTTCCACCAACAAGTACTTCTGCACCTTCTTCAATGCCTTTTTCAATATAGCCCATAACACGGTTTTGTTGCTCTTGTGATACAAGCGGTCCAATCGTTGTTTCTGGATCTAAGCCCGCGCCTTGTGTTAATTTCTTTGAATACAGAACAAGGTCAGCCATGACATTATCATACATTTTCTTTGGAATAAATAAGCGTGAGCCCGCGCAGCATACTTGTCCTTGGTTAAACATAACACCAGAAAGTGCTGCTGGAATAGCACGTGATAAATCAGCATCTGGTAAGATGATGTTTGGTGATTTACCACCGAGCTCTAATGTAACGCGTTTTAATGATTCAGAAGCTTGTTTCATAATTAGTTTCCCGACTGGAGTGGAACCTGTAAATGCAATTTTATCGACGAGAGGATGATTCACAAGAGCTTGTCCAGCTGATTCACCGTATCCAGGTACGATATTGACAACGCCTTTCGGGAAGCCAGCTTCTTCAAATAATTCAGCCAAGTATAGAGCTGAGAGTGGTGTTTGCTCTGCTGGTTTTAAGACGATTGTACATCCAGTTGCAAGAGCAGCTCCCATTTTCCACATTGCCATTAATAGTGGGAAGTTCCATGGAATGATTTGACCGACAACACCAACTGCTTCATGGCGTGTGTAGTTAAAGTATTCTCCGGAGACTGGGATTGTTTGACCAACAATTTTTGTTGCCCATCCAGCGTAATAACGCATATGCTCAATTGCAAGAGGAACATCTGCTGCTAGCGTTTCACGGATTGGTTTACCGTTATCCAATGTTTCAAGTTGTGCCAATTCTTCTTTATGTTCTTCCATTAAGTCTGCGAGCTTGTACATCAGACGGCTGCGCTCTGCAGTGCTCATTCGTGACCATGGACCTTCATCGAATGCTTGTCTTGCAGCTACGACTGCTTTATGAATATCTTCGCGACCGGCTTCTGAAACGATAGCTAATGTTTCACCAGTTGCTGGATTAGGCGTTTTAAACGTTTTACCAGAAGCGCTTTCAACGAACGCTCCGTTTATATATAATTTCTTCGTTCCTTGTAAGAATTTCTCTACTTTTTCATGAAGATTCACAGCTAGTTGACTCATTGTATAACCCCCTTGAAAATATATTGTAAACGCAGTATATAACAGCGTTTATTCCTGAAATAGGAGCTGTAAAGAAACTACTAGGTGAAAGACCTCTAATTTGAATCATAATCAATAAAGACTGAAAATTCAAATTTCATTTGCGTTACAATTGTTAAAATTATGTAATATACAGGTAGCTTCTTCATCCTAGTAAAAATTCCTGCACCTTTTTCTTTTCAAGTAGGAAAAACTAGAAAAACAATGGTACAATTATACCTCGTGAGAGGAGGAGGAAAATGAAGGATTATCATGATGATCCGCGCTTTCGAATTGCCCATAGAGAAGCTTGGATTGGTCTTGGACTTGCTGTCATTAATTTTATGATATGGTATGGCTTTGCTTATGGGCTTGGAAGTAAAGATCCAAAGGAATATACATATGTATTAGGCTTTCCAGCGTGGTTTTTTTATAGTTGTATAGTCGGTTTTATTGTAATGGTTATACTTCTTGTTGTTGTTATACATTTTGTATTTCAAGATATTTCGCTCGATGAGGAAGAAAAAAGTGAGGAATGATAGATGAACTGGTATGTAATAATCCCAATGATAATTTCTTTTATCATTGTATTTTTAATAGGTGTATATGCATCAAAACGCGTGCAAGCAACCGCCCATAATAAATTTTTACAAGAATACTTTCTTGGTGGACGTGAACTTGGCGGTTTATTATTAGCGATGACAATGATTGCGACATATGGTAGTGCAAGTAGCTTTATTGGGGGCCCGGGTATTGCCTATAATATGGGACTTGGCTGGGTGCTATTATCGGCAATCCAAGTTGTAACAGGTTACATTGTATTAACAGTGATAGGTAAAAAGTTTGCCATTATCGCAAGAAAGATGGAAGCTATCACATTAATCGATTATCTGAAAGGACGATATAATCATAAGGGTGTTGTGATTCTTTCCGCATTATGTATTATTATCTTTTTATTTTCAGCAACTGTTGCCCAGTGGGTTGGCGGTGGAAGGTTAATCGAATCGTTAACAGGTCTTTCGTATACAACGTCTTTATTTCTTTTTACATTTTCTGTACTTGTTTACGTGTTAATTGGTGGTTTTCGTGCGGTTGCCTTATCTGATACCTTACTTGGCATTATTATGTTAGTTGGTACAACAATCATTTTAATTGCTACGATCGTTGCTGGTGGCGGCATTGAAAAGATTATGCAAGAACTTGTTCAAATAAATCCAAATTTAATTACACCGTTTGGAGCCGATGGTAGCTTAACGAAAACGTATGTCACATCGTTTTGGATTTTAATAGGTGTAGGTGTGGTCGGTTTACCGCAAATTAGTGTCCGGGCGATGTCATATAAAAACTCAAAAGCAATGCATCAAGCATTAATTATAGGGACGGTTGTTGTTGGTACAATAATGATTGGAATGCATTTAACAGGTGTATTTGCTCGCGTTGTGCTTCCTGGTGTAACTGTTCCAGACAAAGTGATGCCGCTCTTAGCAATGAAAGTATTACCGCCTTGGCTTGCAGGGATCTTTTTAGCTGCTCCTATGGCAGCAATTATGTCAACAGTAAACTCACTCTTGTTACTTGTGAGTTCTTCAATCATAAAGGACATATATGTGAACTATGTCAATGAAAATGCGGCGGCTACGGTGGTGAAAAAAGGGAGTTTATGGATTACTGCCATCGTTGGTTTACTTGTCTATGCCGCGGCGATTAAACCGCCAGATTTCTTAATCTGGTTAAACTTATTTTCTTTTGGTGGTTTAGAAGCGGCCTTTATCTGGCCGATTGTTTTAGGGTTATACTGGAAGAGGGGGAATGCAGTTGGTGCGATTGCCTCCATAATTGTTGGAGTAGGTTCTTATATAATTGTTCATCTCTTTCTCCCAAATCCATTTGGAATCCATACGGTTGTTTTTCCAATCTGTTTTGCTTTCATTGCCTATGTAATTGGTAGTGTGTTAACGGCAAAAAAGTAGTAGCATAAAGAGAAATTTTTATAAATAAAAAGGTAAGCACATATGAGTTGTGTTTACCTTTTTGTATATTTTGTTGTAACAAAAAGGTCTGAAATCAATAATGTTACGAATTATTTTTGATACAGTGTTTTGTTACAGGCATATGCAAAAAAATCTTAGTAAGTTTGTTTTAGGTTTGCCTAACGCTGTCGCTTGTTATTGAAACCATCGATAAATCTTCCATATAAGGAGCATGAAAATCATGTATCCGAAAAAAGAATAAGAATGATGCCATGCTTCGCTATGAGTGAACCATCCTAAGTTTTCAGCAAATTGTTCGGATACACTTGCACAAAGTCCAATCAAAACGATAAACAGGATTCTTGAAAATGCAGACAACGTTTTTGCGATTCGTAAAAAGAGCGCAGTAAAGATTGGCAATATCAATAATGTAAAAGCGACATTGATTGTAAATATATCTGGGAATGGTCTTACTGGGAAGGTATACATTTGTTTACTGACAAATAGTAAGTCTAAATACGTTCCAATGAAATAAGAGAAAATGATGGTGACTACAAATGCCAGATGATTACTCTTCTGTTTCTTCTTCTCTGAGAAGGACATTTTTTTTTGCCAGAATTGCAAGTTCAATTTTTTCAAGTGTTTTGCAATATTCATCATTAATCTTTCCATTTGTATTTTCTCCCTTATCGATTAAATAGTCCACGATATGCCAGTCTTCAAACCAGTCTCCGCTTTCCGCTTCTTCATGATTAAGATCTTTCCATGCATATATTAATCGCGGACTGTATAAACGATCCGTACCTTTTCTTAATTGACATTTTTTTGTCCGACGTTTATAAAATTCACGAGAAAATGATTCATTTATATCAGAAAACAAATGGGGCCAGTAGTCTTTTCGCGAACCAGTATGTGGATGGTCATGAGCCCAATTTACTACTTTTGATAAGATATTCTCATTGCGAAACAACAGTGAGTATAATCGCTTACCCAACAAAATCCGCTCATGCAGGGAGGTGAAATGTGTCATTGTATCGCCAAATAATAATATTTTTTGTTTAGTCTTATCTTCATAGAATGGAAAAAGGATATGATTAAAACGAAAAAAGTCAAAAAATTTGAATCCAACACTATTTAGTACGGTCCTTTTAAAATGTGCATTTTGAATAACCCTTTTTTCTAAATAGCTTTGTTCATTAATAATAGTCGCAATGGCTAATGTATAGTGATTGCTTGTTCTCCAAAAATGGTTCCACATCGTTTCCATAAACGTTGATACATTGAAAAGTGGTAGAAGATGAAACAGTCCTTTGGATTTTTTAACACTTTGTTCATACACTAAAAATTGTGGGTACACATCCTGGAAGATTAACCAGTTTCCTCGTTCTAGAAAAGAAAAGAAGGTGAGTTGATCTTTTTCTGACAATAGTCTTGTATATAACTCGCCTTTTAAATCCGTCATATTCCAACCACCGTTACGAGATACCATGTGTCCAAGTAGGGCCCAGTGTATTTCTGGGCATCGGAGGTAAAACTGATAATAAGCACGTGTTCTCGTCACATTATTTTTGTTGAGTTGTCTTGTTCGTTCTTTAATTTCATGGATTAGTATTGTCTCTTCTTCCGTTAATTTACATGTTTTAATAGAAGTCTGTTTGTTTTTACTTTTTTTCTTTAATTCATCTTTTACATCTAAAAGAGAATACGGGCTCACTTTGGAACCCCCATTCCATTTCCTTTTCTGATCGTTGTGGTGCATCCCTTTTCCTCCCGTTAACATGAATTTAAAAAAGATGAGTAGGTTATTGCAGTAAGTATCAGATAGTCGATTTTTTCGATTTATTTAGTAGAAATCAATCTCTTAACTATATAAATCCAAATTAAAAAACCGACATAAAACCCTTCTTTTTAGGTGGGAGAGAGCATCCGGTCATGCATAGAAGCGGTCAGATCCTTTTCCTGCCCCATGCCAAGTGAAAACAAAGAGAGAAAACGAGTGCAGGTCACCTTTTGTTATCCATAGCCGCGGCTATATGTCGAAAAATCAAAATGGATTTATATAGCAAGAATTTTTAAAAGTAGTTTAATAGAACAGTTATCATCATTTTATTACGAACGCTATGAATAAATGAGGTCTTTCTATTTTTTTTGAAAGTATCTCGGACGTACCCATATATTATTTAATAAACGATATGTAAATATGCTGTAAAACAGAAAAGTCGAAATTCCTTAACGTGGGAAAATCGGCTTTTTTTATGGTGAAAATTGTCTTATTGTAAAATGTACCCTTTGTAAAGGACATTAAAAAAAAGCCTAGGCAGCTTGAAGAAGATGATCTCTGTATTGCACAGGAGTCATCTTTTTTAAATTCCATTGATATCTGTAATAATTGTAGTAGATCATATATTGTTTAATTTCTTTTTTTAATTCATCTAGAGTTGTACATGCTTGAATAGAAGCTTCATCTTTAAGATGGCCAAAGAAAGATTCTTGGGGAGCGTTATCCCAACAGTTTCCTCTTCTTGACATGGATTGTTGTAATCCTAGTTTCTTAACTGCTTTTTGAAAATTAGGGTGCGTATACTGAATTCCCTGATCTGAGTGAATCAAGGCATCTTTGGCTTTCTGAAAGTTTTTGTTCCTTTTTAACTTTAGAAGAGTATCTGTAGCTAATTTTACAGTCATACGTTCTGATATATGATGGGCTGAAATTTCACCAGTTGAACCATCTTTAATGACTGATAAGTAGGCTTTCTGACCTTTTCCATAAAATAAATATGTGATATCTGTTAGGAGGACTTTACCAGGGATTCCTTGCTTAAATTGGCGATTCAATAGGTTTGGCACAACTCGATGTTCTTTTGTAGCTTTCCTAATTCGTCTATAAGGATTTGCCTTTCTAATTGGGCATATAATGTCGTATTTCTTCATGATTCGTCGTATACGTTTCAAATTGTAGACAACCTGAAATTGACCCGCCAAAGTCATTTTGATTTGGCGAGCCCCTTTCTTACGACCTTTGAAATGGAAGGCTTTTAGGATGAGCCCTTTTACTACCTCATCCTTTTCATCTTTTTGATGTCTTCGTTCCTGTGATTTCACAGAGAAATAGTTATAATAACCGCTTCTTGAGACACCGGCTATTCCACATAGGTATTTCACCATATGTTTGAGTTGATATGTTTCTATCACTGAACGAATCAGGATATATTTTTGGCTAGAAAGAAGGACTACTTTTTTAGCCCCCTTTCTATCAAACGAATCTTTTTTAACAGTTCATTTTCTGCCTTTAGTAAGTTAATTTGAGCTTCTAAGCGAGCGTTTTTCTCCTCTAGAGTCAGTTCTCTTTCTCTAGAACGCTTTGAATTTCCAAATCTAGTGTCACGTAGGCCGCTAATCCCATTTTCATTGTAAGCCTTTTTCCATCTTTTACTCGCTGCCTTAATTCTATCCATTCCTAAGATTTCTACATCAAACCCACATTCTTCAAAGATTTGTCTTGGAAACTTGCCTTTCTCTTTTTCCTCAATACATATACGCTTAAATTTATCCGTATATGTGATACTTTTTGAACTGACAGATTTAACATATTGATTAGATGATAACAGCTTAATTTCTTTCTCTGTAAAAACCTTTTTACTCATAAATTTCCCCAGTCTTTATGTTTTTCTTAATTATATACAAAAACCCTATAGGGAGACTTTTTTAGTGTCTACTCTATAGGGTACATTTTAAGATCTGAAGGGACTTTTCATTCACACAATCAGTGTTATCGGAAGCTGTAATGAGTATGTCGTTGATTTATGATGCGAATTTCCGTGCTGAAGGGTTTGGATTACTATTGTTTTTATGGAAAACCTTTTGAAAAACATACCCATCTAAACCGATACGTCCGGCATTATATCCGGCTACTAAAATGAGTATGGATAACAGCATCATATTTGGATTTGTGCTGACAGTTCCACTTAATAAGAAAGCGGCATTCATGGCAATTCCGAAAAATGCAGCTGTTTTTGTTAACCCACCTAGAAGAAGTCCAAGTCCAACTAAAATTTCTCCCCATTGTACAAGGAAACTAAATAAATCGGCATTTGGAAGCGCGAAATTTTGTAGGAAATCAGCCCACCAGCCTTGTACAGCTGGATGATCTCCGCCAGCTTTTGCAATTGCTCCTTTTAAAAATCCGCTTGCATCAAATGATTGCCCCAAAAGCTTACCTATACCGGCAGATAACCATGTATATCCTAAATATAAACGAAGCGGTAACAGGATAAATAGTGCTCTTTTATCATTGCGTAAAAAATCAATAAACATAATAAATCCCTCCTAATGCAATATAAAATGTATGTACAAGTTTATTATGTATTTTTGTGAAGCGAATCACAATGAACAAAATTTGAACAAATGATGTAAAGATACAATTTATATAAAGGATTCATCGTTTGTTCAAAAAGTGTTGGTGTGATGAAGTGAAACGCTTATCGGTGGAGGTATTATTGTTACGGTAGCACGGGGGAAAATATGTACCTTTTTATTCTGCATACTTTTGTTCCTTCATATAGTAATAACAATTGAGGGGATGGAGTTGAAGGCCATGAAAAAAATTCTTTTTTTAGGGGATCCCGGTATTGATGATTCTTTAGCAATTATGTATGGCTTGTTGCATCCTGAAATTGAAATTGTTGGTATTGTCACTGGATACGGAAATGTGAAGCAAGAGAAAGCAACGAGTAACGCTGCTTATTTGCTGCAACTCGCTGGTAGAGAAGACATTTCGATTATTAACGGAGCTAAAATGCCGTTATCTGGTGAATTTACAACGTACTATCCTGAAATTCATGGACCAGAAGGATTGGGACCGATTCGCCCGCCAAAAACAATTCGCCCAAATATTAAACCATTTTGTGAAATCTTTGATATTATTAATCGTTATAAAAATGAAATTATTCTTGTTGATGCAGGGAGATTGACAAGTTTAGCAACAGCATTTATTTTGGAGAAAGATGTAATGAAAAATGTAAAAGAATATTATAGTATGGGCGGGGCCTTTCTTGTTCCAGGAAATGTTACTCCTGTAGCAGAGGCAAATTTTCATGGTGATGCAATTGCTGCGAATTTAGTGATGCAACATGCAAAGAATTTGACACTGATTCCACTTAATGTAACAAATGAGGCGATTATTATCCCGGAAACTGTAAAGTATATTGCAAAACATTCGAAAACACAATTTAATAAGCTAATTGAACCAATTTTTAAATATTATTATAAAGCATATCAGAAAATGAACCCGAAAATATCAGGCAGTCCAATTCATGATGTTGTAACGATGATGGCTGTTGTAGATTCTTCTTTTATTGAGTATGTATATCGTAGGGTTGATATAGATTTGGAAGGAAGCGCCGAAGGAGAAAGTATTGCTGATTTTCGTCCCCAACCTGATGCAAAAGCGTTGCAGAAGTGGGTGAGAATTGGCTGGAGTTTAAATTATAAAAAATTTCTTGAAAATTTCGTTCGAATTATGACATAGACATAATAGGAGATTGCAAGTTACAATGGTGGAGACGATTCTTTAGGAAATCGTCTCTATTGTTTTGCCTGTAATTTTATATATAAATAGATTAAAAGATAAATATTGGGAGAGAAAATTCACTTGAAGAAAGTTATAGTATGTGCTGGAATCATTAGTGTATTCATATTGCTTATATCGGGTAACTTTTTAGTGGAAAAAGTTTGGAGTTCAAATAACGATGATGCTCAATATATTGCTTCGTTTGTTGAAGAACATAAAGATGAAAAAAACAGTGCCCTACTTATAAAACGAAATGATAAAGTTGTTTATTCTGTGAATCCGGATGTTGTATTACCTGTCGCAAGTACGATGAAATTAATTGTCGCATTAGAATTTACGAAACAGGTTGTAGATGGGAGAATTGATCCGAATACCATTGTATCTATTGATGATGTGAATCGCTATTATATTCCGAATACAGATGGTGGTGCACAGGATCGTTGGCAAAGATATTTAATAAGAACAGAGAAAATGGATGAAAATACAGTTTCTTTAGAAGAAGTTGCTAAAGGTATGGTGAAATTTAGTTCAAATGCGAATACTGAATATTTAATGGATCGACTTGGGTTAGATCATATTAATCAAAATTTACAAAATCTATCATTGCCTTCACATCAACCTTTATTTCCTATCGTTTCTTCTTTATATATTCCAGGATATTTGCATAAAGAATTACATGTTCCGAAATATAAACTGGAAAAGAAGTTAAAAGAAATGTCTCCAGAAGAATATCGTGGCTATGCAGTACTGATACATGAGCGTTTGAAGGAAAAAGGACCATTATTACAAAAAGAAATTCCTTTGTTTTTAGAAGAAAAATATGAAAAAATCTGGTCGGATAAATTGCCAGCTGCTTCAGCCAATGATTATATGGTACTACTTGAAAAAGCGAATCATAAAAAAGGTCTTACAAAAGAAGAAGAACAAGAGTGGGCAAGTCTTGTTGAAACAGACATGAAAGCAAAAAAGTATCGCAAATCGTTCCGTCATGCAGGGCAAAAAAATGGCTATACACCGTGGACGTTAGCAAAAGCAGTGTATGCAACGGATAAACCTGGAAATTGTACAGAAATTGTATTTTTAGCAAATAACTTAGAAGAAGATGATAGTGCAGAGTTACGCAAGCACTTACGTAACTTGCATTTTCAAGTGTTGCAGAGCGAAAAATATAAAGCAACTGTTATTAAATAAAACCGATGCGTCCAGCATCGGTTTTATTTTTGTATAAGCACCTTTTCGTAATCGTTGGGTATGATGATTAATAATATGTGGGCGAAAGGGGACAAGGGAATGCAAAGGGGAAAGGAAGAATTTTTGCAGAGTGAAGGTGTGGAATTTCCAGGAAAGACATACGCAAATTGTATTTTGCAGCATGTCTTTCAATTTCAGCGAGACTATTTATTACAGGATATGTTTATGGTACATCGTACTCATATCATTATGCTTGTTGAAGAAAAATTAATGAAGCAACAGGATGCGAAAGTTATTTTAACAGCATTAGAGAAGGTTGCACAAATTCCAGAAAATCAATTACTGTATGAGCCTGAGCATGAAGATCTTTTTTTCTTAATTGAACATTTGATGCAAAAAGAAGCTAATGAAGATTTTGTAAGCAATATGCATATTGGTAGGAGCCGAAATGACATGGGAGTAGCCATGTATCGCATGAGTTTACGACGTTTTCTATTACGCTTTATGGAGCATTTTATGTTATTGCAAGAAAGTATGTTGGACACTGCAGCGGAACATATGGAAACAATCATGCCCGCCTACACACACACGCAGCCTGCACAGCCAACAACATTTGGTCATTATATTTTGGCTGTTTACGATACGATGCAGCGTGATTTAGAGAGAGTATGGAAGGCCTATCATATTGTCAACCGTTCTCCGCTAGGGGCGGCGGCACTTTCTACAACAAGCTTTCCTATTAATAGACAGCGTGTTGCGAATTTGCTTGGTTTTTCAAATGTTATTGAAAATTCATATGACGCGATTGCCAGTGCGGATTATTTACTAGAGACGAGTGCGGCACTCATGATTACGATGACGAATAGTAGTAGGTGGCTTCATGATTTCTTATTATTAGCAACAAAAGAATATAGCGGTATTACCGTTGCAAATCCTTACGTACAAATCAGTAGTATTATGCCGCAAAAGAGAAATCCAGTTTCTATTGAACATGCCCGTGCTCTCACCAGCAGATCGTTTGGAGAAGCTTTTGCTGTATTTCAAATGATTCATAATACACCGTTTGGGGATATAGTTGATACCGAAGACGACTTGCAACCACTTTTATATGAAGGTTTTGAAAAAGCAATCCGTGTTTTTTGTATCATGAATGCAGTCGTCCGGACGATGAAAGTTGAAACAGAAACACTAAGAAGTCGTTCTTCCAAACATGCGATTACGATTACGGATTTTGCTGATACATTAACAAAGCAGTACGATATTCCATTTCGTCTTGCTCATCATGCTGCAGGTGATATAGCAAAAATGTCTGCACAGCAGGAAAAAGAGTTACATGAACTGGATTTAAAAGATGTAAATATGTATTTGCAAGCAAAATTTCATATGGTACTCACTGAAAAAGAATGGAGTAACATTATTTCACCAGAAGCCTTTGTTGAAAAACGAACTGTATATGGAGGGCCAAGTAAGAAAGAAATGAAGCGTATGATTCAAAAGAGGAAAGAACAGTTTGTGAAATCGGAAGCTGAATTTGAAAGGGAAAAAAGGCAAGTTGTAGAAGCTGAAAAAGAGGTGATGGATACAGTTATGAATATTATGAAATCGTAAAAGAAGGGATTTAGGGAGTAATCACTAATACTTCATTATAGAATCAGTGTTGTTATTATTATATAAATACAAATTAAAAACCCGACATAAAACCCTTCTTTTTAGGTGGGAGAGAGCATCCGGCCATGCATAGAAGCGGTCAGATCCTCTTCCTGCCTCATGCCAAGTGAACACAAAGAGAGAAAACGAGTGCAGGTCACCTTTTGTTATCCATAGCCGTGGCTTATATGTCGAAAAATAAAAATGGATTTATATAGAACCGATGAAATAAAAGGCTCGCGTGTATGCGAGCCTTTTTGTATATGCATATAAAACTATTTTTCATCAATTCGAATGACGCCGCCTTGTTCGAAATCCTCTGTTTCTAATAAATGGATTACTGCTTTTGCGACATACTCAGGAGAGAGTAATTTTCCTTCTTCTTTTAGAGCAATAAAGCGATCTAAGTGAATGAAATCTTCTTTTTCTGTTTGACGAATTTATTGCTGCATGCCTGTGTCCACTACGCCTGGTGCGAATGCAATCGTTTTGACAGGGTATTCTTTTCCGGCTTCTTCGGTCGCCACACATTGTGTAAACATGTTCACGCCAGCTTTCGTTGTGCAATAAGCCCCCCAACCAAAGTAAGGTTTTTGGCCAGCTCCTGACGAAATGTTAATGACACGTTTTTCTACTTGCCAATCTTTCGTATGTTTCATAAACGAAGATGTGAGAATCATAGGTGCGATTAAATTGACATTTACGTTTGAAATCAAAAGATCACTCTCTGATTTTTCAATAGGTTTCATTGGTGCCAGCATGCCAGCATTATTAATTAAATGGATAGAGGAGACCGTTTCTTTTTCTATTGATGAGAAGACGGTTTCCATGTGATTTTCAAGGTTATGTACGTCCTGGAGGTCAAATGAGTGAAAATCTAAAGGAATATCTAGCTGCTGTGCTTTCTCAATGAGTTGTTCATTTTGTTTTCTGGAAATACAAATCAATCTTGTATGTTCCTCTAATAAACCTATAGCGATTGCTTCTCCTAATCCTTGTGAAGTACCTGTTAAAATGACATAGCGCATTTCTATTTAACTCCTCTCATATTGAATGAAACAAATTGTGTGGACAATGTATCTTGTCTTTGTTGTCTACATGCTATAGTATAGGGCATTGTTTTATAGAAATGGAATAAAAATAGTACAAATGTATTAGGGGGTGTTCTGCATTGTTATTCATAGTGCTTCCTGAGGAAGAAAATCCCTACTGATCAAAGTTTCACTATATGGGCACAAAAATTCTCATTGCACATAGAATGCAAAGGGAAGTTTATTTCGTGGAGGGGATCCTTTTGTACAATGTACACCCATATTACTATAATTACTTAACGAGGGGACCGGAAGGAACGTATCAAGAAGTGTTACAAGCAATTTTAAAAGCGGTTCAAGGAGAAGCTACTGCAATAGAATTTTATGCGCGTTTAGCTAATGAAGCACCGAACGCAAAACATAAGCAAGCAGTTTTACATGCACTAGAAGATGAGAAAATACATTTACAGCTCTTTACACAATTATATAGTACATTAACAGGACAACAACCGACGTATCAAATAGTCCCGGTGCAGTATGCTTCTTATAAAGAAGGGTTAGAGCGTGCGTATGAGGATGAATTAGAAGCCTATGAAGAATACCGAAATGCTTTTTTATTAACGCAAAATCAAACGATTCGAGATGTATTCTTGAGAGCTTTTACAGATGAAATCGAGCATGCCATGCGGTTTGGATTTTTACAATCTTCATTATCATAAAGTGAAAAACTAGGCAAGATTGTCTAGTTTTTTTTCGTGATATAATAAGTCGGGGTGATGAAGAAATGATACATACAATGGGATTATATAATGAACCTTTTCAATCCATTCAATCCGGTAAAAAGATATTTGAAGTACGTTTATATGATGAAAAACGTCGGAAAATACAAAGTGACGATGAGATTGAATTTACAAATTTAGTAACGAAAGAAACGCTCTGTGTGAAAGTAACTGAGTTAAAATGTTATCCAACCTTTCAAAAGATGTATGAAGACATTGATAAAGAGTTGTTAGACTGTACAAACTCGGAAATGGAAGAAATGCTCGAAAGTACATATGAAATATATACGAAAGAACAAGAACAGCAGTGGGGAACGGTTGCGATTGGAATCGAAGTCATATCATGATGCGGGATCGTGGCTCAGCTATTATTGTGCAAGGAAATAAAATCGCTCTTATAAAACGTGTTCGAAACAAGGAAGTATATTTTGTTTTTCCTGGTGGAGGAATAGAAGAACATGAAACGCCGGAAGAAGCGACGATTCGAGAAGTGTATGAAGAATTGGGGATTCATGTAGAAGTTGAAAAGCTTTTGGCCAAGTATGAATACGAAGGTACACAGTACTTTTATAAGGTACATATAACGAGTGGTATATTTGGTACAGGAAAAGGTGAAGAATTTAAAAAGGTTGAAAGTGGACAATATATTCCGGTTTGGGTCCCTATAAAAGACATGTTAAACATAGATATAAAGCCATATGAAGTAAGCGAAATTATATTTCAATGTTACAAAGATGTGAAGTCCGACAACATACAATAAAAACCATTGACACAGCCTTCTGATTTCAGTATTGTATTCAAGTATGTGTTCAAAATCAGGAGGTTTTTATGAGTAATCAAACTACGCATCATGTGAAAATGACAACAGCAGATCCATCTGGAATTGGTCTATTTGGATTAGCAATGGTAACGCTTGTAGCATCATCACAAAAGTTAGGTTTAACAGACGGTGTTTCATTTATACTACCATGGGCAATCTTTTTAGGAGGATTTGCACAACTCTTTGCATGTATTCATGATGCAAAGCATAACAATACATTTGGTACAACAGCATTTGGTGCGTATGGTCTATTTTGGCTAGGCGTTGGTACATCATGGTTAATTCAGTTTGGTGTATTCGGAGAAAAACTAGCACAGGCTGCAGATCCGAAACAACTTGGTGTAGCCTTTATCGGATATCTTATCTTTACACTCTTCATGACAATTGGAGCAATGGAAACACATAAAGTATTATTTATGATTTTTGTACTTATTGATTTCTTATTTATCGGTCTTTCATTTAGTACTTTAGGTGTTATGCCACATGCCATGCACAATTTAGCGGCGTATTCTGAACTATGTATCTCACTATTATCTTTTTATGGTTCAGGAGCAGCTGTGTTAAATACACACTTTGGAAAAGTTGTATTACCAGTAGGAAAGCCGTTTGGTATTTTTAAAAAATAAGACAAAAAAGCACGAATGACAATAACGTCAATTCGTGCTTTTTTTATAATTTGGTCAAAAATGGATTCAAAAAAACAATTGATTATGATTCTCATTATTATTATAATGAGAATCATAATCAATAACAAAGGGGAATGTCAATATGGCCAAAATTTTAATTGCGTTTGCGAGTATGTCAGGAAATACAGAAAGTATTGCTGATTTAATTAAAGTGAGTTTGGATGCATTTGATCACGAAGTGGAATTGAAAGAAATGGAAGGTATGGATGCTGAAGAACTATTAGCATATGATGGCATCATTCTTGGATCTTATACGTGGGGAGATGGTGAATTACCTTTTGAAGCGGAAGATTTCCATGATGATTTAGAAAGCGTAGATTTGGCAGGGAAAAAAGTGGCTGTTTTTGGTTCTGGTGATACAGCTTATGAACAATTTTGTGAAGCCGTAACAATTTTTGAAGAACGTCTTGTGGAATGTGGGGCAGAGCTTGTACAAGAAGGATTGAAAATCGAGTTATCTCCAGAAGAGGAGGAAGATATCGAAAAGTGTAGTAACTTCGCAATCGCATTTGCTGAAAAGTTCTAGGAATGGGAGTGTCATCGTGGAGACATTGTTAAGTGCAACTGCTGTAACGACATTAGAAGATGGAAAGTTAATTTTAGCTACTACATATGATGGTCTCTTTGTCCAAGAGAACGGAGAATGGAAACAAATTTTAAATGGATTTCAAAAACGAATCCGGGATTTACATAGTGATGGAGATATGATTTACGGAGTAGGAGACGAAGGGATTTTTATTCGTAGTATGAATGGTGGTGAAAACTGGACCATTCAGCGCTTTCCAACAAAAGCAACTAGCTGGAGCGTGTGCAGTGATACGAAAGGTACGGTTATCGCTCACGGTGATAAAACGTTATATCTTTCTAACAACTTTGGTTCTACATGGGAAACAGTTCTTCCATTCCAGTGTTATGGCTCCGGTGCACCATCTATTCGCTCGTTATTTTTATACAAACATCTTTTGTTTATTGGTACAAAGATACATGCTAAATACGGTGGCATTTGGCTTTTTGACCTTCAAAGTTGTAAACTAAAAAGAATTAAGGCAGCAAGCAACCAAATGATTTCTGCTTTGACACTGCACAACTCCTATCTCGTAGCTGCGAGTGGCTCATGCCGAGGAAAGAGCGGTAGTATTTCATTTTGCGTCATAGATGAAATTATTAAACATAAAAAGCTGAACTGGCACATATGTCAAAGTGAACAGAACGAAAGTAGCTATTTAGACTTAAGTGTCGACCAACAAGTGCTATATACAACTTCAACACAAAATAAAGCTGGAATCAGCACAATTTGCCGCGTGTGTTTAGAAGAGGGAACCATGACAGCGTGTGGATCCATAAAAGGGCATGGTTGGCGAATTGTGAATCGAAATGAAGGCTATGTTGTTGCTGGATCAGGAGAATCAAAAGTGATGTAGTGGAAGAATGTTATTTGAGCCTTGCAAAAAAATAACAACTTCCGCTTTACTTTTATTATATTGATATGCTATAGTGATTATAAACCATTTTACTTTTAATAATATAGAGATTTAAATGAGCTGTAACTTCAGAAGAGGATAGCAATGTTAAATCTCCTCTGCGGTTGCAGTTTTTTAATGTTTTTGTTATTCTTGTAAAGTGGTTGAAAATGAATATGTACATATAGGTACATTGTAGGAGGATTTTTTCATGCAAAACGGTAAAGTAAAATGGTTTAACTCAGAAAAAGGTTTCGGTTTCATCGAAGTTGAAGGCGGAGAAGACGTATTCGTTCATTTCTCAGCTATCCAAGGCGACGGATTCAAATCTTTAGAAGAAGGTCAAGAAGTTACTTTCGAAGTAGAACAAGGTAACCGTGGACCACAAGCTACTAACGTAGTTAAGAAGTAATTAAACAAAAAGAGAAGGGCTTACCCTTCTCTTTTTTTTGCGTTCTTTTTGTTTTGGATCCTCATTTTATCCCGCATTAACGGGCAGTAATACCCCCACCTCAAAGTTCAGCAAAAAGCAAAGAAATTAGGTGGGGGATAAACTGCCCGTAAAAGCCCGATTCGTTCAACTAATGATCAGTGGGGGATGAAGAAAACCCCCACTGATCAAAGTTTCACCCATACTACAACTGCGTTTTCTCCTGCCCGTAAAAGCCCAATTGGTGAGGGCTAATGATCAGTGGGGGATGAGGAAAACCCCTATTGATCAAAGTTTCACTTCATGCGTAGTGTAACAATGTATGTAATTTTTGAAGCCTATAATAGCTGAATTGCAAACAAGACCATTTTTTATTACATAGTAGAGATTAGGGATATAATAGTAAGAAGAGATAAGGAAGAGGTAAGTAATATGTATGAACCAAAGTATTATATTGTATTTGATATTGAACGGAATTTTAGACCTTACCAATCGCATGCTCCAACGGAAATTGTTGATATTGGAGCTATTAAGATTGAAGCAGGAACAATGAGTATCATCGAAGTTTTCTCTTCACTTGTTAAACCAACTGCATCTCTATCCCGTCATACAACAAAATTAACGGGAATTACAAAGCAGGATTTAAAAGGTGTAGAAAAATTCCCTTATGTAATGGAGCGATTCCGTGAGTTTGTTGGAGAAGATTATATGCTTGTAACATGGGGGAGAGAGGATTATGGATTTTTAACACAAGATTGTAAATTCCATAATGTAGAATGTCCTTGTCTTGAGAAAGAAAGAAGGTTTGATTTACAAGGATTTGTACTTCAGGCGTATACAGAGGTTTTTCAAAGTCATCCGAGCTTGATGTCTGCAGTGACACAGTTTGATTTAGAATGGGAAGGAACACAGCATCGTGCCTTCGCAGATGCAAAGAATACTGCAAATCTCTTTCTTACAGTCGCGAAGCAAAAGGATATCCGCAAGCGATATAAGCGAAATATAGAACTCGTACTTGTAAACAATGGTTCTTTAACTGATAAGGGAAAAAAGAAAATGAAGAGATGGGTATTTAAAGAGCTAAAGAAAAACGGAGGTATGCAATTGACCTGGGAGACGTTTCTAAATAGTGGGACATGGGAGAATGTCTCAGATCAATACGATTTCGATAATACGACTATGCAGTTATTACAAGGTTATTTCAAAACTGCTTTGAAGAAAGCTAAGCAGCAACTGCAGATATTAGCTGCAATGAATAATGAATAATAGGAAATAACAATGAAGGCATTATGAAGTTAACATAGTCTCTTTTAGAATAGAAAACTACAGACTGAGAGAAACTCCTTAGGAAGATACAGGTGTTTTTATATATAAATACAAATTAAAAAACCCACATAAACCTCTTCTTTTTAGGTGGGAGAGAGCATCCGGTCATGCATAGAAGCGGTCAGATCCTTTTCCTGCCCCATGCGAAGTGAAAACAAAGAGAGAAAACGAGTGCAGGTCACCTTTTGTTATCCATAGCTACGGCTTATATGTCGAAAAATTAAAATGGATTTATCCCGCATTAACGGGCAGTAAGACCCCCACCTCAAGATTCAGAGAGAAGCAAGGAAGATAGGTGGGGAATAACTGCCCGTAAAAGCCCGATTGGTTCAACTAACCATCAGTGGGAGATGAAGAAAACCCCCACTGATGGAAGTTTCACTTTATATAGCCCCTGCTTTTCTTATATATCAAGTAGTCAAGTAATATTGTTATTGATTACCTTAGTTATTTATTCTGATCCCCCTCTATATCCATGCCACTTCTATGTTTTAGAGAGGATTGAATCAAGAAGTTACTTGAAGTAGATCGAGATAGCCAACAAGGGCAGTTAAGAAATAATAGAACGAAAAGAGAAGGGCTTGCTCTTCTCTTTTTTATAAATTGTTGGGATTAAGAATTTCTATGGAATATTACAGTAAGTATTCATACCCTGCAATTCATTAGGCTTCAGAAATTCAATTGAAATGTTGAGAAATGACTTGGTCCCGAAGAAGTTTGAACAATGGGCGTTTTTTATGGTTTTAAGCGGTGGTTTATCCCGCTATTTGCTTCCTACCTCAAAGTTCGGTAGAGGTAAAGAAGTTAGGTGTGGGATAAACTGCCCACTCATCAAATTTTCACTTTATTGCATTTTAAGGTTTTAAAATAATATCTACTAAAAACCCTATGAATTGAACCAAGTTATAAAAATATATATTGGTCTAGGTTACATATGTAAGTGATGAATCATAGAATGTGAGGTGAGGCTATTGTAAGATCACGAAATACTTATTAAGGAGCTATAAAATGAAAACGTACTTTAACAAAAGAAGAATAAGTAGAAGAGACTTGGCGGAATATAAGCTCATTGGAGATGGGAAGGATGGAGAAGTATATCAATTAACCCATGATACATGTGTGAAAATGTTTTTCCTGGAAGAAACTCAAAAAAAAGAGTTGAAAGCTCTGGTAATTGGACAATCATCACCTATTATTCCACGACTTTATGAATATGGAGAAAATTATATTGTCATGGAGTATATACATGGAATTTCACTTGCACGTCACTTGAAAAGAGAAAAACAGATCACAGAAGAATTAACTGAAAAGATATTAACAATGTTGGATGAATTAAAAAAGATTGGATTTACCAGATGGGACACGGAAGTAAGACACGTGTTAATAAATGAAGAAGGTCAGTTAAAAGTCATTGATCATAAAAGAGCTTTTACCTCAAATAGTAAGACTCCTACTAAGTTATTAAAAGGGTTTGAAAAATTTGGACTGTCACAAGATTTTTTGAACTGTGTGAAGAATATACGTTCTTCTGTTTACAAGACATGGGCGAAACATAGATAAAAAACCGGAGTATTTTGCGCATAACGTTTTTAAATATTGAAGCCCCCACTTTGTTTTTTAATCATTCCCTTCTAGAATTCATCATATATAAATACAAATTAAAAAACGACATAAAACCCTTCTTTTTAGGTGGGAGAGAGCATCCGGCCATGCATAGAAGCGGTCAGATCCTTTTCCTGCCCCAGACATAGAGAAAACAAAGAGAGAAAACGAGTGCAGGTCACCTTTTGTTATCCATAGCCGCGGCTATATGTCGAAAAATCAAAATGGATTTATATAGAGGCAGAAATAAACATGCAAATCTCAATAGACTATAAGCCTGTATTAAAGATTGATTAGTAGTAGTGATCAGTCTTTAATACAGGCTTATTTTATTCCGCTATTTGCGGGCAGTAATCCCCCTACATTAAAGTGGGGAAGGGAGCAAAGAAGTTATATAAATACAAATTGAAAAACCGACATAAAATCCTTCTTTTTAGGTGGGAGAGAGCATCCGGCCATGCATAGAAGCGGTCAGATCCTTTTCCTGCCCCATGCCAAAAGAAAACAAAGAGAGAAAACGAGTGCAGGTCACCTTTTGTTATCCATAGCCGCGGCTATATGTCGAAAAATCAAAATGGATTTATATAGGTGGGGGATAGACTGGCAGGATCATTAAAAGATGACAAACGATCAAGCAGACTCTCCGCTAATGACAGTTTCTTTTTACAGCATAAATCATAAATTAAGTAGTACAAGGAGTGATAATAATAATGAGAGAGTGTGTTTTAGTCATTGGTGCTCACCCTGACGATGAGTTATTAGGATCTGGCGGGACTTTAAAAAGACTAGTAGAAGATGGCTATCAGGTAATTTCAATCATTACTGCTTTAGGAAGAAAAGAGGAAGCTCATCATATGCAGCAGCTAAGCCAGCGTGCAAATAAGGTACTTGGTATTGAAGAAGTGATATTCCTCAAGCATGCTAATTTAGAGTTAGAATTAATTCCGCTGTATCAGTTAACGAAAGAAATAGAACAATTAATACAGACCTATAAACCGAGTAAAATCTTCACCCACCATTATGGAGATGTCAATATTGATCATTTAATTACTTTTCAGGCGGTTTTGACCGCGACTCGACCTCTGCCGAATCAAAAACCGATAGAATTAATTACATTTGAAACGGTTTCCTCTAGTGAGTGGAACATCCACACGAATGATAAAGCTTTCAAACCTAATTATTTTGTCGACATTACAGATCAAATGGATTCAAAGATTGCGGCGCTCAAACATTATGACGTAGAAATGAGAGATTTCCCTCATCCTCGTTCATATGAAGGAGTTCAGTATTTAGGAAGAGTTAGGGGAATGACAATTGGCGTACAATATGCTGAAGCGTTCGAAGTGGTAAGGAGGATCTGGCGATGAAAAAGAAGCTTATGTTTCCATATCCCTATGTAATTAAAGAAATGGATAAATATTTTGGAATTCATTCGTCCTCATTTCAAAAAAAGAAGAATGAAATGCACGAACGTTATACAAATACAGGGCCAAAGACGGCCCGAAAGAAAAGCCTTTCTATATTAATTGCTACGTTTTGGGATTATCCTCATACTGGAGGTTTATCTAATTATATTACAGCACTTAGTGAAGGGTTAAGACAACAAGGACATCAAGTCGACATTATCTCCCCTAATCAATTTCCTCAGAGTAAAGTAGAGATCATGCGTGAAACAGTTGTTCCCAAATTAAAAGATTTCTTTCATACACGTTATGGAAGTTATAACAGCATGATTGTGAAAAATCACAGACATATGTATATCTATGAAATGATGCTGCTTCACAATATCGACTTAAAAAAATATGATATCTTCCATGCGCAAGATTTGTTTACAGCGAATATATTAGGAAGAATCAATGTATATTACGGAAAACCTTTGTTATTTACACCCCATGGGATGTTTACTTTTAATCGGCTGAAATTTGGCATATTTAAAAAAGGTTCGCTGGAAGAAGTCTATTATAAAACATTAGAAAGAAAAGTCATTGAATTTGCCAATCACGTTATCATTCTCAGTGATTCATTTCGTTATCCATTAATGCAGCTAGGAGCCAAACAAGAGAACATGACAACTGTACTTACGGGCATTGATTATCCTGAGAAGTATCGCACAAAAAATACATCAGCACACAAGAAGGTCGTTATTACATGTGTGGCGAGATTAGGTCCAAGAAAAGGCCATAATGTATTATTTGACGCACTTTCAAAGATGGAAAGAAAATATACTGACAACATTAAAGTACTCATTGTCGGAGATGGTGAGATGAGAGACACGTTAGAAAAGCAAGTCGATTCTTTAGATCTTTCCATGGTGGAGTTTTTAGGGGAAAGAGATGATGTGCCAAACATTTTAAGCAAAACCGATGTTTTTGTACTTCCAACCCTAAACGACAGCCTGCCTGTTTCTATCATTGAGGCCATGCATAGTGGAGCTTGTGTCATTTCGACAACATCGGGAGGTATACCTGAACTGGTGAATCACTCCAAGACAGGCATTCTAGTCGCTCCAGGAGATACAACTAAACTGGCACGTGCATTAAAGTTCGTCATTGCAAATCAGCAAGATCGGGTGCAGTTGGGTGAAAATGCAAGAAACTTCGCTAAAAAGCATTTAACTAGAGAGACAATGACAGCTCATATCGAAAAAATATACAAAAAGTATTTGAGTGAGGAAGAATTCTATGTATCATGAACACGCAGCAGTTGTACTGGACTTAAGTGCCAATGGAATCGGAATCATCAGAAGCTTAGCGAGAAAAGGGATCGACGTTTATGCGTTCGATATAGAGAAACCTTATAAGATAGGAAAATCACGCCTTGCTTCATGCGGAGTATGCCCAAGTCCTTTATCGGAAGAAAAGGAATTACTAACTTTTTTAATCAATTTGGCTAAAGAGTTTAAACTGAAACCAGTTTTGTATACAGGTGCGGATGATTATGTGGTGTTCATTTCAAAATATCGAATGGAGCTGGCTAACTACTATTTATTTTTATTTCCTGAACATTCGTTAATTGAAGAAATATTGGATAAACATAAAATGTATGAATTAGCAGTGAAGCATAATATTCCATGTCCTAAAACGTATGTGGTCGAACATAAAGAACAACTGGAAGAAGCGATATTGGCCCTCGATTTCCCATGTATATTAAAGCCAACTTTGGGTCATGAGTTTCGAAAAAAAATAAATAAAAAGGCCATATTCATAAAAGATCCAGATCAACTAAGAAATGAGTATGAATTGTACCGACAGCATGGAAAACTCATCCTTCAGGAAATCATTCCTGGCGACAATCAGCATTTTTATAAAGTGGCCACTTTTTATGACGACAATATGGAGCTACTAGCGTTATTTTCTTTGCAAAAGAACCATCAATTCCCAGCTGAATTTGGAACGGGAGCTCATATTGTTAGTAAACAAGTTCCAGAATTGGTGGATATATGTTTACCCTTTTTTAAAAAAATGAACCTTAAAGGTATTGGCATGGCAGAGTTTAAAAAGGACCCCCGAGATGGGGTTTATAAGTTTATTGAAATAAACCCTCGTTTTTGGTTAACGCATAGCCTGACAGAACCTGCAGGCCTCGATTTTGTTTACATGTACTATTTATATTTAACCAAGCAAAACCCCGTGCCGAGACTCAAACAAATAGACGGTGTCAAATGGATTTATCTTGTGCGGTATTATTTAACGTTCCGCCATAAGAAAAAAAGAGCCGAAATGACGTGGAAAGATTTTTATGAAGGCTTGCGAGGCAAAAAAGAGTTTGCTTTGTTTGCATGGGATGATCCAATGCCATTCATTAGAAGCACGTGGTCTCATTTGAAGAACGCCTGGAAACGAAAACGAAAGGAATGAAAGCGTTGTACGAGGCAAAAGTATTATCCCATCATTTTGAGAAGTTAAAGATTTCAGAAAAGCTTTCTTATTCAATGGCTGAGAGGGTTGTAATAGACCCTGCTAAAATCGAGTGTCTAAAATCAACAACAAGAATGAATATCTACAAATTATCTCTTCGAAAAAAAACGAATCACTATCCTATTATTTTAAAAATATATCATTCAACAAATTACAAAAATGAAGTAGAGATTAATGTATATCAGAGAGCTTATTCTATATTGAAAGAGTTTCTTCCTCAAATATACCATGTTGAAAAAAATGGAAATAACACCTGGATATTCATGGAATTTGTTCAGCAAGTACGTGGCCAGATCACTTTCTCACCGAAACATTTTGACTACATTATCCCCACCGTTGCCAAACTGCACGCACACACATTTGAAGACAATTTTAAAAAGCATAAAGATGTTTGGAAATCTTGGCTTCCTATTTATGAATCAAGCCACATGAGAAGTAATCGAGCCAAATATATTGGAAAGACGATTGCTTTTCTCGATGACGCAGCGAAAGACGACCGGTTAAGGGAGATTATTAAACCCTATCATAAACCGCTAATAAAACTATGTCATAAGGGACCGGATTTTTTCCCAGAACTATTTGAAAATGGTTCATCTATCACGCATGGTGATCTTCATATGCAAAACATATGCAGTAACAATGTGACACCGGGTGCACCATGGAACATCCAGTTTATCGATTGGGAGTCTATCAAATATGCACCCGTCTGGTTTGATATGGTTGTTTTAGTCGAAATATTATTAGGTTTTAGAAAAGATTGGCAGAGCCATGCAGAAGAAATTCGCACACATTGTGTGAAATTATATACAAAACAAATGCAGAAGAATGGCATTCAATTTAAGACAGCTCCAATTGACCTTTATAAAATGGCGTATTTGCAGAGAACATTAGAAAAGGGGTTGCATACCCAGTTACGAAGAATATTCGATAACCGCGGCGGTGAGTTATTAACGTACCACCTTGAAAAAATTTCAATCTGGGGAAGAGAATTAGGTTTATAAGATAAATAAAATTTTCATCATCAGCGGAGTTAGGAGGAGATGCTTCTGGATGCAATAAAGGAAGAGCGAAATGAATACATCTGTCCTTTCCATGCGAGCCTGCTAAAAGTCATGGATGAATACTATAAAATAGATAGTAAAACGAATCACTTAATTGAACCATTTCAGACGTTTGGAATCAAAAAGAATCGCATACCAAGTAAAACAAATAAACTAAAGATCCTCTACGTAACGTTTTTGCGATATCCAAATACTGGAGGGTTATCAAATTATATTACGTCCGTAAAAACAGGTTTTGAAAAGTATGGTCATGACGTAGATGTCATCTCACCTACTCAAATGACAGCAGTTCACCTAGAGCAAGATATCCCGCAGGTTGCTGAACATGCAAGGGACTTTATGCTACAACGGTATGGTACAGCCAATGAAAAAATTATAAAAAACACCAGTTTCTTGAACGTGTTTAAGTCTTTTTTAAGAGGAAGAAGCCTAGAACAATATGATGTGTTTCATGCACAAGATTTATTTTCTGTCTTTTTATTAGGACAACTAAATCTAGAATATAAGAAACCTCTTTTTTTCACACCACATGGACATTTTACAAAAAGCCGATTAAAGTTCGATAAAATAAAAAAAGGATCAATTGAAGAAGCTTATTTTAGTGAAATTGAAAAACAGGGAATAAGAGCATCCGATCAAATTATAACGATCAGTAATTCCTTTCATTCCCCTTTAAAAGAGTATGGTGCAAAGATAGAACAACTGGTTACTGTTCATACAGGCATACATTTTCATCAAGCTTCTATATCTAAACAAGAGTGTAATGATAATCTTGTAATTTCCTGTGTTTCCCGCCTTTCTCCCAGAAAGGGTCATGACATTTTTCTAAAAGCGCTCTCACAAATTCAACAAGATTTATCTAATGTAGAAATATGGATTGTTGGTGATGGTGTCATGAGAGAAAGACTAGAAAACCAAGTACTACAGCTTAGTCTTGACAATATTAAGTTCTTTGGCAGAAGAACAGATATACCAGAAATCCTTTCCTCTTCTGCTATCTATGTCTTACCTACCATTAACGATAATTTTCCGATTTCAATTATTGAAGCTATGTTTTCTCGTCAAGCTATAATTACAACAAATTGCGGTGGTATACCAGAAATGATTCAAAACGGAAAAACAGGGATCATTTGTGAACCGGGAAATGTACAACAACTTTCCGATGCTCTTAAATTGCTTTTAACAAACAAGAGTCTTCGTGAACGTTTAGGAAGAAATGCTCAGGAATATTCACGACAACATCTAACTCAAGATGTGATGATTTCAAAGATAGAAAGAATCTATTCCTCGTTTATAAACAATAGGTAGACCACGTATTGAATGTCATAATAAAAGGAATGATGACTCAATCTATAAAGGAGAATTATTATGAATAAGAAATGTGAAAGAAAATGAAAATACTAGTTACCGGTGGAGCGGGTTTTATCGGATCACATATTGTAGAGTTATTACTAAACGAAGGCTATACTCCAATTGTACTTGACGATTTATCCAATGGCGATATTAGTAATGTTCCATACGGAGTGCAGTTTTATGAGTTGGATTTACTTTCAAAGGATGTAGAAATCATGTTTGCAAAAGAAAAACCAGACATGGTTATACATCTGGCAGCGCAAGCCAATGTGGGGAAATCAATAGAAAAACCACTGGTAGATGCAACAACCAATATTCTAGGGACCATTCATTTATTGAAATGCTGTGAAGTATTTAAAGTGAAAAAATTCATATTTTCATCCACCAGTGCCGTTTATGGTGAATCGAATCGTTCTATCGATGAAGAAACTCCAACTGCCCCACTTTCTTTCTACGGCAACTCAAAGTTAATTGCAGAAAGCTATATTAAGCTCTTCAACCAGTTATATGGGATTCCTTTTACAATTTTTCGTTATGCGAATGTATTTGGCCCAAGACAAAAAGCAAATGGAGAAGGGGGAGTAATTAGTATTTTTATAAATCAATTAACGAATGCACAAGTCCCATTTATCAATGGAGACGGGCGGCAGACACGTGATTTCGTTTATGTAGAAGATGTGGCTCATGCAAACGTACTAGCCATTACTAATGGTGCAAACGAAATATTTAATATAGGATATAATAAACGAACAAGTATTAATGAACTTTACAAAATGATATCAGAAAAACTGGGTTCATCTGTCTCTCCTATATACAAACCCTCATTAAAAGGAGAAATTCTTCATAGCCAGTTAGATAATAGTAAAGCGATTGAAATATTAAAATGGAAGCCTGCTTCAGACGTCTCATTTGGTTTAGACCAAACGATTTCTTACTTTAAGAAAGCAAATCAAAGTAAAGGCTGACTCAAATAAATTTTTATGTATGAAGAGTGAATAGATAACTCATATGTGAGGGGCTAGTGTATTTGTCAATTGTAAATCCAGCCATTTTGTCATTAAAAACCCAGCCAATTCTTCGAAGTAATTGAAGAAGAACGGCTGGGTTTTTAACGATTGTACTGGCTTACCTTTAGATTACTAAATACAAAAATCGCTTTAGTGACACTAAAATGTCTTTTATTTCACGTCTTGCTTGCAATCCGCTCTATCACTTTCTCTAACTCATCCGGTTTCAAAAACTCAATCGGAGAAAATCCTTTTTCAAACGTAATCGTATCCGCCTCAATCATAAACACATAGCGGTCGTTTACTTTTGCGATATGTATCGAATCTCCGAAATCAGAAAGTAAGCTCTTCACAGAAATATGGTCCAGTTTCACTTTTAATTCAACCTCTGGCGCATGCTCCACAAGTTGTGCAGTAGCTTCCATTACTTCTTCTGTTGTGAAATGTTCCTGTAGTTCACGTTTCGGACTCGCAGCCCATACTTCCATCGCTTGGTCAAATTGCTCCCGTTCTTCTGTACCTTCTTCAAACACATCTTCAATTTGGTCGTAAACCATATCCATAACTTGTGTTTTCATAATTTCAGGCATGGAACGCTCGTATTCTACGAATTTTAAGAAGTCCTCGAAGTAGCGAGCGTGCGATGCTTGGTGAATTTTTAGCTCGCCCACTTCGACAATTCCGTCCTCTGGCATGTATGGATATTGGATAGATTTCATATTTTTTGTCGTAATGGCCATTTCGACGTTACGAATGAGTGTTGCTTCGTCAGAGATGGAAGCAACTTTCGGTTCAAAGTCACACTTCATAACGAATACAAATGGATCGTCGAAGTATTTACGAAGTTTTGCTTGAGCCACTAAAAATACGCCTCCACGTACTGCACTCGTATCGATGTATGTATAAACGAGAGGTTCGTTTGTATCTTTAAAGTTTTCTTTTGTTTCCGCAAAGCGAATACGATTAAATAAATTATAGTGTGGGTTTGAATCTAATTCATGCCCAGTTTCTACGATAAAACGGCCGATTTTTGTTGGAGCTTGTTCTGTTTTTGCATGGCGCTCTACTTTTCGTTTGGAGATTTTTAATAATTCTCCGTCTAGGAAGTCTTTTAAAGGACTGTCCTCATACTCTTCAGCATCTAACGTTTGAAAATGTTTGTAGCGTTTATCTGCTTGCTCTCCTTTTCCTTCTACTTGTACAACATAGAAGGAGAGAAAATTTATTTCAAAATCCATATTTATCACCTTGTTTCATTTCATTGACTCTTACCAGTATAGTGATGGAGAAAACTTTCGTCAATTTAATAAAGGAAGGGGGAATCCCTTCCTTATATAATTTTTCATTTTACTAATTAAAATCCATCTTCAAGCGGTGTAAATGAAATGTTTAGTCTATTTTCTACAGCACGTAAGCGTTGATTTAAGCGATTCAATCTACGTGTATGACGTTCTGTGAGCTGTTGAAGCTGATTTACTTGCCGATTTAATTGGTTTACTCGTTGCTCTAGTTCATTTACGCGTCTTTCTAGTTGACGCCCACCTGGAAATGAGATAGGCATTTGAAATTGACGATTTGGATCGTATGGATCAATCTGACTTGCCTGTTCTACATATTGTTGGTATTGAGGTTGTGCATCGTATTGCTGTTGGTATATATAAGGATTGTAAGGGTCATATGAATTGTAGGGATACATAAACATCCTCCGTTCTAAAGATTGGTTGAATTCATCATAATGTATGTGCAGGAGCGGATGGATGACACGGCGAACACCTATATGCTATACAATAAATTCTTGTATATAAGAATAGAAGGAGGTATAATAAGAAGTTATTTCCATAATGTATCATTAACAATTACAAATAAAAGTATTGCCACTGTAGTGAAATGTTCAAATATAAAAATTGTCTTCAAAGTAATTTTTGGTATATACTGGATATATAAGGGATTACTTAAATTTTTAACAAAGTTAAAAATTTTTAAGGGGATATGTGTAGACATTTAGGAAAGAAAAGAGTAATTTTAATATAAAGGAAATATATTTGTAATACATATGAGTGATATTGTAAAGTAATGTAATAATACATACATAAAATGGGTAAACATAAGAAAAAGATTATGGGGAAAAGGAGAGAGTATATTGTCACGTAAGGTACAAAGTTTAGTAATAGGGGCGTTATGTGTAGGTGTAGTAAGTGGTTGTGGTGCAAAAGCTAGTGATATTGCATTAGTGAGTGGTATGGGTGAGCATGTTGTAGAAGCAAAGACGGGTGTAAATGAAAGTGTAAGTTTAGTTGATACAAGAAGTGGTAAAGAAGTGAAAAATATAAATTTATCAAGCTTAGGTTATTTTGAAGATGAAAATAAGTTTAAAAAAGAAGTAACGAAGGTTGCTAGTGAGGTTGGAAAGAGCGTAGATAAGAAGATGGTTCCTTCTCGAATGGCAAGTGATGGAACTTGGCAGGAAGGAAAGCCTTCTTATGAGTTAATGGAGAAAGAGCTAGTAGATAAATTGATGAACGTAGGAATGTGGGATTCTTCTTACCAATTACCAATTGTTGAGAAAAAACCTGTAGCGAAGCCGGAAGATGCTAGTGCAAACGGAGCAGTGCTAGGTAGATATGAAACGAATTTAGGTGGCTCTACTGGTGGCAGAATAGAAAATATTCGTTTATCTGCAAATAGTATCAGTGGAGTTGTGTTAGGTAAAGGAGATAAATTCTCTTTTAACGCATTAATAGGGGATACAACACCAGATAAAGGCTATCAGTTAGGGAAAGAGATTGTAGATGGTAAATTAGTAGATGGATACGGTGGAGGCGTATGTCAAACGTCTTCTACATTATATAATGCTGCAGATCATGCGGGATTAAAAATGGTAGAGAGAACGACTCACTCAAAAGTAGTAGGCTATGTACCGAAAGGAAGAGATGCTACGATTGCGTATCCATATTTAGATTTAGTGTTTGAAAATACAAACGACATACCTGTTAAGCTCATTATGTATGTAGATGGCGGCAAATTAGTTGCTGAGGTACGTGCTGCGAGATAAGTGTTATTTTAGCTATTTATTAGCCAATCTTTCTAGCAAACTTCTAGAAAGATTGGCTTTTTGTATATATATAAATACAAATTAAAAAACCGACATAAAACCCTTCTTTTTAGGTGGGAGAGAGCATCAGGCCATGCATAGAAGCGGTTAGATCCTTTTCCTACCCCATGCCAAGTGCAAACAAAGAGAGAAAACGAGTGCAGGTCACTTTTTGTTATCCATAGCCGCGGCTTATATGTCGAAAAATCAAAATGGATTTATATATTTATTAGCCAACCTTTCTAGCAAACTTCTAGAAAGGTTGGCTTTTTGTATATAAAAACAATTATTACTGTTATGAGAGAATACTTTTGTTGCAATGGAAGTAAAAGGAAGTGATTAGTTGTTTGAGAGTTTTAACATATTTGGGATCATTTCGTCGTTGCTTTTCACAGGGCTTATTGTAGTATTTTTTATTTCTTTTGTTTCGTTCCTGCAAACACTCCTCAAAAATAACTCTTATAAAACGTCTGCACTGCGGAATATTGAAAAACTTCAACAAGAGCAAAATGAGCTTTTAAGAGAACTCTTACACGTCATAAAAGAAGATAGAAAGGAATAAAGGTAGCTGAAATCATAACTATTGAAACATTTTGAGAGAGGAGGGACAAATATGGAATATTTTCTTGGAATGGTTGCGATTGCGGGGATACTATTTATTATCTTAATCTTGGCGTATAGTCAAACGCTAAAAGATATGAATCGAAAAAAGAGGGATAAAAAAGATGAGTGACTAGGAATGTATAGTCATAAAAAATTATGTATACAAAAAGGTGCTTTCAAATAGGAAGCACCTTTTTGTATGAAGTATGGATTAAGCTTTTGTATAGTTTAGATCCCAAATTACTCCGAAGCTATCTTGCACTTTCGCGAATTTTGCTCCCCAGAACGTATCTTGTAATTCCATAAATACAGTTCCTTTTTCGCTTAGTACATCATAAATTTTTTGAATTTCCTCTTCGCTGTCCAATTCAAGAGCAAGCGAAATATGATTTCCAACTTCAATAGATTGACCTAAAAATGCATCTGATACCATAAAGAATAAACCATCTTTTTTGAAACGTGCGTGCATGATTCTATCGTCAATTTCTGGTGGTGTCGGATAATCAGCCTCACCAAAAGTTTGGATCCCTTCAATTTCGCCTTCAAAAACTTCTTTATAGTATTCCAATGCTTCTTTAGCATTGCCGTTGAATGTAAGGTATGGAGTTGCTTGTTGTTTCATTTGTAACGCTCCTTTAATGTTTTATTTATCCCGCATTAACGGGCAGTAAAACCCCCACCTCAAAGTTCGGCAGGAAGCAAAGAAGTTAGGTGGGGGATAAACTGCCCGTAAAAGCCCGATTGGTTCAACTAATGATCAGTAGGGGATGAAGAAAACCCCCACTGATCAAAGTTTCACTTTATTATTTTACCCAAATTTTCGTTTACTTGTTGTATTCAGACTCAGCAATTTTTTTAAAACGATTAACAAAGTCTACAGCAATTTGATTTGTTGCTGATTTCATAAAGAACTCAGCTTGCTCAGTTAACGCTTTATTTGTAGCTGTATATTTAAATAACGTTTGATTTTCATTTGTTTGTTTTAATTCGTATGTAGCAGTGACATCAAACATATTAGCAAGAACAAAACCAATTTTTAATGTTTTATGTGTAGGTGTATTCACGTATTCAAGTGTCTCTACATCATATTCTTGAATTTCTTCACCTTCTTTGTATTTCTGGCGATACACATTTCCAACAACAGCCTCAGTTTCTTTAATCGGTGTATTCTCTATCACATGAGGCATCAGCTTTTGCATTTGTTCTAATGAACCATCTAAAAACGAAAATAAATGTTCGATAGGCGTGTCAATTTGAATTTCTTCAGTCCAAATTTTCATATCATTCCTCCTTTATATACTTCGTCATTATACAAACAAACGTTCGCATCGGTCAAGGTATAAATATTCTTTTGTTTTTAAATCTTGCCAACTCTAGTTTGAAAGTTTTTTAAAAATAGGGAGTACGTTTTATAGACTACTTACTCAATGATTTATGGCTGTATAACTGGATCATGATTCGTTATTACTTTTTCTAACTCGTTCACAATGTTTTCATTTCTTGATTTATAGAGATCGAAATGTATCCCGTATTAACGTGTAGTAATACCCTCACTGATTAAAGTTTCACTTTATGGGATGAATTATCCAAATTGTTTTTGATGTATGAAAGGGGGGAGTCTATAATAACGATTCTAGCGGTTTTTACAAATACCTCTTTTTGCTAGGTGAAAAAGCGGTGTGTTATTTTAATAATCTGCAAATATTTGTTTCAGATGATGGTCCATATGGTCAATATAATCGGTAACGAGCCATTCGAATGTTACTATGTTTTGCTCTTCTGTTTTACATGGAAGCTGCCATTGTGCGTCTTTTACATTAGTTAGGAGTTTTATAATTTGCTTGTTTATAGATTGCCATAACTGTAGTATTTCATCGGATGAAAAAGAACGCTGATAATTATGTGCCTGCACCCATAACTCTTGATTATAACCAGTTATTGTTATTGATTCTTTTGACGTAAGAATATTAACAAAGCGTTTATGATTTACTGTTCCAGAGTCACAAAGATGGCCCAATATCTCTTTTTTAGACCACTTAGATGGCTGCGGTCTTGTATCTATGTCTGAAAGAAGTTTAATCCTTTTAGAGGCAGTATCAATCGTGCTTTCCAATTGGAGTACTAATGTAGACAAGTAATCCTCTCCTTTTTCACGAGTCATATTCTATAGGTTAATCCAATACCTTCTCACAATATTCCCATCTTCTTCAATAAAATCATTATCACGAAGACCTCCATTATGTAAAATTGTTTTCTCAGAACCGATATTACTTTCATCACAAACAATAAGCGCTTTTGTTACGCCCAGTTCTTTCGTTTTTTTCAATGATAAAGCTAATAGTTTTGTAGCATATCCTTTTCGTCTTGCAGAGGGGCGAATACCATAACCGATATGGCCACCAGCGTTGAATAAGTGCTCTGTTAAACTATGGCGAATATTTACAGCACCAACGATTTTCTTATCATTTGTCACAAGCCAGTAGGTAGAATCCGGAACCCAGCCTTCAGGAAGGTTTTTACCTTGCTCTGCATCAAGTAGTTCTTGAACCATTGTATGGAAATTAGAAGGATCTTTTTCGATTACCCAAGGGATCATCGTTTCACCACTCTCTTTCCATTCTTGATAGAATTCTAAGTATTCATCTTTTAAGTCAATTGTAGGCTTTGCTAAACAGACAGTCATATTAATAGGCTCCTTTGAGATGGAATATTTATAATTTTAGCATAATTAGGAGAGGATAAAAGGGATTTCTGCAATTATATAATTTGAATTTAAGTTTGAACCACGTTGGAGAAGAAAAAAGAGCACAGAGGAGGATGTAATGAGAATTGCTGAATCTATGTAATGATAAAAATGTTGATGACGATTTAGAATGTGAATACAAAGAGGCTAGGCGGAGCAGATTGTTCATGTTTCGCCTAGCTTTTTTTACGCTATGTATTAATTTAAAAAATGAAGCAGATGCTTATTGACTTTACTTGCAGACATAAGTAGTATTTAATCATACTTCTAATTAGGAGTGTGGTTAAATACTACTTATAATCTATATATTAAATATACGCATTAGGAGGGTGTTCAATGATTGATTTACTTAAAAAGATAGGATTGTCTGATCTTGAGGCGCGGTGCTACATTACGCTACATGAAGAGTCTGATTTATCGGGTTATGAGGTTGCAAAACGAGTATCTGTCTCTCGAACGAATGTTTACTCTGCTCTGCGATCACTCACAGAAAAAGGAGCTTGTCGTAGTATTGAAGGAGAAACAGTTCTCTATAATGCTGTTCCAATTGAACAATTAATACGTCTGTTTCAAACTGAATTTGAACAAACTTCAAAAGCTCTTATCAATCAATTAAAGTCACCACCTAAACCTGCACCGGCCTTTTACAACTGGCAAGGGAGTAATACGTTAGATATAGCTGTACGCCGGGTCATTGCAAATGCTGAAACATCGATTATTGTTGATATATGGTCAGAAGACTTGCATTATGTGGAGGAAGCGCTACTTGTAGCGGAATGCAAGGGGATTAGTGTCATCCTAATTACAATTGGAACATGTAAAACGCCTCTTAAACATGTATTTCAACATTATAGAGATGAAGATTGGCCTACTGATGAAAGGAAATTTTCGATTCTCTGTGATTCTAGTTCAGCCTTAATTGGTAGTTTCGGAGGCGAGATTAAGCCATCTGCATTAGAGACAGATCATCCAGCAGTAATTGAAGTAATTAAAAATGCTTTTTACCATGATATGATGATGCAACATATCGAAGAGGATTTTGGAAAAGAATTTCAAGAAAAGTACGGAGAAAATTATCGTAAAATGTTAAGCTATTTCAAAGAGAAAGGTTGGCATATATAATGACTGCGATGGATCTTCATTTTTGTAGTGAAGTGATACGGAATGCAGGAGCAAACTTATTTGAAATTGCAAAAGGAGAAGATCGACCTTCGTCTGTTAATGATTTATTCGACTATTTTTAAGAAATAAACGAAGAAGCCAAATTCCTAATCGTAGGGAATTTGGCTTTTTGCTATTTTTTATACGGGATTTTGACTTTTTCAATATTATCTACTGGGATTCCTGCCTGAATGTAAGGTTAAAGGTCTACTTTAGAGTATAATTTTAAATACGGAATATATAGCTTCTCAATGGGCAGGTACAACTAGCGACCGATTCTATCAGATGTTTAATGGAGCAAAGCCACAAATAGCAGAATCGGGTACGATTGTTAAAAGTAGAAATAAGCCACCATTTGAACATTTAGAAAAAATACCGCCAACTAAAGTGAAAATAATACGAAAAGAAGAATAAGGAGGGTACTGCATGGCATTACATGATACAGATAAAGTAGATTTGGTTTTAGTAGATAATGAAAACAAAAACAATGTATACTTAACTATATTTGACGCTTTGGATTGGGAAGGCGAAGAAACGGAAAATGAACACATTTTACTTTTACAGGACAAAATTAATACAGTATAAAGAATTTTATATGTGGAGAGATATGCTTTTAAAAATTGAAAAAATAGAGAAAAAGTATAACAGTAAACTCAATACACCAGCAACGAATGCCGAAGTTCAGAAATTAAGAGAACGTGTTAAAGAAAGTTTTAATGTTGACTTACTGAGTGAATATGAAGAGTTTCTTAAAACTGTAAATGGCTTAGAATTTAACGGTCTGGTGATTTATGGAGTTGATTCTTCTTTACTAGATGCAGAAAGGAACGAAACCGTTTATGGATTTTTAGAAACGAATGAGATTTGGTATGAGAATGGGTTTCAAAAAGTATACCTTTTCCTAGGAGATTCAGATGTTGCGTGGTATTGTAAGAAATTATCTGATGGAACTTACTTAGAACTAGATAAACCATCTGGTACATTGATGGAAACATATAGTGATTTTAATACGATGCTTGAGGAAGCATTAAAAACAAGTCTTAGTTGAGAGTAAATTAAAATCAGAGCGTAATTTAATTACAAAGATAAATCCCAAGCATTCTCTTTGATACTGGAGGTATTAAAACTATAAATGTAGAATTGGAAACAACAATTAATTAGTGTATCCAACATAAAAAAGTCATACAAATTAGTATGACTTTTCTTTTTAACTAAAATATTACGCTTGTGGTGCAGGTGTATCGCCTTTATTGTAAGCAGATGAACCAGTGTCACCATCAGCAGACCAGGTGTCACCACGGTTTTCAGCAGGTGCAGGTGTATCACCTATATTGTACGTTAAGTCAGGTCTTTGTGGTGCAGGCGGTCTACCATGGTCAGCCTGTGGCGAATATGAAGCTGTAAAACTGCCTATAGTTAATACAGCCGCAAAACTAACAAAACCAGCTAATAATTTTTTCATTTTAATGCACTCCTTTTTATAAGTGTTTGTTTTGCTTCATATGCAATATTAAAATATTTACTAGCCTTTTCGGAATTACCTTCATCGTAGAAGTGTTTTGCAAGATATCCTGCGTATTCTTCAATAAAGCCATACAGTTGTTGTGTTTCAAAGTAATTAATACCTGCACTAATAACAGCTTCTAAATTCTGTTTATATTCTACGTCATATAACGCCTGTATTATGCGGAAATGGTGTGTATATTCCGTGTCAGCTATCTTAATACCTTCTTCTAAAAAGGCTTTAGCTTTCTCGATTTGATTTATCTTGTAGTGTTCCTGTGCTAACAAGAATAATGTCTTATGGTATGGTTTCTCATTGTTATAAACATCTGTTAAGTAACGTATAGCGATTTCTGATAAATTTTGTTTTGCATAGAGAAAACCTAGATTGTATCGAATCAACATAATTAAATTTTCATGATTCTGCTTCTTAGCCGATTCTAAACTTTTTACAAAATACTCTTCAGCTTGTTCAAACTGATTTAATGTAATACTTGCTAGTCCTAAAGTGACGTCACATTCTAACTGATTAAGTTTATAACTTGACGGCTTCTCATATAATTCTTTTGCCTTAAGTACATGCTTAATTGTTAATAGAGGCTGGTGAATGTGGTAGTATAGTACCCCTAGTTTGTAATTAAATTCTGCTTTTTCAATCTCATCAGGAACGTACATTAAAAGTTTTTCTGCTTTTTCAAAATGTTCGCTAGCTTCCATATAGTTAGCTAACATAGTATTATGGATTGCTTTGTAAAAATGGTAGTAATACGATAAGTAGTTATCAACTGATTTTTTATTGAGTTTTTCAATTACTTCAAGTTCGTCAAGAGAAATACATGTACTATTTGTTAGCATCTTATAACGGAAATCTAGTAAAGAGTAATACAATAGTAAATTTTGGTCTTGTAGTTCTGTGTTTTCTGCAGCTTTTAAAATGCTGATATGTTCGTCAATTTCCTGTTTTAAATTTGTTGCTTTTAACACTTGTTTGTGTATCATTACTTGATACCAGTCATTTAGTAATTTTGAAATTTGTTCATTCCCTTTTATTTGAACGTTCATGAAATCCCCTCGCTTTTTGAATATTCTTATAAATAATAATAGCAAGAATAAGATTTAATAGAAATGAATTTTTTATATTTCTCAACATTTGTTTAACAATTTTATTTTAAAATTCGAAAGAAAACTTCATTAATTATTTGTATTTAGTAAACTCAAATAATTGGTACAGTGAAATAATTCCACATGGTGTAATTTTCTTGTGAAATCAAGGGTATATGTGCGTTTTCAACAATAATCCAGTTATTTTTTTCTTTATGGAATAAGGGAGAGGTGTTTTTGTTTTTATGACCTGAACCTTTTGTTTTACCATAAATTATTTTACCCAAATAAGTTTCGTTTGTGAGCAAACGTTGAATAGAAATTTCAGACCAAAATGCGTTTTTATTCGTGAGGATTTTTTCGCGATTTAAAGAAAAAGCTATTTCCATCATAGATTTGTCATTCAGATATTCATGAACGATGCGCTGATATATTTGAGATTTTTGAGGGGGTGGTTGTAGTTTCTTAGAGATAGGATGGTATTCATAACCAAATGTCCCTGTTTCGCCCCTTGTATTTTTCCTGTAAGAAGACGTTCTCGGGTTCGTTGCAATTCGTAATGAGAAAATACTGCTTGACTATCGGTATTAATACTATTTTCATGAAAGTTAATTATTTCACCATATGGAGTTAAAAATAATATGTTAGATTGTTTGAATATGCTTTTTATAAATTCGTATTCGTTGGTACTACCACGTGAAATTCGATCATAATGAAGTACAACCACTGCATCAAAGATACCGAGTGAAATATCTGTAAGCATTCGTTTAAATTCAGGACGAAACTCAACAGTGTAAGAAGTACCTATTTCTTCAAATAAACAATATTCCCAACCATACTTCATAACAAAATCAATTAAGATTGCACGATGTTTTTCTAAAACATCGAATTCTGTTCCCGTGTCATTTCGAGATTTACGAGAATAAATGGCAACTTTTCGTATTTTAGAATATATCTCCAAAGGGTATACCGCCTTTTTATTGTACGTTAATCGTTCAATAACGAATATATCAGCTATATAAAAACACACAACTAGTTTTACATTGTAAATTAAAAGAAATAATGAAAGCACAAAAGATCTCTGCAAATCAATTGGCAATTACAATAGAGGAAAGACGACCAACCATAAATAATTTAATTAATAATAAAGAAATGGATAAACGTCAAATTCCAGCACGATTAATTGCAAAGCTATGTATACACTTGAATGTAACTCCAAATGATCTTTTTGAGGTGGAAATGAATATCAAAGGAATTAATTAACTATTTGATGTAAAGGGAAATATAGGAGTTGTTAATACTTTAGGTAAGGTTGTAAAACGAAGAGGAGAGTGGCTGCACCTTCTATTCTTTGTCTCAAAGAATAAATATACCGTATACTAAAATCATCATATTAAAAAAGGAGGTGGTGCTCATGAACAAAAGTAAACAAATACCTAATAGATTAATCGCTGAGAAATCTCCGTATTTACTTCAACATGCTTACAATCCTGTTAAATGGTACTCTTGGGGAGAAGAAGCATTTGAAGCGGCGAAACGAGAGAATAAACCTATTTTCTTATCTATTGGGTATAGTTAACTTCCGTTCTTTTGAGTACTTGCCATTGGTGCCACGTGATGGAAGGGGAATCCTTCGAAGACGAAGAAGTTGCATCACTCTTAAACCTATATTTTATCCCAATTAAAGTAGATCGCGAAGAACGTCCAGACATCGACTCCATTTATATGAGTGTGTGTCAAATGATGACAGGGCAGGGTGGTTGGCCACTAAATATGTTTTTAACACCGGATCAAAAGCCGTTTTATGCGGGGACTTATTTTCCGAAACATAGCCATTATAACCGTCCTGGTATGATGGACATCTTGCCGCAGCTTGCTCATATTTATGAAAGTGATCAAGAACGTATCACTACTGTAACGGAGCAGCTTATGGGAGGGCTACAGAATAAAGTAAAAGCAAGTAAGGAAACAGTATTACATAATGAAATAATACATAGCACGTTCCAGCAACTCGCAAGTAATTTTGATACGATTTACGGTGGGTTTGGCGGGGCACCTAAGTTTCCATCGCCCCATATGTTGATGTATTTGCTTCGTTATCATTTGTTAACGGGAAATGAACAGGCGCTATATTTTGTGAAGAGAACGCTCGATGGCATGGTAAACGGCGGGATTTATGATCATGTTGGGTTCGGGTTTGCACGTTATGCCACAGATGAAACATGGCTTGTACCGCATTTTGAAAAGATGCTTTATGATAACGCATTGCTTCTTCATGCTTATACAGAAGGGTATCAAGTTTTTCATGATGATCGGTATAAACAGGTTGCAGCGGAAATCGTAACGTTTATTAAACGTGAAATGATCGATAAAAATGGTAGTTTTTATTCTGCACTTGATGCAGATAGTGAAGGGGTAGAAGGAAAGTACTACGTCTGGTCAAAAGATGAAATAATAGAGGCACTTGGCGATGAGTTAGGAGCATTATATTGTAAAGTGTATGATGTAACAGAAGAAGGCAATTTTGAAAGTGCCAATATTCCAAACTTAATTCATACAGATTGGCAGAAAATTGCCGAGCAGTTCGAGCTGTCTATTGCGGAGATCAAAGAAAAGCTTGAGATAGCTCGTGAGGTATTGTTAGCTAAGCGTTCGCTTCGTATTTATCCGCATTTAGATGATAAAGTGTTAACTTCATGGAATGCATTGATGATTAGTGCGTTAGCGAAAGCAAGTCGTGTGTTTGGGAACGAAGAATACGTACAACTTGCGAAATGTGCTCTTGCATTTATTGAAGAACAGTTAATAGTAGAAGAGCGTGTCATGGCTCGCTATCGTGACGGAGAAGTGAAATATAAAGGCTACATTGATGATTATGCGTATTTACTCTGGGCATATATGGAGATGTATGAAACAACATTTGATCTAGAATATGTGAAGAAGGCACAAGAGATTGTTTCACAAATGAATACATTATTTTGGGACCAAGAAAACGGTGGCTTTTTCTTTACAGGAAACGATGCGGAAGAACTGCTTATTCGTGATAAAGAAGTGTATGATGGGGCAATGCCATCTGGAAATAGCGTGGCGGCGGTCGAACTTCTTCGTTTAGCTTCATTAGTAGGGGATGAAGCCCTTCGTCAGCAAGTAGAAGAAATGTTTACAACGTTCTCAAAAGCATTATCTTCCTATGGCAGTGGACATGCGCAATTTTTACAAAGCTTGTTGTTAATGGAATCTCCTAAAAAAGAAATCGTAATTGTTGGAGAAGACAGTGATGAAAGACGAATGATTGTGAAAAAACTGCAGGGGGAATTTGCACCGAATTATTCAGTGTTAGTCGCTGCATCACCAGATGAATTTGCAGGAATCGCAGATTTTGCAGTAAATCATAAGAAGATTGGAAACGAACTAACCGTTTATATTTGTCAAAACTATGCATGTGAGCGGCCGCTGACAGACATAGCTGACATATTAAAGAAAATATGAAAATTAAGGTATACCTGAAATAAAGGGTATACCTTTTTAATGAAAATAAAAATCATTGCTATTGTCATTCAATCAAAGGAAATTAAAAATTACATTTTCTTAGAATCCGCACTTCGTTCATTGCCTCTTTTGAAGTTCCCTGTTACTTTAGCCATTATAAGCTGTATCTCTTTCTCACTGTTAGCTTGATTGATTTTTACTAAAAATTTCTCAGCTTCTTTTCCTTTTAGAGTGGTCACTTGTTTCCCGCAATAATCAATAAAAACGGTATTGTTTTTCGTTATGCGGTAGCTGAAAATCTCTTCATCTAATCGATTGCGTTTATCGATGTTTCTCAATTGGTTCAACTCCTCTTGTAAGAATCCTTTATAACAAGTAACACTAATTTTACTACAAAAGCCAAGTTAATTATTAGAAAAATTAGATTTTAAAAATTGCTAAATCGCTTACTAAGCGGGCGCTCTCCCTACTAGAGATTATGCATGACAGGTGAAAGAAAACTTTATATACTAATAATGATTCAATTATCGTTCTAATTGAAAATTGGCTAGAAATAAGGGGATAAGTATGGAGAAAAGTATTATATTTTTTGACATTGATGGAACATTGTTAGATCACGATAAAAAGATTCCTACTTCTACTAAAGAAGCGATTCGCTTATTAAAGCAAGACGGGCATAAGGTTGCGATTGCCACTGGACGGGCTCCTTTTGCATTCAAAGAGATATGTGAGGAATTAGATATTAACTCCTATATAAGTTTAAATGGGCAATATGTTGTGTTAGACGGTGAAGTCATTTATAAGAATCCTCTTTCTATCGAGGAACTTCAGACACTGACAGATTTTTCAGCTTCCAATCATCATCCAATTGTATATATGGGTCATAAAGATATAAAATCCAGTGTTGCGTATCACGCTCATATTGAGCAGAGCATCGCTCCACTGAAGTTAGGGTTCTCGCATCCTAGCTATGATCCAGAGTACTTTAAGAACAGTGAGATTTATCAGTCATTGTTATTCTGCAGGAGTGAAGAAGAGTCCACTTATATAAATCAGTTTCAGAATCTTAACTTTGTTCGCTGGCATGAATTTTCAATGGATGTCATGCCAAAAGGTGGTTCAAAAGCTATCGGTATTGAAAAAGTAATTGAAAAGCTTGGTTTGACGAAAGAGAACGTGTACGCGTTTGGTGACGGGCTAAATGACCTAGAAATGCTTCAATACGTAGGATATGGGGTAGCGATGGGAAATGCGCACGATGAAGTAAAGAAAATTGCAAAGCATGTAACAAAAGATGTAGGTGAAAATGGGATTGCATACGGCTTAGAACTTGTGGGCTTGTTAAAATAAAGAATGATTGAAAAGCCTTTTGGAGAAAGAGAATTATTTCAAACCGGAAATCTCCAAAGCTAGAGTGGAAAAAGTGTTTTTATATACGAAAAGCCTCTAGAATCTAGAGGCTTTTGCTACAGGTAAACCTTATTCAAAAGAAGTGAATTCGTCGACTAGTTTTCTGAAACTGGCTATTGCGTTTTCAATCGGTTCAGGGGTAGTTAAATCTACACCTGCTTTTTGTAAAAGATTTAGTGGATAATCAGAACTTCCACCCTTCAAGAATTCTATATAATTTTTTTGACAGATACGATCTCCGCTCAAAAGCTTATCTGCAATTTGAATTGCAGAAGCAAAACCAGTAGCGTATTTATAGACATAAAATGGTCGATAAAAGTGAGGGATTCTCGACCATCCATATTTCACTTCTTCATCAAATAATAATGTATCCCCATTGTATTCTCTAAACAGCTTTTCGTAGACATCATTGAATGCTTGAACAGTTAATGGAATACCTTGTTCTGCCATTTCATGTGTAATCTTTTCAAACTCTGCAAACATGACTTGCGTAAAAAAGGTACCTTTGAAATTCTCAATAAAGTAATTGATTAAATGGTTACGAACTTCCTTGTCTTTTGCTTCTTTTAATAAGTGATGAATTAATAGTACTTCATTAACCGTTGAAGCTACTTCAGCTACAAAAATGGAATAATGAGCAGAAATTCTAGGTTGGTATTTATGTGAATAGTACGTGTGCATACCATGCCCACATTCGTGTGTAAGTGTAAACAGGCTACTCAAATCATCATTATGATTTAGAAGGATGAAGGGATGAATTCCATATACACCAAAATTATAGGCACCTGAGCGTTTACCCGGTACTTCTCGCACATCTATATATCGTTTCCCTTTGAACGATTGAAGCGTCTGAATGTAATCTTCTCCCAATGGAGATAAAGCCTGTAACATCATGTCAAATGCTTGATCATACGAAATATCCTGTTTTACACCCTTTACTAAATCAACATTCAAGTCATACTGTCTTAATTCGTCTAAATTCAGTTTTTCTTTTCGAATATCATTATATGTATGTAGTGTATGAATATTTTTCTTAGTTGTATCAATAAGATTTTCGTACACTTCTTTAGGTACCATATCTCCAAATAGAGATTTCTCTAAAGCAGATGGGTAATTTCTTAATTTTGAAACTGTTATATTGTTTTTTATAGCTGCTGATAAAGTAGAAGCAATAGAATTTTTCAATTGAAGATAGGGCTGATAGTAGGCTTTATATGCTTCTTTTCTCTTTTCTCTATTCTCATGTTTTATTAATTTCGAGAACATACCTCGAGTTAGTTCCACTTTCTCTCCATTATCTGCTGTGACTTCTCCGAATTTAATATCTGCGTTATTTAGCATTCCGTAAGTATTTTGAGGAGCGGACAAAGCTTCCCCCATTTGCGATAGGATTTCTTCTTTATCCTTATTTAGAACATGTTTCTTAAATCGATAGAATTCAAATAAATCTTTTTCAAAGTATTTTAATCCTTCGTTTTTTTCAATATAGGAACGTAGTACTTCTTCTTTTATACTTAGTAAAAATGGTGAGAAGAAAGAACGTGCAGCATTTATTTTAACGTGTAGTTGCGATGCTCTGTCCACAAGAGATTGTGCTTCAGTTTCACGTGTATCTAGATCTAATTGAAGCCTAGCATACGCATATACCAGATTGAACAAACTAGATATCTCTTCACTGACAGTAAGATATGCAAGTAGGCTAGTACCGTCAGTAATATTACCATCGTATGTTACTAAATCATTCGTTAAGGATTCGATCTTTTGATAGTCTTGTTCCCAGTGTTCAATCGTCTCATAAATATCTGTTAAATCCCATTTTTCTTCTTCTTGAACATCTAATCTACTTTTATAAGTTGTCATAATCAGTTCCTTTCTAATAGTAGGTGTTCAAAAAGGAGGATAAAGAGAGCCAAGTAGTTCGAGGCGCGGAAGCCAGGAGGACACGGAATGTAGAGTGAACTACATGAGTACCGGACTGGCGACGTAACGAAGAAATAGGGCAGCTATCTTTACTGGACTTTTTGAACATCCTCTAATATGGATTTCATATTGTATGAGTGTAACATGTCTTCATGTGATATAGGTCACGATTCGATCGATAATATGTCAAATAATGATATACAACAAATAATAAAAAATTCCTTCTAAAAAATAAAAGGTTTTGTCGAAAATGACAAGACTAGAAGATACTTCAAATTATATAAATTCATTTTGATTTTTTGACATATAGCCGCGGCTATGGATAACAAAAGGTGACCTGCACTCGTTTTCTCTCTTTGTTTTCACTATGTCTGGGAAGGAAAAGGATCTGATCGCTTCTATGCATGGCCGGATGCTCTCTCCCACCTAAAAAGAAGGATTTTATGTCGGTTTTTTAATTTGTATTTATATAGATTCATGTTAAAGCTTAATGCCGAACACTGTATGTAGTAATTCTGTGTACTGCTGTTCAGTGATCAATTCCTTACTTTTTTCACCATTTTTAGTTCTTGTAAAGCTGTCTTTTGTTAAAGAAACATGCCCATCGTCAGTGAGCTTTACAACGATAGGAACTTTGTTGAAGGGAGATCTTTCGTGTTCTACAATTATTTTTTGAGCTTGATTTAATTTTTGCTCATCGATTTTTTCTATGTCAAATGCATAACCTAATTTCCATTCTTCGGATGATGCTACATCTAAAAAATCATTGTTCTTTCTCATTTCTAAAATGTAAGTACCTTTTTCAGTCGTTTCTTTTCGTATGCGATAGTCTCCTGTAACAGAATGAACAACTTCGCCAGTGAATGGAACCGGGATAAGGGGAAGGAATGAACCGAATCCAACTTCAATTAAATATAGTTCGTTATTATGTATTAAAACAGTTGCTACATGCCCTTCATCAACAGCCCAAGTTTCTGATGCTGAATCATAAACAGTTCCTGAGACTAAATGAACATCGAAGCAACAATCTTTCAGGAAATAATACATAATCGGATTTAGTTCATAACAAAGGCCACCACGCTGGTTGATTAAAATTTTTTCTTGAAGATTTTCTTTAGAAATTGCTTTTACGTTTCCTTTAACAATATCTAAATTCTCAAACGGAACTGCTTGCGCCATTGAAATAAGAAGTTCACTTAAATCTTCAAATGCGATAGATTCTTTTTCTTTTAGATTCAATCTTGCAAAGAAGTACTTTTGTAATTCTGTCATTGGAATCTCTCCTTGTACGCTTTACTGTGTAACAAGACAATTTGTACATATATATTGTATATAAATATGGATAAGAAAACATCCGTAATACGTTTAGTCATACATAAGTAAATATACTTACGACTAAAGTAGTGTAGAAGTGAAACAATGGTAACGAACTAAATGAGCGTACAGAAGTACCTTTACTTATTTCAAAGCATATAGTATGATAACTTCAATAAATTAGATTTCAATGAAAATAATCATAAATTATGAGAGGTGCTTTTTGTGAGTGCGGTAGGTTCTAAATAGGAAAAATTTAATGAAATGAATCTAATGATGACAGGGGATTTTTATAGCGTTCTATACCCCTAGATTTGTCATGGATTTATTTCAAAACCTATGAAGATACCTACAATACTTTATAAAGCATGTAATCGTATGTGTTATGGAGTAACGATACATTTTTAAAATGTTGGTTTATTTAATAATGCGTTATTTTACACTTGCCTTGTAATGTAAGTAAAGCTGTGGTATCCCCACAGCTTTTTTATGTTCATTTTTAAAGAAACCCGTTGAAATCTAATGATTAGGTATCTTCATATATGATGAAATCATAGTGAGGAGAATGAAAATGAATACAATCACATTTGAAAAGTTGCAGTATAACGAGTTAAAGGAAATTGTGAAGTCTTATTGTGTAAGTGGACTTGGCAAACAATTGCTTGATAAGTTACAACCGAGTTCTAATGCTAAGGTAGTGAAAAATAGATTAAATGAAACGACGGAAGCAAGAGCTATATTAGATGCGGAAAGTCATGTGCCATTTTTGGGCATCTCTAATATTGAAAGTATCATTCAAAAACTTGAAAAGGGTATGATTATAGATCCAACAGAGTTAGTTAGCATATCGGACTTTTTAAGAGGATGTAGAAAAATTAAGAAATTCATGCTGGATAAAGAATTCTTTGCACCAGTATTAAGTTCATATGCGTATTCGATGTCGGAGTTTATAAGTATTGAAGAAGAGATAAACTTTTCCATTAAAGGGAACAGTGTAGATTCTGCGGCAAGTAAAGAATTGAAACGAATTAGAAACCAAATTGAAACAACGGAAGAAAAGATTAAAGAGCGATTAAATAAGTTTTTAAATAGTAGTGCAAATAAGAAATATATTCAAGAATTCTTTATAAGTAAAAAAGACGACAGATATACAATTCCGATTAAGGCTTCTTACAAAAATCAAGTTGCAGGAACGATTGTTGAAGTTTCTTCTAAAGGTTCAACTGTTTTTATGGAACCGACTATAATTACGAAATTAAACGTGGAGTTAGCAAGTTTAAAAGCGGAAGAGGCAATGGAAGAGTATCAAATATTAGCAACCTTATCAGGAATGGTATATGAAGAAATGAGTGATATCAAGATTAATATTGAACTCATCAGTCAATATGATATGGTGTTTGCGAAAGCTAAATTTAGCAAACATATTGGTGGGATAGAACCTAAGTTAAATAATCACGGATATATAAAGTTGGTTGAATGTAAACATCCGCTGTTACAAGGAAAGATTGTACCATTGAATTTTGAAATCGGGAAAGATTATCGCAGCTTGGTTATAACAGGGCCAAATGCTGGTGGGAAAACAATTGTGCTGAAAACAATTGGATTACTAACTTTAGCGACGATGTCAGGGTTTCATATTGTTGCAGATAAAGCTACAGAGATTTCGCTTTTTGAGAATATCTTTGTTGATATTGGTGATAACCAAAGTATTGAAAATGCATTAAGTACCTTTTCATCTCATATGAAAAATATTTCAGAAATTATGAGGGAAGCCAATAATAGCACGCTGCTATTATTTGATGAAATTGGTAGCGGTACAGAGCCAAATGAAGGTGCTGCACTGGCAATTTCCATTTTAGAAGAATTTTATCATATGGGATGTATGACAATTGCTACGACTCATTATGGTGAAATTAAACGTTTTTCAGAAATTCATAGTGATTTTATGAATGCGGCAATGCAATTTAATAATGAAACAATAGAGCCGATGTATAAGCTTATCATCGGAAAATCTGGAGAAAGTAACGCCCTTTGGATTTCTAAGAAAATGAATGTAAGAGAAAGTGTTTTAGATCGAGCAAAGAATTATATGGAAAATAAAGATTATAGCTTAGAGCGAGTGCAAGAAAACAAAATAAAGAAACCGAAAATGGTCATAGTGAAAAAAGAAGAACAGTATGAATTCGAGAAAGGGGACAAAGTAAAATTATTAGAGTACGATGATTACGGGATTGTATATAAGGAAAAAGACAATTTTTATAACATCGTGGTGCTATATAATGAAGAATTTATTGAAGTGAATTGTAAGCGAGTCGCTCTGGAATTGAAAGCAACTGAATTATACCCAGAGGGGTACGACTTAGATACATTATTCATTACTTATAAAGATCGAAAACTACAGCATGATATAGAACGAGGATCGAAAAAAGCACTAAGAAAAATACAAAAGGAAATTAGAAACAGGAAATAATGATGTATGGCAATTAAACAAGAATGAGAATAGTAAACGAATCGTCCTAAAGAGTGAACAGTATAGCTGTTTCACTCTTTTTATTTTGTTCAAGTTTGTATGTAATGAAACTTAATGAAACGAATACGCTTTTTATTGTTCATCAATTTATATGAAAAAGTTTCTCAATAGGCAGGTTGTTGAGAAACATGATGGAAGTATTCGAAATAATGAATCACTAATTTATAATAACTTTTGAAACGGTTATTGTCATTGCAAATGCTCTATATATGAGCATTTGTATGTTTCAAATAGGGAAGGTGAGATCATGGATAATAAAGAAAAAAAACTGGAATACATATTGTTCAACGCATGGGCTGTTGCTTTTATCGCGACCATTGGCAGTTTGTATCTTTCTGAAGTAATGAAATATGAACCATGTACATTATGTTGGTATCAACGTATTCTCATGTATCCACTAGTGGTCTTATTAGGAGCAGCTATTATACGAAAGGATTATAAAATTGGAATTTACAGTTTAATCATTGCCATTGTAGGAGCATGTATATCTATCTATCATTATTTGCTTCAAAAAGTATTCTTTTTTTCTACAAATGGAGCAACATGTGGAAGAATACCTTGTACAGGAGACTATTTAGACTGGTTTGGATTTATTACGATTCCACTGCTCGCTCTAATAGCCTTTCTTATCATTGTTATTTGCAGTTTTATCCTTATTAAAATAAGCAAGGAGAGAAGAAGTATATGAAAAGAATGCTTATTTTTAGTACCGCTATTATATTGGTATTTGCAGTTATTACTTTTATCACAAATAAGGAACCGAAAAGCGAAAAAACAACAAGTACAGAAAAGATAAATTATTATCAGAATCAAATTAAACCAGAACAATTGCAACAAGACCTTTCAAATCACAAAGAAAAAATAGTCTATTTTTATAAAACAACCTGTCCTCATTGCTTGAAGGTTTCTCCAATTGTAGTTCCTTTAGCAAAAAATATGAATATTGATTTGCAAGTTATGAATTTAGAGGAATATCAACAGGGGTGGGATATGTTTCAAATAAAAGGGACACCTACAATTATTTCTTACAAAAACGGGAAAGAAATGAATCGAATTTTAGGAGAACAGTCTCGAGAAACGTTTCAAGCATGGTTTGAAAACAACAAATAAGAGTTTGGATGTTTTGTATGTAAAGAATGTAAATCAGTTTGTTGATTTATCCATTTTAGAAAAATTCTATTAAGCTCTTTTTTGTATGCAGATAGGATATGGAATGTATATATGAATGGTTTTCTAGTTTGCTATGTAAAAGTTGATAAATATGAAAATATTAATTTTTATTCTTGTTTTTAACAATAAACTCTTTTAATTTATAGGAGAACTATTTATTTTAGAGGTTTCCCCCTCATGCTTACCAAGGTTGAGTAAAGACTAATTTTTATTTGATAGGTATGAGGGGGATTCCCCATATGCAATAAAATATAATTTATTAGGAGGTAACACATGTTTAAAAAAGTTGCATTATCCATTGCTTCAGTAGCAGTAGCAGGTTCAGTTTTATTTGCAAGTCAAACGGTAACAGAGGCTGCTTATTATCCGGTACAAAAAACTGGTTCTGGTTTGGATATTCGTACGACACCAACAATAAATGGTACACGGACTCAAAGTAATATTCCAGATGGGACTAACCTTTGGTTATATTGCTATGTGAATGGCGAATCCTATATGGGAAGTAAAGTTTGGGATTATGTAGATGATAATGGTTACGGTGGCAGTTTTAACTATGGCTATGCTCCTGATTATTTCATTAAAACAGGTTCGTCTAAACCAGTTGTTGGATACTGTAGTTTTTAATTAAAAAATAAAAGAAAACAGCCTCATTAGGCTGTTTTCTTGTTTACATGGTAATCTCCGTATTTGTTAAAGGGCTCACTTCACTTTTGGTTTGTTGATCTCGTACCGCGTCTGTAATCACCTTTATGTATTTTAAATCGTTTGGAACTTGAGATAAGAAGCAGATGAGTGTGAGCTTCATTTTCTCCTTTGCTTGTAAGGTCCGATTTTTTGGATCTGCGCTCATTTTATACACATCTACTTGTTCTCCATTACTTAAAATAAGTGTTTTGAAGGGTCCTTTTTCCAAATCCAGTGCTTGATCTGAAGTATTTTCTAAAGTGGTTGTTAATTGTATTGCATTCATTTGCTCTGTACTTAATCCTCGTTCTTTTAGGTTGTATTTTCCAATTCCGCTTACTTCTGTACTCTGAGTAACTTTAATTCTTTCTACTTGAATATGAAGTGGTCCCGCTTCTATCATTGTATTTGGTTCACTTAATTGCTTTAAAATAAATGTTCCGAGCGGATGTTTTGCTTCTTGACCCACTTGAGATAACGGTTCTGTATAAGGCCTAATCCCTACATTGGGTTGAGACGTCACGGGAACCTTATTAGATTCAGATTCTACTTCTGTTTCAGATTTCGTTTGATTGGAACAAGCAGATATAAATATACATAACGATACAGTCATGAAGAGGGAAGATGCTTTTTTCATTTATAGACTCCTTTACTATAGAATATTATTCATACATTTTCTCTTGTTATATGGTTCTTAAATTATTGTAAATTAATAGTTTATAATTTTGAATAAATAAACTGGAAATATACGTACTCTTTACATTGAGAAAATTTATAAACAAATGTTTTAAAAACTATAGTTAGGATTATCTAGAAAGTCTTACTGATGTGAAAAAAGAAGCACTCCCATTGGATTCTTTTTTTATCATGTATTAGATAGTGAGTTAAAGCGGTTCTGGTGCAAAAATTTTCAAGATCATAGTATATTTCACTAGAATACCCTCAAGTACCTTACCTACTCTTCTTTTTGAAGAAATCTTTACCGATTTTAGTTTTTCACTTACTTTTCTTTAAGCGAATACACAAAACAGCACTTTGAGGAATCACTAATTACAGATGGTTTATCCCGCTATTCGCAGGCAGTAGTACCCTACCTCAAAATTGGGCAGGAAGTCAAGAAGATAGGTGAGGGCTTTTACGAGCAGTGGGGGATAAAGAAAACCCCACTGATTAAAGTTTCACTTTATGGTAGCAATAAAATTTTCCCTGTACTCTTTCGACTTTCTAACAATCGGTGTGCTTCAGCACCATTCATTAAAGAAAAAGTAGTAGGATCTGCAATTTTTAATTTTCCAGCAGTAATCCAGTCAAATAATTGTTTTGAGCGTTTTTCTCGTTCTTCATAGGTAGTCAAAACGTTCCAAAGGTCTCCGCCAGTTAATGTTTTAGAAGTATCCATAAGCATTCGTGGATCAACGGGAGCAGGGTCTCCTCCAGCCATCCCGTAAAAAACGACCGTGCCACCGATTCTTGTAACTTGAAAACTATCTGATAATGTAGAACCTACTGACTCATACACAACATCTACACCTCGGTCGCTTGTTACTTCCATCACTTTTTCAGGCCATGGTCCTTCATATAAAAATACATGGTCTGCTCCAGCTGAATAAGCTGCTGCAGCTTTTTGCGGAGAAGAGGTGAGACCAATAACTTTTCCGCCAAGCATTTTAGTAATTTGAATGAGAAGTTGACCAACTCCTCCAGCTGCTGCGTGAATTAGAATTGTGTCGCCTATTTTTATTTCATAACTATCTTTGGTTAAATAATGTGCTGTTAATCCTTGCAGTAAAACAGAAGAAGCTATTTTAAACGAAATACCATCTGGTAGTGGAATCGCTTTTTCCATAGGAACAGCTACGAGTTCCGCATTTGCAAATGGGACATCTGCAAATGCAATGTGGTCGCCAATATTGACGTTAGTTACTTCGCTACCTATTTGCTCTACAATTCCCGACCCTTCATAACCCAATATATAAGGTGGTTTTCCTGCGAGATGATAAGCACCTCTACGTCTATATATATCAGCAAAATTTAAGCCAATCGCTTTTGTGCGAACAAGAATTTCATTCGGATTTATAATTGGGTCTGACACTTCTTTATATTTTAATACATCAGCATTTCCGAATTCCTTGAAACAAAGTGCTTTCATATGAAATACCTCCAATTTGTAACGTGTGTTAATATTGTTTGTTAATGATTCTTATCTTACAATATATATATCAATCAACAAAGAGGATTATTTCGATGAAATCAATCGGAAATATCGATTGAAAAGAGGGAATGGCATTGGAGATAAAACAATTAATTACATTTAAAACTGCTGCAGAAAATTTAAACTTTACGCAGACTGCGAAGAAATTAAACTTTGCTCAATCGAGTGTGACTGCTCAAATAAAAGCATTAGAGGCGGAACTGGGTACACCATTATTCGAGCGACTAGGTAAGCGTCTCTTTTTGACTGAAGCGGGAAGAAAGTTTCAACTATATGCAGATAAAATGATTGCGCTAAGTTATGAGGCTAAAATGGCTGTGAAAGAGGATGAAGAAATATCAGGTACATTAATTATTGGCGCGCAAGAAAGTCAATGTACATACCGACTTCCTTCAATTTTAAAGGAGTTTAAGGCACAATTTCCTCAAATAAAGCTTATATTTAAGCCTGCGCATTCAAATGAGGATGCAAAAGAGCAACTGATGGAAGGGAAACTAGACCTTGCGTTTATTTTAGATGAATGTAAAACAGAAGATGCTTTACATATAGAGTCGCTTATCAAAGAGGAATTAAAAATAGTGGTTTTTCCTAATCATCCTTTACTTGAGAAATCTACAATTTCCACAAAAGATTTTGAAAACGAAACGCTTTTATTAACAGAACTTGGCTGTTCGTATCGTACTATATTTGAAGAATCATTCCGTGCAGAAGGCGTATATCCTATAAATAAAATTGAGTTTGTTAGTGTGGAAGCAATTAAGCAATGTGTAATTGCAGGGCTAGGCATAGCGATTTTACCAGCAATGGTAGTAGAAAAAGATATACAAGAAGGTACAATGAAGGAGTTAGTTTTAGGAAGTACAATTGCTCCTATTTTTACACAAATTGCTTGGCATAAGGATAAGTGGATAACCTCGCCGTTACAGCAATTTATAGATGCAACAAGAACATCGTTTGGTAAAGCTTATTGAGTGGGAAAATATTTGTTTTACACTCAATAAGAAAAGTGAATAATAGATGTTTTTAAAGAAGAGGAAGCCGATATTTGGATGAAAAACAAGTATCGGCTTTTCCATGTTTTTAAGGACAGTGGTTATACTAATCTCAAATTTACTATATCAGGCCACATAAATATGAATACTTTCTCAACTTTTATTTTCAAAGAAATAAGTAAAATTCTTCATGTATTCCAATAATCGTAAGGTGATTTACAATGTTTAGCCTGTTATGTAAGATTCCACTAGAAAGTGTGAAAGGAGGGAACTATATAAGCTTGAATCTAAATTTTTTGTGACCAAGATATTGACCCAAATCCATACTAATACTAGTACTTTAAAAAAGGACAACTTGCTTTACAGGACAACTGTGTCCAAAATCAAGTGAAGTGAATTCATCAACTATTTGGAACGGCTACATAAGAACAGATTTCATTAGGAATCTATATACCTTTTTCAAATAAATACACTCCTTGCACCATAACCCTCAATTGAGTACCTTAATAACTTACCTTTGTTTTCTTTTTATTTTTCCAAAGGGTTAAAAGTAAGTAATACATGTCATAAGTTTCTACACCTATTTTAATTTCAAAATTTTAAAGTAAGAACTACAACGTTTTAAATTCGATATATTAAGAAATAAATACAGACAGATTTAATGATATAATATAGATAATCTTGCAAAATATCCTACAAATAGGGAGAATGGAGAGATAGTTGTGCAGTTTAAGAAAATCACAGGAGCATGTTTAGCAGCAGCACTTACAGTAGGGGTTGTAAGTGGTTGTAATTTAACAGAAAGTTCAAAAGAAGTAAAACAGGACAATACGGCAAAAGTAAAAAAAGTAGGAGAAAAGACGAAGGAAAAAGGCTATGAATTGGAATTTGAAAACGCGGAATTTGCTTTACCAGAAAGATACGAAAAATCAATAAATGAGCGTATCCTTAAAGTGAAAGTGAATATTAAAAATACAGGGGATAAACCTTTGTTATTAATGGAAGAGGATTTCTCATTGTACATAAAAGACGAAAAAATGAAACTATACGATTCTAATGACGAGGATCTACTTAATTATGAAGAAATCGATAAAGGGAGAAAAGTATCTGGTACGCTGTATTTCGATGTTAAAGAGGCACCTTCCTATGAACTTGAATACAAAAAATATCGTGTGGATCCAGATAAAGAAAAACTAGAGAAAACTAATTTTACAATTGATGGTAAAGAGCTAGTGAAGAAGGCGAAAGATTTGAATAGACCAGCTGAAGCGTTAGCTGCATACTTAAATGCGGGTTTTTACGATAAAGATTTAGAAAAAATGAATGAATTAACAGGTGAAGATGGTAAGCAATTTGCAAGCATGATAGAAAACTCAGTTAAAACGTCATCCCTTTCAGGTTCTTACACTTACTCTAGTATTGATGAACAATCATTTACAAATTACTTCAAAAATTTGAAGGCGGCACTTCAAAAAAATGTGAAATTTGAAACGAAAGTATTATCTGTAAACCCAGGAAGCGATACAGCAGAAGTCGAAATAAAATCGAAACCTATTGTGCTTTCTGACTTGCAAATAAAAGTAGAAAGTGAGCGTAACAAAATTAGAAATGAGAATCCTAATATTTCTTATCCTGAATTAGTGAAACGTTTATTTGATTTCACTTCATCTCAATTACCTGAAGCAAAAACATCTGATACTGAAGAAGTTGTAACTGTAAACATGAAAAAACATGGAGAAAATCAATGGCGCATAGAGGAATATGATATAAAGAGACTTTCGCCAATACTATATAAAAATTAGTTAGGATGGACGGGTCCTTTTAATAAATTGTAGGATTTAGTTTTTGAAATGTAATTAACTATAAGTAAATGCGTATACTTGATAAAAATCGGTATTTTCAGTATTAAATTCGTAAGAAACTTTTGCTTTAAATATCACAGAAGACCTTTCGGGTTATAAGAATTATTGTTAATGAAGTTTGCAATAATTCTTATCTCACCGGAAGGTCTTTTTGCATTGGCAAAATACTATTCCAAAAGGAGGAAAGATCAAGGGACTTGTGACAATCTCAACTTATGAGAGAATGCGTTTTTCTCCTTGGATTTCTTGAATTGGATTAATATTTTGTGTGAATTCAAGGGCGCCCATGTATTCTCCATCTTCACTCCGTATAGCGAAATAACGAATGTATACATATTTATCTTTGAACTTAATCCAGAAATCTTCACAATCTTTGTTTCCAGATTTGAAGTCTTCTAAGAGCTTTTCAACGACATGAACGCTTTTTGGAGGATGGCAGTTTTGGACTGTTCTGCCGATTATCGCTTTTGTGCGAGCAAAGATCCGCTCTTTTCCATGAGAGAAGTAGCGTACAACATCATCCTGATCAATGTACGTAATATCCACAGGCAAGTGGTTCAACATTAGCTCTAATTGTTTTAAAGATAGTATACCTGTTTCTAAACGAATGAATCCTTCAGACATAGCCTGCTCTTGTATCGCTTTTCTTTCAGGTTTCCATACGCCTGCAGGACCTGTTAAGCAATAGCCGATTTCCTCACTTTCATGAGCGATTTTAATCCATTCGTCTTCCGTAAGAGTTTGAAGTGCCATCGGAAACAAAATATTTTCCTCTTTAAAAATCATTTCACTTGCCTCACGGATGACAAAGTAAACGCCGTCTAAGACTGTCTTTTTATCTCCGTTATAGTTTGTTAATTTTTGTTTAACATCTTTAATGGCGTTACGAATGACGTCATCGATCCCCCACATTACTTGTGTCGGTCCGTAAATTCCGTATTTTTCTAAATAAGGGAAAAGTAAATTTTCTTTGCGGCTGTAGTGTTTATCCACATCCAGCAACAGATTTAAATCTTCGATTAGTTTATAGACGTTTTCTTCACTATCTTCTTTTTCGAATCGTTCATAGTGAAGTTGAAGCTTGAAGTTAACAAGCTTATCGATTTTTTTGTTTTCAAGCTTAAATGTATGAATTGGATGTCCAGGTTCGTCTTCGGGTTTATCGGATCTATGGATTTCTTCAATGGAACCTTTAAAAATAGCTGTATGCACTGAGCATAAACGTTGTACTTCTTCCACTGGAATTCCTTCTTCTTCCATGAGTGCCTGTTCAAGCTTTGAAATTTCCGCAACGGTAATATTCCCGACTGCTTCTTCAAATTGTGCTTTTACTTCTTCTACACTTTTTCCATTATGAAGATTTTTAATAATCTCCTTTAAGATTGCCTGGCGTTCAAATTTATTCATACTTTCTTGTTCACGATTGTTAATTATCTCGCTCATAAGGACTCTCCTCTATTCTTTAATGTTAAATCCATTATTTTTAAAAGTTTTTTTTACTATATCGAACGAAATTCCCTTCATTCGGCATCCATTTGGAATAGTCATCACACGGCCGGCCGTTTGCAGCATGCCGGGTTTCGTTATATGTTCAAAGCCTAGCTCTTTTAAGATAGGGATGATTTCAGGGTATTCGATAGCCAAATCGCAAACTGTTTGACTAAAATCAATCATCTTTGTCATCATTCTCACCTCGGAAACAAGTGATATTAATTCTCAGTAATAATGTAACATAGAGATAATGAATAGGTTGTGAGGTAAATCACACATGTACTTTTTAAAAGATTTTTTAAAAAAGTACATGTGTGATTTTTTAATAATCCAATCAATTTTTTTACTTACTTTGATAAGGGAATCAAATAAAGAATTGCTAAAAAATCGAAAATTGGAGTTAAAATGAATGAGGCTCATAAAAATAACCAAGCGGAAAATTTGAAGAGAAAACTAGGTCGCGTTAAGAAAGTACGTTGCATAAAAGGAGTGTTGATATATATAAATACAAATTAAAAAACCAACATAAAACCCTTCTTTTTAGGTGGGAGAGAGCATCCGGCCATGCATAGAAGCGGTCAGATCCTTTTCCTGCCCAGACATAGTGAAAACAAAGAGAGAAAACGAGTGCAGGTCACCTTTTGTTAGCCATAGCCGCGGCTTATATGTCGAAACATCAAAATGGATTTATATAGAACTCAAAAGAAAGAATTGAATGATACTATTTGTAATAAAGAGAAAATTTTATTCAACAAAAGAACCCCCAATCTATTTATTATGGGGATACTGATTTTCTTATTTTAAAGTAGCGATAATCATAATTAGCGATTAACAGGCTTACGAAAAAATTATCGACAGCCTGTTTTTTGTTTTTCTCTTTAGTTATTGAACGTATTATTCTTTATCTATGTAATATTGAACTATTAAGGTGGTTTTTATTTATTAGTATTCGATCAGATGATTTCTTCTTCTAATTTCTCTGGAATAATAATGAAACAGCCGTTTTCATCAATATGAATTAATTTCTTTCTTTTTAACTGATTAATTGTGCGACTAACCGTTTCCCTTGATGTTCCAATCATATTGGCGAGTTCTCGATTTGTAAAATGGGTCGTTAATGTATATGTATCATTTATCTGTGTACCATTTGATTTACATAAGCGAAGTAATAACATAATAATTTGTTCGTATGTATCATGAAGAATTTGTTCTTCTAATCGGTTCTGAAGATCCACAATTTTCTCTCCAAGAACCTTAAACAATTTAATACATAGTTCAGGGTACTGAATCAAAATTTTCTCAAAATCAGCGATTGGAGTAACAATTAATTGTGCGGACTCAAGTATTTCGGCATGTGCGGGGAAGGTACCTTCTCGGAAGAAACCAGCGTGGGGAAACATTTCTCCAGCTTGAAGCACAGAAACAATTTGTTCTTTTCCAGTTACATCCGTTTTTTGAATTTTCACCCTACCTGAGTGGATAAAAAACACACGGTCAAGTATGTCACCCTGCATAAATACAAATGACTTCGCTTTATAAATTCGCATTTGTGAAATATCCACAAATGGCTGAAGTTCTTCTTCTGAAAGTTCTTTAAAGAGGGAGACTCCCCGTAAATGTTTTTTAATCATTTCTTCTTTCATATATACAACTCCTTAATAATTTCAGGCATATTCCTTCTATAATAAAGTTATATCAAGCCGTTAAATGAAACAGTAATAAAAATCACATTTGTGATAGAAAGTGTGAACATTTTTTTACAAATTTATCTCGCTATTCGCGGGCAGTAAGACTCCCGCCTCAAGATTCAGATAGAAATAAAGAAAATAGGTGGGGGATAACTGCTCGTAAAAGCCCGATTGGTGAGGGCTAATGATCAGTGGGGGATGAAGAAATCCCCACTGATAAAAGTTTCACTTTATAATGAGAATTTTATTCGTGATGTATCTCACAACATTAATGTCTATATAACTTTACAATTAGAATATAAATCGATAGGAGGGTTTAATCTTGATTAATCGTGATTTTAACAAAAATCCATTCATTGTGATATGGGAGTTAACAAGAGCATGCCAATTAAAATGTCTTCATTGTCGTGCGGAAGCTCAATATCATCGGCATCCTCTTGAGCTAACATTTGAAGAAGGAAAAAACCTAATTGATGATATATATGAAATGGATAATCCGATGCTTGTTTTTACCGGTGGTGATCCGTTAATGCGTCCGGATGTATATGAGATTGCAGATTATGCGATAAAAAAAGGTGTTCGGGTATCCATGACACCAAGTGCTACTCCAAACGTTACGAAAGAAACGATTCAAAAAGCAAAAGAAGTAGGGCTTGCTAGATGGGCATTTAGTTTGGATGGGCCAACAGCTGAAATACATGATCATTTTAGGGGGACAGAGGGGTCATTTGAATTAACAATGAATGCGATTCGTTATTTGCATGAATTGAAAATTCCTATTCAAATTAATACTGTTGTTTCTAATTATAATGTGAATGTACTTGAAGATATGGCAAAATTAGTAGAGGAATTAGATTGTGTGCTTTGGAGTGTATTTTTCTTAGTGCCAACGGGGCGCGGCAAGGAAACAGATATGATTTCACCAGCTCAGCATGAAAGGGTATTCCAATGGCTATATCAATTAAGTAAGAAGGTCTCTTTTGATATTAAAACAACAGCTGCTCAGCACTATAGACGTGTTGTTATTCAACAAAAAATGAGAGAAAATAAAAAAATAGATCAGGCTATTCAATATCAGGATGTATTGATGACTGGAATGACGGGGCAGATTAATGGGCTTGGACGTGCTCCAAAAGGGGTGAATGATGGAAACGGTTTTGTATTTATTTCTCATATTGGAGATGTGTATCCAAGTGGGTTATTACCTATCAAAGCCGGGAATGTTCGAACAACACCACTAGCTGATATTTATCGAAACTCCCCTGTCTTCCAAGACTTGCGTAATCCGGACAAGTATAAAGGAAAGTGTGGGGTTTGTGAGTTTCGATATGTTTGCGGAGGATCTCGTTCCAGAGCTTTTGCCATGACTGGAGATTACATGGAAAGTGAACCTTTCTGTGTATACATTCCAAAAGCATTACGAAAACAGAAAAAAAACGTATAAAAAATGGGACATGAGCACTTTTTACTCATGTCCCATTTTTTTATACGAAGGGAACTAAGAAAAGGGGGATGGCCCCCTTTTAAGTTATCCCCCACAACTCTCAAGTTAAGGGTTCACCTTTTTTCTTATTTAAGCTTTTGCAATTGCACGTGGAAATAAAATATTATTTTCTAAATGAATATGTTGGAACAAATCGGATTCAAGAGCTTCAAGTCGCTGATAGACAAGACGATAAGTACCACAAGCACCTACTGGAGGAGTAAAGTCATTTGTAATTTTACGAAGTTCTTTAATAATATCGCCAGCATGGTTATGTTCATTTTCCAATTCATCCACTACTTTGCGTAATTTTACATAATTTTCATCGCTTGGATTTTGCTCAAATGCTAAAATTAATGGGAAATCTTCTGTTTCTTCTTTAATTAAATGTTGCTCTAATTCAGTTTTTAATTCATGAAACAACTTGTGAATTTGAGCTAAATGAGGTTGTCCTGCTCCATGAACACGTAACACTTTTGTCACGTATGGACTTAACAGTGGTAACTCTTCATTTAAATAGCGATGATGCTTATTCACAACATAGTCAATCAATTCGTTATAAGAAGCAGTTTTCCAATCAATTTCCGATTCGTTTAATAGTTTTGTTTCATGATAAAGAGTATTTAACTTTGTTAAAACCTCTTCTGCTGATAAATTTCTTTCATTAATAGCGTCGATAAGTGGTCTATTACCACCACAACAAAAGTCTATTCTATATGATTTAAAAAGATCGCTAGCCTTTGGAAATTTTGTAACAATCTCACCAATAACAGAAGTCTCAGTAAATGTATGTTCCATATGAATGCCTCCATAAAGTTTAAATTTAGTATCTGGATTAAGAATATCAATAATTTTGCATCCACGTGGTGATATATATCACTTGTAATGTGTTAATTTCATCATCAGTAATTTTATCCCGCTATTCGTGGGCAGTAATACTCTCACTTCAAGATTCAGAGAGAAACAAAGAAGATAGGCGGGGGATGAAGAAAACCCCCACTGATAAAAGGTTCACTTTATAAATACAATCTATGTCTTTTCTTAGTTTATTTAAGAGATAATATATTCAAATAGATGGTTTTTGTTTTAATCTTATAATACGTTGATTGGAGCTCCCGCGGAATGGAAGTGTCAAATCTCTTTTTTCGAGTTCAAACCTTCCATCAACTAAAACATCTCCATAATGTAACAACTCTATCATATCGTTGTTTCGCGAATTCTGTATCTCTTCTAACGTATAACCAGTGTAAATCCATAGATTCTTTTTCAAACCTTTCACAGCCTTTGCCACTTTTTTCACTTCGGCAGCTTGAAAAAATGGATCTCCACCTGAAAATGTTACATCAGTCAGCGAATTTGTTGCGATCTCTTTTATAATTTCTTCTGCACTCATCTCAGTACCATTACAAAGATTCCAAGATTTTGGATTATGACAGCCAAAACAATGATGCGGACAGCCCGCAAAAAACACAACTGTCCGAAGTCCTTCTCCATCTACAACACTATCATGAATAATATTCATTACTCTCATTTATGTTTCACTCGATCCGCTTCTTCACTACGCTTCGCACTGTTCCATTTCGACATGTCCCCGACAAGGTATCCAGTAATACGGCGGATTCTTTCAATATGGTGTTCATCTTCATTCCCGCAGCCTGGGCATTCATTCTCAATCACTCCATTATAGCCACAGCATTTACAGCGATCCACCGGGTGATTAATAGAGCCGTATCCAACTCCATGTTGCGCCATTGCCTGCACAATTTGCTTTAATGCTTTTTGATTATGAATTGCTGCTCCGTCCAATTCAATATATGTAATATGACCGCCGTTACAAAGTGTATGAAACGGTCCTTCTAAACGAATTTTATCAAGCGCTTGAATGGAGTAGTAAACCGGGATATGAAATGAGTTTGTATAATAGTTATGATTTGTTACACCGCTAATGATCCCGAATTCATCTCGATCTTTTTTTATAAACTTTCCTGATAATCCTTCCGCAGGGGTTGCGACTAATGAAAAATTCAATTGATATTCTTCCGTTGCTTGCTCCATTTTCTTTCTCATATATGTAACAATTTCATATCCTAGATTCCATGATTCTTCGTCTTCTCCATGATGTTTTCCTGTTAGCGCAACTAAACATTCTGCCAGACCAATAAAGCCGATACTTAACGTACCTTGTTTCAAAATTTCAGCAACAGAATCTTCTGGTTGAAGTTTTTCACCACCGCGCCATACTCCTTGTGAATATAAAAACTGAAAATCCCTTGCTTTTTTTGTAGATTGGTAAGCAAATCTTTCTAGTAGCTGGCGAATGCCGAGATCTACATAATGATTCAATGCTTCAAAAAATACTTCTTTTGAGTCACTTATTAATGCTAACTTTACTAAGTTAATAGACGTAAACGATAAATTTCCTCTTCCAATGGCTGTTTCTTCTCCATGAATATTAGACATCACACGGGTACGACAGCCCATATAGCACACTTCACTTTCAGGGCGACCATCATAATGCATTGCATTAAATGGTGCATCTAAAAACGAAAAATTAGGAAATAATCGTTTCGCTGTCGTTTCTAATGCTAGTTCAAATAAATCATAATTCGGATCGCTTTCTTCAAAATTCACACCTTTTTTTAATTTAAAGATTTGAATTGGAAAGATTGGTGTTTCTCCTTTTCCTAACCCAGCTTGGGTTGCTCGTAATAACTGTCTAATTAGCAATTTTCCTTCTTTTGATGTATCCGTTCCGTAGTTAATAGAAACAAACGGTACTTGTCCACCACCGCGGCTATGCATGCTGTTAGAATTATGAATAAACGCTTCGCAAGCTTGATACGTATCGTTTTCTGTTTCTCTCCACGCAAACTCTTCTACTTGCTCGGCTGTTAATGGGTACGTCTCTAAACGTTTTTTATTTCTTTCAAACGTTTTTCTCACATAGGGTGCTAAATCCATATCAAACAGTGCAAAGGATTGTCCACCGTGCTGCATATTTTGATTTGCCTGAAAAATAATAGAAGAGAGCGCCAACGCACTTTTGATATCTTGTGGTTGTCGCATATGTCCATGACCTGTATGAAACCCTTTTTCTAGTATTTGTGCTAATGGAATTTGTGAGCATGTTGTCGTACCCGTTGCATAAAAATCTAAATCGTGCGGATATAAAATATTTTGATCTATCGCTTTTTTCACTTGTTCAGAAAGTAATTGTTCCATCGCATAATATTTTGCACTCTCAGATGCAAATGTTCCCATCATTCCCATTGGAGACCGACCGTCGACATTTGCATTTTCTTGCATTAAATCTTGATCGTTATCCTGTACAATAGTGTTAAATGTTGTCCATAAATTATCCCACGGTTGTTTTTTTATTCTACTTGATGGATTCATTCGATCCACTCCTTATCGATATGTAGTGTTTGTGACGTTGAAATAATACTACATATAGAATTGTTTTGCAAGGATATCAAAAAAGTATAGTACTTATAAAACAATATAAAATTAATGATTCGTATATATGGGAAATGTGAATTGTTTTTAATAAACTAGTATTGTCTATTAAATGATTTTTGTGGATATTGCTTTAGAACTTAATAGGTTTATCCTGCCATTCGCGGGCAGTAATACCCTCACCTCAAAATTCAGCGGGAGCAAGGAAGTTAGGCGAGGGATGAAAAAACCCCTCACTGATAAAAGTTTCACTTTATAAAATAAAAGGTATAAAAACATAATGCAGTGATTTTATTCACAGTATCCTTTTTCAGCGTAGTTTATCCTTAATGGAAGAGAGAGTATGGGGAATTTATTCTATATAGACATTGTTCTCAAGCTCTTTGTTTGATTCAGTAGCAAATTATTATGAAAAAACTATTTGAAATATCACTTCTACAAAATTTTCCCCCGCTATTTGCGGGCAGTAATACTCCCACCTCAAGATTCTAAGGAAACAAAAGAAGATAGGTGGAGGGATAAACTGCCCGTAAAAGCCCGATTGGTGAGGGCTAATAATCAGTGGGGGATGAAGAAAATCCCCACTGATAAAAGTTTCACTTTATAGAGTTCATCATATGAATTTTTTTGTAAGTATCAGTATATGACATTGTTGATAAAAAATTTTGAGTGTGAGGTGTTGAAAGAATGAAGTTAATTATTCCAAAGCAGCATGGAGCATGGGGAATGTTGCTTATTCCATTTGTTTTGGGGATTTTAATTGGTAAAGGGACGTGGTATCACATACCACTCTTTTTAGCATGGCTGTTTGTATATTTAGCCACGTATCCTTTATTAATGTACGTAAAACAACCACGAAAGAAGTATTACTTACATTGTTTCTTTCTTTATTTTAGTGTGGCCTTTGTATGTGCGATCATTGCTCTTATGTATGAATGGCGTATTGTGTTCTTTTCTATTATCATGATTCCATGTTTTTTCATAAATATTTATTATTCTCGTCAAAAAAACGAACGAGCTTTATTAAATGATATATGTGCTATTATTTTGTTTTGTATAGGGGGAATAATTAGTTATTATTTCACAATGAAAACAGTTGATGAGAAGATATGGGTGATTGCGACTATATCATTTTTATATTTTATGGGAAGTACGTTTTATGTAAAAACGATGATTCGTGAAAAAAAGAATCCAACGTATCGCTTTGTTTCATGGGGGTATCATTCTTTACTTGTAATTGCTACTTTAATTGTATCACCGTGGTTTACCATTGCCTTTATACCAAGTTTGGTACGATCCATACTCCTTTATGGTAGAAATATTTCGATTTTAAAAGTGGGCGTTTTGGAGACCTTAAATTCCATTTATTTTTTTATTTCAACAATATTATTAGTCAAAGCCTTTATGTAACTTACAATTATTAAAGCAAGCTCTTTATTGTCCATTAACTTTCCAACCATCAAATTGTAAATTTTGAAAAAGTATTAGATAAAAAAACTTCATATTTCCAGTGCTTAAGAAGGAACATTTCTCATTTAAGCGTGATTATACGTTAGAGGGAGAAAGAGTATTATTTATTGCAACATTGAATGTATATAAATACAAATAAAAAAACCGACATAACACCCTTCTTTTTAGGTGGGAGAGAGCATCCGGCCATGCATAGAAGCGGTCAGATCCTTTTCCTGCCCAGACATAGTGAAAACAAAGAGAGAAAACGAGTGCAGGTCACCTTTTGTTATTCATAGCCGCGGCTATATGTCGAAAAATCAAAATGGATTTATGTAGATGATAAAGAATTATCAACTAGTATTCCGTTATATCCTATTATAAAAAAACAATTACTGCCTATATTAAAAGAGTGTGGTTTTCAGTCCGTAGAAGCTTATGCCAGTTTTGAGAAAGTAGCTTATTCACCGAATGGACCAGCTTTAGTTCTTGTGGCTACAAAATAAATATGTAATAAAAAATACTTTAGTAAAGAAAAAGATTTTCATTTACTAAAGTATTTTTTTATTTGTTTTTGCAAAATGTGATTCAAGTCCTCTTTTTATCTTAGGAAAATTTTTATAATAAATGTGTTGTTAAGAGATAACAATCAGGAGGAATTAAAAAATATGAATAGAGAAATTAAGCTAACAGAAGATATATATTGGGTAGGGAAGATTGATAATAGGGAAGTTCCGTTTCATCGTTTAATCTTAGCAAAAGGAACAACTTATAATGCGTATCTTCTAAAAACTGAAAAACCAACAGTGATTGATACAGTTGACATAGAGTTTGGAAGAGAATTTGTAGAATATTTAAGTGAATTAATTGATCCACAAGAAATTCAATATATAGTAGTGAATCATTCAGAACCCGATCATTCAGGTGGTTTAGCAGCATTAGCATCAAGAGCTACGAATGCTACAATTGTATGCACAGAAATTGCAGTACCTGAGTTACAAGAAATGTATAAGCTGCATAATAGAAATTTCTTAGTTGTAAAAGATGGTGACACATTAGATATTGGCGGAAAAACATTGAAATTTAAAGAAACCCCATATCTCCATACAGAAGAAACGATGATTACATATTGCGTAGAAGATAAAATTTTATTCCCATGTGATATCTTTAGTACGCACGTAGCGAATAATGAAATTTTTAGCGATGAAGCGAATGTAGATATTACAGAAGATTTTATTGGCTACTATAATGCAATTATGCATCCACATAGAAGATACGTTAGAACGTTAATAGAAGCATTAAAAGATTTAGATGTACAAATGATCGCTCCATCTCATGGATACATTTTACGTCAAGATGTACAAAAATATATCGATTTATATGAAGAAATGAGCAAGGATACAACCCAAGGTAAAAAAGTAACAATCGTATATACAACAATTAAAAACAATACGAAAAAAATAGCAAATATTATCAAAGAAATATTCGAAGCAGATAACATTAATGTAACAGTATTCAACACTGAAAAATCAGATAAATATGAAATTATAGAGAGTATTCAAGAAGCAGATGCAGTCTTCATTGGATCTTCAACTAAATATGGAGATATGATTGGAAACTTAGAAGAAATTTTAAAAGAAATGACAGAAATAAACTTAGAAGGGAAAATTGCAGCTGCATTCGGATCATATGGTTGGAGTGGTGAAGCAATTGAGGTAGTACAAGATTACCTAAATAAAACAAACATGAATGTACAAAGTACATCAAACGTTATTAAATCTACAGGTATGACTCACGTTAAATTCCCTATTCGTGTAAGATTCTCTCCAAAGGATGAAGAGAAAACAAAACGAATCAAACATGCAACAACATTTGTCACAGATTTATTATTAAGTTCTATATAAATACAAATTAAAAAACCGACATAAAATCCTTCTTTTTAGGTGAGAGAGAGCATCCGGCCATGCATAGAAGCGGTTAGATCCTTTTCCTGCCCAGACATAGTGAAAACAAAGAGAGAAAACGAGTGCCGGTCACCTTTTGTTATCCATAGCCGCGGCTCATATGTCGAAAAATCAAAATGGATTTTATATATTTAATAGAAAAACGTAGGTGAAAACATGGAAAAGAATTTTGTTATTATCGGAAGCGGAGTAGCTGCTGTAAATGCTGCAAAAATAGTTAGAGACCATGACAAGGATTCAAATATATTCATTTTTGGTGAAGAATCATCTTTACCCTATAACAGAATTAAACTATCAAAAGAGCTATATTCAGATTTACATAGTGAAAAAGTTTTAATCAAAAAAGAAAAATGGTACCAAAATAATAATATATCAGTTTTCACAAATACAAAGGTAGTAAAAATTGATACAGAGCAGCAACATATTGTTACATCAAATAATGAAAAAATTTCTTATTACAAATTATTAATTTGTACAGGTGCAAATAATAGAAGGCTACCAGTAGATGGAATAAATAAAAAAAATGTCTTTACTATTAGAGACATGCATGAAGCAGATAACTTTAAAGCATGTTTAGAAGATAAAAAGCATGTTGTAAACATTGGTGGGGGCGTACAAGGATTAGAAACAGCTTGGTCTATCATGAAAGCTGGTAAAAAAGTATCTATTGTAGAAGTTGCCGCTACACTAATGGGAAGACAATTAGATGAAAAAATGTCTCTTCTATTAAAACAAAAAATTGAAAGTGCCGGAGTAAAGGTATATGTAAATACGACTATTGATTCTATTCTTGGAGAAGAAGAAGTAACTGGAATTAAAGTGAACGGTGAACAATTAATAGATTGTGATAGTGTTGTTTATTCAATTGGAGTCAATCCTAACATTTCTTTAGCAAATAATACGCCTATTCATGTAAATAGAGGTATTGTTGTCAATGAGAAGATGGAAACGAATGTGGAATCTGTATATGCTGCTGGGGATGTAGCAGAAGTAAATGGTGAAATTGGCGGACTATGGGGACGCGCAATGGATCAAGGGAAAATTGCAGGAAGTAATATGGTTTCTAATCCTGCAATTTACAAGAAAGCAATTCCAACTACTATCTTTAATGCATTCGATGTATCTTTATTCTCAATTGGATTCGTTGATGAAAAACAATGTGATACAACTATCGTTGAAGAAGATGGGAAAGAGAAGTATACAAGGTTATTTATCAAGGATAATAAAATAGTAGGTGTCATCTCATTAGAAGGAGTTGCTGCATCCATTCCTTACAAGTCTGCTATTGAAAAACAAGTATCATTGGAAGAGATTGATATGAAAAATACGAATATAAGTGAAATAATGAGCAAGGTAAAAAATATAAATACAAATTAAAAAACCGAGATAAAACCCTTATTTTTAGGTGGAAGGGAGCATCCGGCCATGCATAGAAGCGGTCAGATCCTTTTCTTGCCCAGACATAGTGAAAACAAAGAAAGAAAACGAGTGCCGGTCACCTTTTGTTATCCATAGTCGCGGCTTATATCTCGAAAAGTCAAAATGGATTTATAGAGAAACTAAAATCTTAATTTAATATATAGAAAGAGGACATGATAATGAAAAAATATATTTGTTTACCATGTGGTTATATTTATGATCCAGCAATTGGAGATCCAGATGAAGATATAGAACCAGGAACAAGTTTTGAAGATTTACCAGAAGATTGGGTATGTCCAGTATGTGGAGAAGATACTGAACACTTTGCACCAGTAGAAGAATAAAAAGAAAAAGGTAACGAGAATATTAAATAATTTCTCGTTACCTTTTTTGTATATATAAATACAAATTTAAAAAACGACATAAAACCCCTCTTTTTAGGTGGGAGAGAGCATCCGGCCATGCATAGAAGCGGTCAGCCCCTTTTCCTGCCCAGACATAGTGAAAACAAAGAGAGAAAACGAGTGCCGGTCACCTTTTGTTATCTATAGCCGCGGCTTATATGTCAAAAAATAAAAATGAATTTATATAGAAAACGTTTTCTTATGTGACTTGGGTCACTGGTGTGGTCCTTTGGAAAAGATATAATAATTTAGGTGCGAAGATACTTTATCCCGCTATGCACGGGCAGTAAGCCCCCCGTATTTAAAGAATATAGATGGAGATAACTACCCGTAAATGTCCAATTGGTGAGGGTTACTGATTAGTGGGGATGAAGAAAAAACCTACTGATTAAAGTTTCACTTTATGTAATATATTTAAAGTTAGGTGAGGTAAAGTAATATGAAAGAGCGTTGTTATCATAAAAATCTAGTGAAGCCTTGTCCAAGAAAAGTTCTAATTTTTAAATCCCTATCTGATGAAGAAATTTTAAAAATAGCTTCGATGACAAAACATAAGCAATTTAAAAAGGGACAACCATTAATTCATGAAGGAGAGAAATCAGACACATTATTTATTATTAATAAAGGACAAGTAAAGCTATCTAAATTAACCATTCAAGGGAAAGAGCAAATTTTACATATTTTAACGAGTGGAGAGTGCTTTTGTGAATTAAACATATTTAATTGTGATGAGAAGAGTAATTTTAGTGCGTATGCTATGGAAGATACAAAAATTTGTATGTTAACAAAAGATAATATGGATCATATAATGGAGCGGAATCCAGGTATTGCATTAAAGTTGCTGAAAACCGTTACAAAACGGTTAGCACATACAGAAAATTTAGCTCAAAATCTTGCAACAAATAATCCAGAAGTTAGAATTGCCTATATAATTCTAGAATTTTGCGAAAGGTACGGGGAGGATACTGATAAAGGAATACTTATAAATTTACCGTTGACACGAGAAGAAATTGCAAACTATATAGGGGTGACAAGGGAAACAATCAGTCGTAAATTTAGTAAATTTGAAGACTTAGGGCTTATAACATTAATTGGAAATAAGCGACTAATAGTTAAAAATAAGTTAGCCTTTAGAGAATATATAGAGTAGATGGATAGGTTATACTGAACTATATAAATATAAATTAAAAAACCGACATAAAACCCTTCTTTTTAGGTGGGAGAGAGCATCCGGCCATGCATAGAAGCGGTGAGATCCTTTTCCTGCCCCATGCCAAGTGAAAACAAAGAGAGAAAACGTTCATCAATACGGTCCGGAATTAGATACAAGGATGTGTTGTCATCCACTCACCAACAAATGATTTTTGGCAAGTGGATGAGACGAATACCAAAGTAAAAGTTGATATGCGAACGGTTCGAGGAATGAATTATCATATATGTAAACAAAAAAACTGATGTGAATGGAGTACCGTCAACATCCTTTACCTGAATCTATTTCCACATTATCCTCCAATATGGGACATTTCAATTTTTTTACGTTCAGTAGAAGATTCGCTTCGTTCAACAGAATAACGATCTTTTCTTCTAAACCATATGTTTTGAAGAAGCTCTGTTAGTTCTTCGTTTGATTGGTTGGATCTTATAAAATCGCGTAATTCATAACCGTTTTCTGCAAATAAGCACGTATACAATGTTCCATTTGCAGAAAGGCGGGCACGAGTACATGTTGAACAGAATGCATTTGAAACAGATGATATGATACCGATTTCAGATTCTGTTCCTACATACCGATAACGAGTAGCTACTTCACCTGTGTAGTTCGGATCAATTGCCTCAACAGGTATTACTTGATGGATGTCTTTAATTATTTGTTCTTTGGGATAAACATCTTTAAGATTCCATTTATTAGTATTCCCAACATCCATATATTCAATAAATCTTAAAATATGGCCTTTTTCAAGAAAATATTTAGCCATTGGAATAATTTCTTGATCATTCATACCACGCTTTACAACCATATTAATTTTCACTTTTAAACCAGCTGCAGCTGCTGCATCAATTCCATCCAGCACAGTTTTTACAGTAACTCCTCGACCATTTATACTTCCAAATACTTCGTCGTTTAACGAATCTAGACTAATGGATACACGTTTTAATCCGGACTCTTTTAATGCATATGCATGTTTAGACAGAAAGTAACCATTTGTTGTCATGCTAATATCTTTCACGCCGTTAATTTGATTTATTTTTTTAATAAGTTCAGGTAAATCCTTTCTCATTAGTGGTTCACCACCTGTAATTCTAATTTTTTGTACGCCCAGAGAATGAACGAAAATTTTTGTGAGGCGCTCTATTTCCTCATATGATAGAAGTTCGTCTTTATTTAAAAAAGGGTAATCTGTTCCAAATATCTCTGCTGGCATACAATACGTACAGCGAAAGTTACATTTGTCTGTAACAGAAATTCGTAAATCACGAAGGGGACGGTTAAAGTGATCATATACCGTCTTATTTAATTTCAATAAAAACCTCTCCCTTTAAAGCTTAATATTTATAACCATTTCAGGGCGCGAATAAACATTAGATGAAATTCTCTGTATAAATCCTACTATTGTAATTAGATCATCGAAAGTCTAATTGATGTAGATTTAGAAAGTACAATGTTAATTTCAATTTTAACTGCCTTACTAATACCTTTGGTGAGACTATTTCACTAAAAACAATGATTTTTCACGAATTAGAATTTTGTTTGATTAACGATAATTTCATCTGATGTACATAGGGCAATATTACGCACGCTACTTGTTTCATGAGATAAGTGCATTGGAAAGGGGGAGTGTTAGCTTGGTAGTCAATGTTTTAGTTGCGTGAACATCATTATGAGAATAAAACTGCCTACTTGTACCAAATTATGAATCAATAAAGGGTTTAATAAAATAAGAATGTTGGATCGTTGTAACATTAGCATTTAACTTAACATGAGTATAATTGGATATTCCATTAATATTTAAATGATGAAAGATATTCTTATAAAGTGGGAGGGTTACTGCCTGCGAATAGCGGGATAAATAAATAACATCTGTAGTTGTTAAAAATTCCACTATTATTTCTTTAAAGTGGATAGGTATACAGACCATGGTAGCAATGTTCTGTTAATTTATAAAAAAATTACAATTCATCAACTTTCATATTCTATATGTATTGTGATGAAGTATAGGATATTCGCTTCTTTATCAAGAATTCATATCTTCTTAAAGAATACAGAGATTGAATTAATTAAGGAATAAATCTTCGATGTTGCCAAAAACTAAATACAATCCACAGTAAAGGGTCTCTTTGAAAGGAGAAAATTTATAAGATGAATAAAAAAAAATGGCAATTGCCTCTTCAAGCCTCTAGTCTCATTGTTGGATTTATGGTTTGGGTATTAATCTCTTCCTTAATGCCAAATATAAAAAAGGATATTACATTATCTGATAATGAAGTTGCATTGGTTACGGCAGTCCCTGTGATATTAGGATCTTTAATGAGGATTCTATTGGGATATTGGACAAATCGTTTTGGAGCAAGAATCAATTTTGTCCTTAGTTTTTTACTATTACTCTTCCCAGTTTTTTATATTAGCATTTCTGATTCACTTGCTGATCTAGTTATTGGCGGTTTGGTACTTGGAATTGGTGGTGCAACCTTCTCGATAGGTGTAACTTCACTTCCAAAATATTATCCAAAAGAAAGACATGGGTTTATTAATGGAATTTATGGTGCTGGAAATATTGGTACAGCAATTACTTCATTTGCAGCTCCGATATTAGCAAATTCAATTGGTTGGGTTACAACTGTAAGACTTTTTCTAATACCTCTTCTTATTTTTGCTATTTTAAATTTTTTTCTTGGTGATTCAAAAGAACCTAGAGAAAACACTCCTTTAGGAAAGCAAATTAAGGCTGTCTATCGAAACGAAAAACTTTGGTTTTTAAGTTTCTTTTACTTTATTACATTTGGCTCATTTGTTGCCTTTACAGTCTATCTTCCAAATTTTTTAGTTTCAAACTTTCAATTGACTCCAGTAGATGCTGGAATGCGTACAGCTGGTTTTATTACAATCGCAACCTTTTTACGACCAGTAGGTGGTTGGTTAGGTGATAAGTTTAATCCATTTTTCATTTTATTATTTGTTTTTGGTGGATTAACATTTTCTGGTGTGCTCTTATCCTTTTCGCCAACGATTACATTGTATACGATAGGGTGCTTAACTGTTGCTTTCTGTGCTGGGATTGGAAATGGAACAATCTTTAAACTTGTTCCTTATTATTTTTCTAAGCAAGCAGGAATTGTTAACGGAATTGTATCAGCTATGGGAGGAATAGGAGGTTTTTTCCCACCGTTAGTACTATCATTAGTATTTAATGTAACAGGACATTATGCGATAGGTTTTATGGCATTAGCACAATTTTCACTTGTAAGTTTTGTTATTATTGTCTGGATGTATTATCTTGAAAAACTGAACTTAGAAACAAAAATTATCGAAAGCGTCGCACAAGGAATGATGGTTACGAATACAGAAGGAATTATTAAAAAGGTGAATCCTGCTTTTACGAGGGTGACAGGCTATCAACCTAAAGAAGTGATTGGAAAAACTCCAAGTATTTTAAGGTCAGGACTACACGATGCGAGCTTTTATCGTAGAATGTGGGAAAATATTCGTGCTAATGGATATTGGCAGGGTGAAATTATGAATAAAAGAAAGAATAATGAGATCTATTTAGAGTGGCTCACCATTAGTGCAGTGCAAAATGAAGCTGAAGAAGTAAAATACTATGTCGGATTGTTTAGCGATTTGACAGAAGAGAGGAAGTAACTTGAATGCATAGAGAACTTAGGCTTTTTTTGAGTTCTTTATGTATTCATTTTTATGTATGGACTCCAACGAGAACATGACAAAGAAGTTTAAAAAAAATGTATATGGATAAGCTTATAGAAATAGTTTCAAACTTTAATATTTAAGGTATATCTGATTATCTATTTTAATTACCAGAAGGGAAGTGAAGTAATTGTCAGGACCTAGTTTAAAAAAGCGAGATGCACATTCTTCCATTCATGAAGCAGCTCTTAATGAAGCAAGGGAGTTAAGAGAGTTATTTTACAAATGTTTACATAAAGATCAAAAGGAAAAGGCAGTTCAGATTGCTGAAATAATAATTGAACATTGGGAATCACGGACATTAAAACATGCGGAGTCTGAGGAAGAAGGATTATATAAGGATATCGTCAAGGAAAACCAAGAAATGGAGAAAACCGTTATTCAACTTACTCGTGATCATGATCTTATGCGTCGTATTGTGGAAGAAATGAAAGAAAGATTGCAAGCAAAAGAACTTGATGACCGGATGATTATGTTAATAGATAGTCTTATTGTTATTGATGAAATACATAATGAAGATGAAATGAATAATCTTCTATCAAATAACGAATGATAAGCAAGGAAAAATAAGGGAATATAGAGTGAGGATAAGTATGAATGAAAATAACATAGTAGAAGAAAGATTATTACGTTTTGAGCTCCCAACATTATATAAACAGATGCTTGGAGTATTTGAAAAGTATCATATCCATCCTTTCGACATTCAAGGAACAATATTGAAAAAAGAAAATGGCTATGATGTCATATTAAAATTTTCTCAATCTTTTTCACATGCAGCAACAACATTTGTAGGCTTTGAGCAAGCGATGCACCCAGGTGAAGAAGTCATTCATTTTTTTGAGGAAACAGCAAAGCGATGCAAGACTCAGTTAATGCAAGATTATTATAAAATGATCAAACTGTAGAAGGAGCTGAAAAGATCATTGTTTTCATTTGAAACGGATGCAATGTTGATTGATGACCGTGAGGATTTAATTGCTGTGTTACGTATGAGATTTGGAGAGATATCCGGAGAAATTATAGAAAAAATCTATGATATTAATGATATGAATTCCTTACAACGTCTTATTTTAGCTGCTGCAAATGCTATGAATTGGAATGTGTTTCTAGAGGAATTACAAGCTGGTAAAGATTCGTTTCGACTTTTGGGAGAAGATTTTAATCCAATAGGTGATAACCTGAAAGGGAAGGGAAGCATAGATGGAAAAGAAGCAAAATAAATTTCTACAAGCTCTTAAACATTTAAAGCGTGGTGAGCGTATCAATGACGGGTGGACAGAAGAAAGCCCTCGTCCACGTGAGGGGGAAGATGTATACCGTAGACGATGGCAGCATGATAAAGTAGTGCGCTCAACACATGGTGTGAACTGTACGGGATCTTGCAGTTGGAAAATTCATGTGAAAGACGGGATTATCGCATGGGAAACTCAGCAAACTGATTATCCGTCAACGGGTGATGATTTTCCTGATTATGAACCGAGAGGGTGTCCTCGTGGTGCGAGTTTTTCATGGTATACATATAGCCCAACTCGTGTGAAATATCCTTATGTACGTGGAGATCTTTACGCATTATGGAAAAATGAATTAGAGCAGACGGGTAATCCAGTTCAAGCTTGGGAAAATATTGTCTCCAATCCTAAAAAGCGTGAACAATATGTTAAAGCACGAGGCAAAGGTGGATTTGTCCGTGGAACTTGGAAAGATCTTTGTGAAATGATCGCCGCTTCTACTATTTATACGATCAAAAAATATGGTCCAGATCGAATTGTTGGTTTTAGTCCAATACCAGCTATGTCAATGGTTAGCTATGCTGGTGGTACAAGATTTCTTTCATTAATCGGAGGTACAATCCTCAGTTTCTATGATTGGTATGCTGATTTACCTCCCGCTTCCCCGCAGGTATGGGGAGATCAAACTGATGTCCCTGAAAGCGGTGATTGGTATAACTCCAAGTATTTCATTATATGGGGAACGAATATTCCACAAACGAGAACACCAGATGCACACTTTATGGTTGAATCAAGATACAACGGAACGAAAGTAGTGGGTGTTAGTCCTGATTATGCAGAATATGATAAGTTTGCTGATATATGGCTACCAGCAAAGGCAGGAACTGATGGTGCGCTTGCAATGGCGATGACACACGTCATTTTAAAAGAATTTTATGTTGATAAAGAGACACCTTATTTTATAGATTATGCAAAGCAATATACTGATTTACCTTATTTAATCATATTGAATAAAAAGAATGGTAGTTATCGTTCAGATCGTTTCTTGAGGGCGTCTGATTTTTCTAATCAATATGAACTAGGTGAGTGGAAAACAGTTGTGTGGGATGAGAATACGAATAATTTCTCTATTCCGAATGGGAGCCAAGGCTCACGTTGGGATAAAGGTAACAAATGGAATCTTGATTTAAAGAATGAAGATGGAATTGAAATTAATCCGAAACTAAGTTTTCTTAACGAAGCTGATGAAATTGCTATGGTAGAATTCCCTCATTTTGCAGAAAAAGAGGGTGGAACTGTTGAACGCGGTGTTCCAGCTAAACATATTAAGGATCAATATGGTAACGAATTAACAATTACGACTGTTTATGATTTGATGCTAGCTCATACTGGTATCAGTAGAGGACTAAATGGAGATTATCCTTCAGATTATAATGATTCAAATAAACCTTACACACCGGCTTGGCAGGAAAGCATAACTGGTGTGAATAAATCTCATGTTATCCAAGTTGCCAGAGAATTTGCTGATAATGCTGCCCGTACGAAAGGGAAATCAATGATTGCTATGGGTGGTGGCACGAACCATTGGTTTCATAGTGATCAAATTTATCGTGCAATTCTAAATCTCGTTTTATTAACCGGTTCTCAGGGTGTAAATGGTGGCGGTTGGGCTCATTATGTTGGACAAGAAAAAGTGCGCCCTTTGGAAGGATTCTCTCAAATTGCATTTGCGAATGATTGGGTAAAATCTCCACGTTTCATGAATGGTACGTCGTTCTTTTATTTTGTTACGGAACAATTTCGCTATGAATATGAGAAAAACGAGGAAGAAACAGAGTGGGGAAGTAAATACACGAATAAACACCCAGCTGACTTTAATGCACTATCTGCACGTTTAGGTTGGTTACCAAGCTTTCCGCAGTTTTCACAAAACTCATTAGATGTTATGAAAGACGCTCGTGCACGTAATAGTGATGACAACGAACTTATAAAAGATGTAGCTAAACAGCTTACAGATGGAACCCTAGATTGGGCCATTGAAAATCCAAATGATCCACGAAATTTTCCACGAGTCTTTTTTAACTGGCGTTCGAACCTCTTAGGCGACAGTGGAAAAGGTCATGAGTACTTTGTGAAGCACTTAATCGGTTCAGATGACTCGGTGCTTTCAGATATAGAACAGTCATGGCAACCTGAGGATGTCAATATTACTGAAAAACCACCTGAAGGCAAAACAGACTTATTTGTTAGTATGGATTTTCGTATGACTAGTTCCGGTCTTTTCTCAGATATTATCCTACCTGCAGCGACCTGGTATGAAAAGTACGATATTAGTAGTACTGATTTACATCCATTTGTTCACCCATTCAATGCAGCTATTTCACCCCCGTGGGATACAAAAAGTGATTGGGACTGCTTCCGAGAAATTGCCAAATGTTTTTCTGAACTTGCTAAAGAGCACCTGCCTGCACATGAAGACTTAGTTATGTCACCTCTCGCACATGATACGATTAATGAAATTGCACAACCTTTTGGAAAAGTCAAAGATTGGCGAAAAGGTGAAGTGGATGGAATTCCGGGTAAAACGATGCCAAACTTCAATATCATAAAACGAGATTATCCGAATGTATTTGATATGTGGACAACTGTTGGACCGAATATCAAAAACGGCTATGGAACGAAGGGTGTTCGAATACCAGGGGAAAAAGTCTACAAAGAATTACTTGACCGTCTGGGAATATCGAAGCGTGAGGGAATTGGAAAAGGTCAGCCAGATTTACATTCAGATAAACAAGCAATAAATGCGATTCTTCTTATGTCCGGCGCAACAAATGGTAAACGTGCTGTTGAGGGATGGAAATCAATGGAGGAAAAGACAGGAAAATCACTAGAACATATTTCTGCAGGACGTGAAGAAGAGGATTATACGTTGGACGCCTTAACGATTCAACCACGTCAGGCAATATCTACACCGGTTTGGAGTGGTCTGGAGAATGATAATCGCCGTTACTCTCCGTTTACGGTAAATAAGGAGTTTCATATACCGTGGCATACATTGACAGGTAGACAAAGCTTTTATCTTGATCATGAGGTAATGTTAGATTTCGGCGAAGGACTTCCTTTATATCTACCACCGATTACAAAGGGTCCTTTTATTAAAGGTGAAAAAGAAGTAGAAAATACCGAGAAATCACTAGTCCTTCGCTATTTGACACCTCATCAAAAATGGGGAATTCATACGATGTTTACGGATACGACTAACATGGCACAATTATTCCGAGGCTGGCAGACTGTATGGCTTAACGAAAAGGATGCAGCATCAGTTGGTATTAAGGATAATGATTGGATTGAAGTGTACAACCGTAATGGCGTTGTTGTGGCTAGAGCTGTTCTAACATACCGTATGCCTCAAGGTGCAGCTTATATGTATCATGCACAGGACCGAACGATGGGAGTACCAGGAAGTACGATTAATAAAAAACGTGGGGGAACACATAACAGTGTAACGAGAATTTATCCAAAAGCGACACACATGATTGGAGGGTATTCACAACTAAGTTATGGATTTAATTACTACGGACCAACTGGAAGTCAGAGGGACACGATGACGATTATCCGACCATTGAAGGAGGTCGATTGGCTTGAAAATTAAAGCACAAGTTGCTATGGTTATGCACCTTGATAAATGTATTGGCTGTCATACTTGTTCTGTAACGTGTAAAAATACATGGACAAATCGACCAGGTATGGAATACGTATGGTATAACAATGTCGAAACACGTCCAGGACCTGGTTACCCAAAAGAGTGGGAAAATACGGATCGTTACAAAGGTGGTTGGATATTAAAAAATGGAAAGCTGCATTTAAAAGCAGGGGGACCTATTTCAAAATTGGCTAACATTTTTTACAATCCAAATATGGCCGGAATTACTGATTTTTATGAACCATGGACATACGATTTTGAGCATCTTCATCAAAGTCCAAAGAAAGAGAATTTGCCTGTTGCACGTCCTAAATCAATGATCACTGGTAAGTATATTGATAAACCAGAATGGGGGCCAAATTGGGATGATGATCTTGCAGGTGGTAGCGAAGTTGTCCCAATGGATCCAAATGTCCAAAAGCTTCAGGAACATATTTCGATGGAATATGAGAAAACATTTATGATGTATTTGCCAAGGATTTGTGAACATTGTCTCAATCCATCTTGTGTGGCATCCTGTCCCACAGGAGCTTTGTATAAAAGAGAGGAAGACGGCATTGTTCTCGTTGACCAAGATTCATGTCGTGGCTGGCGTTTTTGTATGAATGGATGTCCTTACCATAAGGTATATTATAATTGGAATACACATAAAGCAGAAAAATGTAATTTTTGTTATCCAAGAACTGAAGCAGGGCTACCCACAGTTTGTTCTGAAACATGCGTCGGCCGTATTCGCTATATCGGCGTTGTTTTATATGATGCAGACAGGGTGAAGGAAGCTGCGTCTGTTGAAAATCCAAAAGACCTACATGAATCACAACTCTCAGTATTTTTAGACCCATTTGATCCTGAAGTTATTGAAAAAGCAAAAGAAGCAGGTATCAATCAAAGCTGGATTGAAAGTGCACAGCAGTCTCCAGTATATAAAATGGCAATGAAGTGGAAAATTGCTTTGCCACTTCATCCAGAATATCGGACTTTACCGATGGTATGGTACGTGCCGCCTCTTAGCCCGATTATGAATCATATCACAAATGAGAGTGAGCTCAGTGCAGATGGATATATTCCAGCAGTTGATCAAATGAGAATTCCAATGGAGTATTTAGCTTCGTTGTTGACAGCAGATGATACCGATGTAATCCGCAGAGTATTATTAAAAATGTCAGCTATGCGTGTTCATATGCGTTCACAAACAGTGGGTGGTATTGATGCGATGAAAAAAAGTAAGTTGTTAGAAGAAGCTGGTACTACAGTAGAGGAACTAGAAGATATGGCTAGATTACTTGCGGTTTCAAAATATAATGAACGTTTTGTCATTCCAACAGCAAGGCGCGAAATGGATGAGGATTTACATTATAAGCAAGGGGCATGTAGTATCGAAAGTTTAGCACCACCAGAAGGAATGACAACTTATCCATTTGAAAGAAGTGAAAATCAATGACGAATGAAGCATCAACTATTTTAGTTGTAATGTCTAGAGTTTTTGACTATCCAGATAATACCTTTTATGATAAATATTCAACTATCGAAGAATACGTAAAAAATCAGATTTCAACGTCGAAAGTACGAAAGGAAGTTCTCGAGAGGTTAAAACCTCTTTTTACAATACCGTTTAAAGACCTTCAAGAACTTTATGTTGAAACGTTTGATTATACAGAAAAAACGAGTCTCTATTTAACGGCTCATGAATTAGGAGACAGCCGTAAGCGTGGTGCTGCACTAATTAAATTACAGAAGATGATCTGTGAAGCTGGATACGAAAATGTTGGTAAGGAATTGGCTGATTATATTCCGATGCTATTAGAGCTTTTGGCAGTGGCACCAGAGGATGAAAACCTTATTCGGCTTAAGAATCGATTATCTTACGCAATACATCGAATCATAAACAATCTTCCTAGCAGCAATCCATATCATAAAGTGATGGAGCTTTTGATGATGTTTGTCTTCGAAGCACCAAAATTAGAGGAAATTACTTTGTTAGAAAATCAGCGCGAGGAAGCTGATTTAGAGCCATTACCGTATCCTATGATATATCAATAAAGTGACGCTTTTATCATTGGGATTTTCTTCATCTTCGCCGATAATCAGCCTTCACAATCGAGCTTTTACGGGCAGTTATTCCTTTCTCTCTGGGAGCCTTACTGCCCGCAAATAGCGGGATAAAATGAATGAAAGTACACTGATGATCTACTAAGGAGGTCAGACATGGAAGAGAATTTTTGGTGGGTTATTTTTCCTTATATTTCAGGTACAATTCTCGTATTAGGTTCTATTTACCGGTTTGTATTTCGAAGGATGACCTGGTATGCGCCATCAACAGAAATCTTTGAGAAAAAGTGGTTAAGGTTAGGCTCAGTAAGTTTCCACTTTGGAATTCTTTTTGCTCTTGTTGGACATGTAATGGGAGTCTTAATTCCGAAAGGTGTATATGATGCGTTAGGTGTTACAGATCATACGTATCATTTTTTGGCTATTGCAGGTGGTGGATTTGCTGGACTTATGGTTTTATTTGGATTGGTTGTCATGATAATTCGTAAAATATCATTTCCAAAAGTTCGTGTACATACAACATTCGGAGACTATTTTGTGATTGTGATGTTAATCATTATTGCTGGATTAGGAACATATATGACATTAATTTATAACACAACCGTTGTGGCTTATGAATACCGCACATCAATCGGTCCATGGTTCAGAAGTTTATTTACACTCCAACCTCAGTTTGATTTAATGTTATCGGTACCATTGCTTTTTAAAGTTCATGTTATTTTTTCCTTCATCTTATTTGCGTCCATTCCCTTTACACAACTGATACATATGTTCAGTTTTCCTGGACGCTATCCGGCACGGGCACCTCAGCAATATCGATCTCGTAATGGATATAAAAATAGCAGGCAATAAAGAATCTATAAAATAGAATAGGATTTCTATGCTAAAGCCAACTTTTTGTATTGTCCACATTGCATTCGGCCAACTATGCATTTGTAAATGCAGTCTTCGCCAAGCTTGACATATGTAACTCGCAACACTCGCGTACATAAAACCGCTATAAAGCGGAACACCGAAAATTTTTGTCCATGCTTGTTCTGGATAGGCCCAAGAACCGAAGTATACTTTATATATTTCTAGTAGTAGTCCAATGAGATGAAAAACCGCAATCACCTTGAGTTCATCTTTTGTTTCCATGCCTGTTTTATACATTGCATACTGTATGAGAAGACAGACAAGTAAAATGAAATCATAGCGATATAATCCGGGAATATGAATGATTTTTGAAAGGGCGAGCGTTATAAAAATAGCTACAGGGAAAATACAAGATAAGGCTTGTTGATAGCTAAAGTAAAGTAATTGTCGTACATATTTCATTGTTTCTCCTTTCAAATGATAAAGTTCATTTTTTTGAAAAGTATGACGGAAGCCCACTATAATATAAACTTTTTAAAACTAAAAATCACTATATTTTTGCTGTATTTGTAAGGGGAGGAAGGTTTTTCTTGAAATGTTTTTTATAATTTAAAAAAGTATAAAGAAATAGATTGTCTTTCAAAAAAATGAAGATATAACACTTGATAAAAAGGATAATAATGGTGCATAAGGAGTGGAATGAACATTGTTTTTTTGCTATTAATAATACGATAAAATTAAATGAGTTGACAATGTGAATATCTTTGGAGATAATTAATAGGAACATGTGTTCGCTCTTGCCAATATGGTAATTTTACGTTGTACATACAGTTGATAAAAGGAGTGGTTTTAAGTGGGAAATTCAAATCAAAAAATTACTACATTTTTAATGTTCTCTGGCCAGGCTGAGGAGGCAATGAATCATTACATTTCTATATTTGACAAATCAGAAATAATTAGTATAACTCGTTATGGAGCGAACGAAGAAGGTGTGGAAGGGACTGTGTTACACGCTACATTTTCACTTAATGGGCAAGAATTTATGTGTATAGATAGTAGCGTTAAGCATGGATTTACATTTACTCCTGCAATATCATTGTATGTAACATGTGATACAGAAGAAGAAATAGAGCGAGTTTTTGAGAAGCTATCACAAGATGGGACAGTTCTCATGCCATTAGCAGCTTATCCATTTAGTGAAAAATTTTGTTGGGTTGGAGATAAATTTGGTGTTTCATGGCAATTGAGTCTTGCAAAAGGCTAACTCCTTCAATTTTGAATAAATAAGGATAAACACAAATACCACCGTTCTAAAAACTTGAATGGTGGTATTTGTGTTTATAAGACCAAAATTAAATACATTCACTAATCTACATATAATTGCAGGACAAGGAGCAATTGTTGTCGAATTTTTACAGCATATAGAGTGTGAGCTTGGTGATATAGTGTAGTTTCTAAAATGAGTACGTATAAATGAAAGGGCATTCTATCTGAAAATCAATAATAATCTCGTTATGTAAAAGGAGTCGTTTCAAATGAATTTAGAAAAATCAAAGCCTGCAGCGGAGGAACTGGTAGAGTTAAAAGAAATGGTCAAAGAACTTCACGGCAGCATGCATCAATTACAAGCAGAAGTACAACAACTTCGTCATGAAAAGCAAGTTGTCGAGGTGAGGAAAGGATTTGAATTGACACCCAAAATTATTGGTGAAATCGGTGGGATTATTTTAGGGGCTCTTGCGATTATCGGGATATTTTGGATGTAAAAAAGGTTTGCAGCATGGTGCTGCAAACCTTTTTTATAGTAAGTAACGCAAATATATATACGCATGTGATAATAATAATGCGATAACTGTTAAAGGTAATCCAATTTTTAAGAAATCTAAGTATGAAAACCCGTGACCTTCACGGCTTGCAATTCCAGCGACAACAACGTTAGCAGATGCGCCAATTAGCGTGCCGTTTCCGCCTAAGCAAGCACCAAGTGATAATGCCCACCAGAGTACTTCTATTTGCGGGGAATCGACAGAGAGACCGAGCCCAGATGCTAAATCTTGAATAAGTGGAATCATCGTTGCGACAAATGGAATGTTATCAATGGTAGCTGATGCTACACCTGATACCCATAAGATTAAAATAGCCGCATAGCCGATATCTCCATTTGTAACATCAATCACTTCTTTTGCCATTGATGAAATAAGACCGATGTCAATGAGCCCACCAACAAGAATGAATAATCCAGCAAAGAAGAAAATAGTTACCCATTCTACGTGAGCAAAAACATCTTCTAATTCGTGTTGTTTCACACCAATTAACATAAGTATTGTAGCACCAGTCATCGCAATAACTGCCGCATCAACATGGATGACGGAATGAAGAACAAAACCGACAATCGTTAATCCTAAAATCGACAGGGACTTTACCAATAAGCTACGATCACGAATGTAATCTTTTTCATTTAGTGCCATAAGTGTAGCAATTTGCTCAGATGTTGTTTTTAATTTTTTTCGATACATGAAATAAATAATGCCTAATGTAACAGCTGAAATAACGACTACAATTGGTGCTAAATTCAGTAAAAATGCATTGAAATCAAGATGTTTATTTGCTGATCCAATCATAATATTTGGAGGATCACCAATCAACGTTGCGGTACCACCGATGTTTGAAAACAGTACTTCAGAAATCAAATATGGAACCGGTTGTACTTTTAAGATACGAGTAATTGATAATGTAACAGGAACGATTAATAAAACGGTTGTTACGTTATCTAAAAATGCGGAACCGACGGCGGTTAAAAGGGATAAAAATAATAAAATGCGAATTGGTTTTCCACCTGCTGCTTTTGCTGCTTTGATAGCTACATATTCGAATACACCGGATTGACTCGTAATATGTACGAGAATCATCATTCCAATTAACAGGGTAATGGTTTCCCATTGGATATGTGATGTAAAGGCAGTATGTAAGTCTACGATTCCAAAAATAATCATAATGGCAGCACCGAACAGTGCAATAACAGCACGGTTCAATTTCTCAGAAATAATAAATCCGTATGTGATTAAAAATACGGCGATTGCAAAATAATAATGCCAATTTGCTACTTCATGTGCTGAATGTTCCAACATGTCACCTTCTTTAAAATATGTATTAAATTGTCGAAAAATATCCCTCCGCATAAGCTCTATTGTAGCAAATTCAAAAAGAGAAAGAAAATGATTTGAAAAAATGAGGAGGAGGTATAAATTTCACATACCAAATTGAAAATAAAGGCAAATAATTATGCAAAGTAAGCATTGTCCTCTATTATAGAGATAGCAATTCTCATTATTTTTGCGTAAACTGTTTTAAAGAGGTGAAATCCGATGGAAATAATCAAAGATACTTCTGTTATCCAAAATGAAATTGAACGTTTTGTAAATAAAGATGTATATATTCATTTAGAAACAACGAACGGAGCATATGCTTCACACTTTAATGAAAAAATGATGACGGTAGGAGCATTTATTCGAAATGCAATCATTCGTTTTGAACGCGGGAAAATTACAGGAACGAACCCATACCGAATTGGTTTGAAAATGGATCATGGCTGGGTATATGCTGAAGGCGTTACGCACTGGGAAAGAGACGAGAAAGATCGTCTATTACTAGCAGGACATGATGACAAAGGGCGTCTAGCAGTAGCGCTTGAATTAAGCTTAACGCCATTTGCGTAAGAAGGAGAGGACAGTATGGAAAGACATGTACTTGTTGTATTTCCGCATCCAGATGACGAATCATTTGCAGCGGGAGGAACAATTAGTTTATTAAGAAAACAAGGAATACCTGTTACGTACGCGTGCGGAACACTTGGCCAAATGGGACGTAATATGGGGAAAAAAGTTTTCGCTAATCGCGAAACGATTCCAAATATCCGTAAGAAAGAATTAATAGACGCTTGTGAAGCGATGGGCATTGAAGATTTACGTATGCTTGGCTTCCATGATAAAACGTTAGAATTTGAAGATGTAGATTTTGTCGCAGACAAAATTGAAGCGATTATTCGTGATGTGAATCCGTCACGAATCATTACATTCTATCCAGAACATGGCGTTCATCCAGATCATGATGCATTTGGTCGTGCAACAGTTCGTGCGGTTTCACGTATGCCAAAAGAATCACGCCCTGTTATTCATGCGGTTGCAATTACGAAAAATCGTGAAGAAGTATTAGGTGAACCGGATGTTGTGAATAATGTAAGTGAAGTGTTCGAACAAAAGCTAGATGCACTGCGTGCACACCGTTCACAAACAGAAGCAATGCTTGAAGAAACACAAGTAAAACTGCAAAACAAAGATGCAGCAACATTAAAATGGTTACAAGTTGAACAGTTTTGGACATATAAATTTTAATGGGCTAGAAGTTTTAACAGTACTCCAACAGAAGTCCCCTTCTTCAAACAACTTGTAAAAGTGTTAAGGAGGGGTCATTCACCTTCTAGCATGTTATACATAAAAAAGAGATGCCAACGTATGGGCATCTCTTTTTCTTATAAATAGGCACTTCTTAATCATATGCCACATATACTACAGCGAATCTTGAAAAGAGGGGATAATTTTTATGGATTATTCATATGAAGATGTGTACGGTTATTTATCTTCTACATCCATAATTAAAGTATCAAATAGCTTACAGTCTATATAAACTAAAAATGCTCATTTACAATTGATAAACTCAATAAAAATGACGTGCCTATATAAATACAAATTAAAAAACTGACATAAAACCCTTCTTTTTAGGCGGGAGAGAGCATCCGGCCATGCATAGAAGCGGTCAGAACCTTTTCCTGCCCAGACATAGTGAAAACAAAGAGAGAAAATGAGTGCAGGTCACCTTTTGTTATCCATAGCCGCGGCTTATATGTCGAAAAATAAAAATGGATTTATATAGTATTTTAAATTTCAAAATACAATCCCCTTTCAAGTGATAGTAGCATAAAATGTAAAATTAGATGCCTTATATTTTCTCTTAGAGTAATTATTATCCTCCCACTAAAAAACATTTGCTATTATTCAAACCGTGTTCCCGCAGGATTGTCCAACCTTTTTATATTGGTTGAGAGGTCTCGAGTGTAGACATCCAAAATGTTTGTTTTTTAATTCATATAATTGGAATGAATTTTCACCTTACGTTAGTAGACTAATAAAAATAAGTTTACAAATTTGCGCTAAGCTTATATAATTTGACTCGTATAAAAAAGTTGCGTTAACGCAAAAAAAGATATGTTTATTTTATAGGTATAAAATGATGATATATTTTTTTGTTAAAAAGTTGCATTAATGCAAAATAATTAACCTATAGCAAAAATAGAGAGGAGTGCATATGAAAAATGAATGAAGCCTTAGTTGTGAATGAATTATTTGTTTCTTATCAAGGGAATCAAGTAATACAAAATGTTTCTTTCTGTATAGAGAAAGGAAAGCTTGTCGGAATTATTGGCCCAAATGGGGCAGGTAAATCTACATTAATGAAAGCGGTTCTAGATTTAATACCAAACGATAAAGGACATATTCGTATTCTTGGAGAGAGTATTCGTAACGCTAGGAAGTTTGCTGCATATGTACCACAAAGAAGCGATATTGACTGGGATTTCCCAATTACTGTTTTAGATGTCGTGCTAATCGGTACCTATCCATCCCTAGGAATGCTTAAAAGGCCAAAAAAAGAACACCGAGATTGGGCTGTTGAATGTCTGCATAAAGTTGGTATGGAAAGCTTTAAAAACCGCCAAATTGGTGAACTTTCAGGTGGACAGCAGCAACGGGTATTTTTGGCGAGAGCTCTCGCGCAAAAAGCAGAAATTTTCTTTTTAGATGAACCGTTTGTTGGGATCGATGTGACAAGTGAAGAAATGATTATTCAGATTCTGAGAGAATTGCGTAAGGAAGGGAAAACAATTATCGTTGTTCATCATGATTTGAGTAAAGCAGAAGCTTATTTTGATGAGTTGCTTTTATTAAATCAGCGCCTCATTCATTACGGGGAAGTACAACAAGTACTAGAACCTACTGTTATTTCAAAAGCATATGTGAACCACGGAATGTTTTTTAATAGTCCAGGGGAGGTACATTCATCATGAGGATTTTAGAATTTATAGATGCACTCATGCAATACGGTTTTCTACAGAAGGCATTATTAACTTCTATTATGGTGGGAGTCATCTGCGGTGTAATTGGATGTTTCATCATTTTACGAGGAATGGCATTAATGGGGGATGCTATTTCACACGCAGTCCTTCCCGGAGTAGCTATCTCTTATATGATGGGTGTGAATTATTTCATAGGTGCGGTTGTGACGGGCGTTATAACCGCAATTGGAATCGGATTTGTTAGTCAAAATAGCCGGATTAAACATGATATGGCGATTGGAATTATGTTTACGTCCGTATTTGCGGTAGGGATTATCCTAATTACCTTTATGAAAAGTAGTGCAGATTTGTACCATATATTATTTGGAAATGTTTTATCTGTTCGTTCATCTGATATGTGGATGACATTGATCATTGGGATTGTCATTATAAGTCTTGTCTACTTATTCTACAAAGAACTGCTTGTATCGACTTTTGATCCAACAATGGCACAAAGCTATGGGTTACCTAATAAGTTAATCCATTATGGTTTAATGGTTCTTCTTACAATGGTTACAGTAGCATCTCTTCAAACGGTAGGGATTATTCTTGTTGTGGCAATGTTAATTACACCAGCCGCAACTGCGTATCTGCTAACAAATCGTTTATGGGTGATGATTTATTTAGCCGCTGGTATTGGTGCACTTTCAGCTGTAGTTGGATTATATTTTAGTTTTACATACAATCTCGCTTCAGGTGCAACAATCGTTCTTGTCGCAGCGTTCCTGTTTGCATTGGCATTCTTTTTCTCACCGTCCCAAGGTTTGTTTTGGAAGTCATTAAAAATTAGAAAAAATAAAGCAAAATTGTCTTAAATAGATTGGAGGATAAGAATGAAATTGAAAAATGTTTTGGTTTCTATACTTTGTATTTGTGTGTTTGCTTTAACGGCATGTTCTAGTAGTACAAATGGTAAGGGAGATAAGGAAGGTAAACTTCACATTGTTACGACTTACTCCATTATTTATGATATGGTCAAAAACATAGGTGGAGACAAAGTTGAGATTCATAGTCTCGTTGCAATCGGTGAAAACCCACATGAATATGACCCACTTCCTAAAGATGTTATGAAAATGACAGATGCAGATGTAATTTTCTATAATGGATTAAATTTAGAGGAAGGAAACTCTTGGTTTAAAAAACTATTAAAGACCTCTGATAAATCAGGGAAAGATGCACCAGTTTATAAAGTAAGTGAGGGTGTTGAACCAATTTATTTAGAAACAAAAGGGTTAGAAAAAGAACCAGATCCACATGCGTGGATGAATATTCAAAATGGGATTACGTATGCTGACAATGTAAAAAAAGCATTAATTAAAGAGGACCCCAAAAATAAAGAATATTATACTGAAAATGCGAAGAAATACACAGAACAATTAAAGCAGCTTCATGAAGAAATAATTAGTAAAATCAATCAAATTCCGGAAGAAAAACGATTCTTAATATCAAGCGAAGGTGCCTTTAAGTACTTTGGTAAAGCGTATGGAGTAAAAACGGGATATATATGGGAAATTAATTCAGAAAACCAAGGAACGCCAAATCAAATTCGCGATGTGGTTAGTCTCATTCAATCTAATAAAATTCCCTCATTATTTGTAGAAACAAGTGTAGATAAGCGTAGTATGGAAACAGTATCAAAAGAAACAGGAGTACCGATTGCTGGTACAATCTTTACAGACTCACTTGGACAACAAGGGGAAGATGGTGATACTTATTTGAAAATGATGAAGTGGAATACGGATATGATTATTAATGGATTGCAAAAATAATATAATACAAAAAAACAAGCGCATATTTTGCGCTTGTTTTTGTTATAAACATAAATGTATATAAATACAAATTAAAAAACCGACATAAAACCCTTCTTTTTAGGTGGGAGAGAGAATCCGGCCATGCATAGAAGCGGTCAGATCCTTTCCCTGCCCAGACATAGTGAAAACAAAGAGAGAAAACGAGTGCAGGTCACCTTTTGTTATCCATAGTCGCGGCTTATATGTCGAAAAATCAAAATAGATTTATATATTGGAAAGAATGTATCGTTTATAAAAAAGAGATTTTGATTTTTCGTATTGTGCTAACGCTGCGGGGGGAATTAAAGTAATTATCTAAAAGCATCTTTTCTAAAACTATTTCCTAAATATAACCTGAAGTTTACTGTGAAATTATTCAGTGATAGTATTAGTGAACTGGAAGACGCTTTTTAACACAAGTGAAGCAACAAACAAACTGTTAATCCTGTATAATTACCTGTATATTAAATTATATAAGTAATACGAAAACAAAGGATGTGCACATATTGTTTGAGAACCATGATTATCCAAATCCAAAACGTGACATTAGTCGTAACAGTCTGCATGCTGACTGCGAGAACTGCTTCGGCTTGTGTTGTGTTGCACTACCTTTCGCAGCTTCAGTAGATTTTGCAATTGATAAAGATGCTGGCAAGCCCTGCCCCAATCTGCAATCGGACTTTCGTTGCAGTATTCATAAAGGCCTCAGACAACAGGGGTTTAAAGGATGTACCGTTTTTGAATGCTTCGGCGCGGGGCAAAAGGTTTCCCAAGTTACTTTCGGAGGAATCGACTGGCGTGAAGGTCCAGAAAAGGCGAAGAAAATGTACAATGTGTTCCCAATTATGCAACAACTGCATGAGATGCTCTGGTATCTGACCGAAGCTCTAACGTTGGAAGCGTCTCGTCCGATTCATAGAGAGCTTAGCTTTGTCCTTGACGAGACGGAACGACTTTCTCAACTTAGTCCCGATTCACTCATGGAGCTAGACGTTCCATCACACCGGTCAGATGTAAACGCTTTACTTTTAAGGACAAGCGAGCTAGTGTGGACGGAGGCACGTCGCCAGCATAAGAATTCCCAAAAAAGCAAGAGAATTGACCATCGAGGAGCAGATCTTATGGGTGCAAATCTTAGAGGAGCAGATCTCAGAGGAGCCAATTTAAGAGGAGCATACCTGATTGCTGCTGACCTCCGAGGCGCCGATTTGAGAGCGGCTGACCTTATCGGTGCTGATTTACGAGATGCCGACCTTAGAGGAGCAGATTTCGCAGAGCGTATCTTTCTCACCCAAGTTCAGATTAACTCGGCGAAGGGCGATGCACACACAAAATTACCTCACTTGCTTTCTCGTCCAACACACTGGTCTGCTTTGAGCAAAAGAACAAATAAAATAAATTAAAAGAATCCCAATTTCTCTGTGTTATAAATGAGAGATTGGATTTTTACTGCCTGCGAATAGCGAGATAAAAATACGCTAATTGCTTTTTAAAATCAAAAAAAATTGATTTATTGATTGCATTTATTAGGTAGCTGTACATATAATAGAAATATCAAAAAAAGTTGATGAAAGGATTCGGCATAATGAAACCAAATTTTGAACAATATGAAAAAAAATTTAAAGCTCTCGCAGATCAAAAGAGATTAGAAATTATGTATGAATTATGTCAACGAGGGCAGACATGTGTGTGTGATTTAACAGAAGTATTTGGAATGACACAGTCTAAATTGTCTTATCACTTAAAAATATTGCTTGATGCGAATCTCATTGTAAAAGAAACAAAGGGAACGTGGAGCTATTATGATTTAAATGATGATGAAGTAAATAAGTTATTGTCAGAAGAACTTTGTTGCGTGTTTAGAAAAACTGGCAAAGGCAGTTGCTGCTAGTTTTTTTATCTTTTAAATCAATTTTTTTTGATTAATAAAAATGGAGAAAGGGAGAAATAAATTATGAAATATGTACATGTAGGTATTAATGTAACTCATCTTGAAAAATCAATTGAGTTTTACACAAAAGTATTTGGAGTAACGCCTGTCAAAGTAAAAGAGGATTATGCAAAATTTTTACTAGAAAAACCAGGCTTAAATTTTACGCTAAACGTAAGAGATGAAGTGAAAGGAAATCAAGTAAACCATTTTGGCTTTCAGGTAGAGACTCAAGAAGAAATATTGTTACATAAAGAACGCTTAGAAAAAGAAGGGTTCTTTGCCCGTGAAGAAATGGATACGACTTGTTGCTACGCTGTGCAAGATAAGTTTTGGGTGACAGACCCTAATGGTAATGAATGGGAGTTTTTCTACACGAAGGCTAACAGTGAGATTCATAAAGTAGAATCTTCTATATAAATACAAATTAAAAAACCGACATAAAACCCTTCTTTTTAGGTGAGAGAGAGCATCCGGCTATGCATAGAAGTGGTCAGATCCTTTTTCTGCCCAGACATAGTGAAAACAAAGAAAGAAAACGAGTGCAGGTCACCTTTTGTTATCCATAGCCGCGGCTATATGTCGAAAATCAAAATGGATTTATATAGTTGTTGTATAGATCATAGTGAAAAGGTTGTAAATCCAACTTCATGTTGTTAAAACAAAAAGGAGAACAAAATGAAACGATTATCTTTCCTTGATAGATATTTAACACTCTGGATCTTTTTAGCGATGATAGTGGGAATTACATTAAGCTTCATCTTTCCAAGTTTTATAGATGGCATAAATAGTTTCCAAGTCGGAACAACTTCTGTTCCGCTTGCTATTGGTTTGATTCTTATGATGTATCCTCCACTAGCGAAAGTCCGTTATGAGGAAATGGGGCGTGTTTTTAAGGATACAAAAATACTACTATTATCTCTTATTCAAAATTGGATTATTGGTCCCATACTAATGTTTCTTCTTGCCATTATTTTTTTAGGAGATAAACCAGAATATATGGTTGGTCTTATTATTATTGGATTAGCTCGTTGCATTGCGATGGTCATTGTATGGAACGATCTTGCAAAAGGAGATACAGAATACGCTGCTGGGCTGGTTGCTTTTAATTCGGTCTTCCAAGTATTATTTTTCTCTGTGTATGCGTATGTGTTTGTTACAGTGATTCCGGATTGGTTAGGAATCGAAGGTGCTGTTGTAAGTATTACAATGCTGGAAGTCGCAAAATCCGTATTCATTTATTTGGGGATTCCGTTTATTGCTGGAATGATAACGCGATATATATTTGTAAAAACAAAAGGTAGGGAATGGTATGAAAAAGTATTCATTCCAAAGATTAGTCCGATCACATTAATTGCACTACTATTTACGATTGTTGTTATGTTCTCTTTAAAAGGGGAAATGGTAGTTAACTTACCACTAGATGTTGTTCGAATTGCGATTCCGTTGCTCATTTACTTTATTGTCATGTTCTTTGTTTCTTTCTTCTTAGGAAAAAAATTAGGTGCTGGTTATCCAGTTACAACAACACTCGCTTTTACAGCTGGTAGTAATAATTTTGAGTTAGCGATTGCAGTAGCTGTCGGTGTATTTGGCATTCATTCTGGCATCGCATTTGCAGCTGTTATCGGTCCTTTAGTAGAGGTGCCAGTTATGATAGCACTTGTAAATGTAGCGCTATGGTTTCAGCGTAAATATTTTCAAAATCAAAAACTTTAAATTAAAACATAAAGGTGGTTCGATCACATGACAAACAAAAAAATGATTTACTTCTTATGTACAGGAAACTCTTGCCGCAGCCAAATGGCTGAAGGATGGGGAAAAAAGATTTTAGGTGAGGGCTGGGATGTATACTCAGCTGGTATTGAAGCGCATGGTGTAAACCCAAAAGCTGTAAAGGCAATGAAAGAAGTAAATATTGATATTACAAATCAGACATCTGATATCATTAATCAAGATATTCTTAAGCGTGCAGACTTAGTTGTTACACTGTGTGGTCATGCAAATGATGTATGCCCAGCAACTCCCAAAAACAAAGAGCGAGTCCACTGGGGATTTGATGATTCGGCCAAAGTTGAAGGAACAGAAGATGAGAGGTGGGCTGTTTTCCAACGTGTTCGTGACGAGATTGGGAACCGTATTACGAAATTTGCGGAAACAGGTGAATAAAACAATTTGATGTAAGAAAAGCCGATAGTTCCTTTTGTAGGAAATCGGCTTTTTTAATTTGCTCGAGCTTACAAGAAAGAACCTACAATTTAGAAATTACAAATGGTATTTCATGGTTACTAAAACGCAGAAGAGGTGATACAATACCTTTAAAAGTCAGAATAATCTAATTATAAAGAGTAGGAGGTTTCTATCATGTCTATATTAAATCAGATTAAAGAAAATGTTTCAAAAGTGATTGTAGGGAAAGAAGAGGTAATTGATTTAGCCATGATTGCATTAGTGGCAAACGGACACGTGTTATTAGAAGATGTGCCCGGAACAGGGAAAACAACGCTTGCCAAAACCCTTGCGAAAAGTATAGATGGAGAATTTCAACGTGTGCAGTTTACTTCTGATACATTGCCTGGAGATGTCGTAGGATTAGAATATTTTGATATGAAAGAGAGTGATTTCAAAACGAGAAAAGGTCCGATTTTTGCTAATCTTGTTCTTGTAGATGAAATCAATCGAGCGGTTCCTCGTACACAATCAGCATTGTTGGAGGTGATGGAAGAACGAACAGTAACGATTGCAGGAGAAACGCATCAATTACCAAATCCGTTTATCGTATTGGCTACACAAAACCCTTTAGAATCAGCGGGAACTTTTCCACTCCCAGATGCGCAGTTGGATCGCTTTCTGCTGACAATTCGGCAAGGATATCCTAATCGTAGACATGAAAAAGAAATGCTCCAACGATTTAAAGAGCAGAACCCGCTTCAATTATTACAAAGTGTTGTTTCTCTTGTAGATATATTAAATCTGCAAGAACAAGCGAAGAAAATCCATATGCAAGATGAAGTGGAAGAGTACTTGTTGGATATTGTAGAGGCAACACGTAATCATGAGCTTGTAGAGATTGGGGTGAGTCCACGTGGTTCTCTAGCATTTATGAGGGCGGCACAAGCACGAGCATTATTAAAAGGTAGGGAATATACAACTCCTGATGATTTAAAAGTGTTAGCAACCCCAGTTTGTGCACATCGGCTTACACTTACAATTGAAGGTGATATGAAAACAACAAAAGTAGGGGTAATGAAAAAAATTTTGGAACAAGTATCCGTGCCAGTGGAGAGCGTATGAATGGAATGATTGTAAGGAAACATCCTATCGTGGAACCATTTGTCATGATAGGTGTGGGAGTTCTTAATTTGGTAATCGTTATCTTTACGAATCAGTTCCTGATATTTGTAGTTTTTTTGCTTTATCTGTTCCTAATGGGATTTTTACATATGTATATGAGAGCTGTAAAGCGGGTGAAGTGGGAAATTTCTCAAGAACAGGAGCGTTTGTTTATTGAAGAAACAGGAAATTGTGAGGTGCAGGTTATCAATCCAGCGCATTTTCCAATCTTCAACATGTCTCTGCAGTTTCGTTCTGATGAACACCTGTTATGGAGGGGCGAGCTGGAAGTGCAACGCTCCCATAACTTATACCAAATCCCCTTGCAAATAGAGGGGAAAGGGATGACAACAATAACGCTAACAGGTATTGCAAAGGGCAGAGGCGTTCATGGATGGCGAGACGCAGAGCTAATTATTTCCGATTGTTTCATATTCTTCCTCAAATGTCCAAAGTAATAATACCAGAAATGACAAGCTGGAAACATGGATTTCGTCCAGCGGCCATCTCTCCGTTATATGATGAAACGAAAATTATTGGTGTGAAGGCATATGAAGGGGAGTCATTTCGTTCGATTCACTGGGGTGCTACTGCAAAAACAGGTGTCATCAGTGCGAAAAAATATGAATATACACAAGGAGACCGCTATGCAGTGTATTTGAATATATCAGGTAAAACAGGCTATACACTTCGTCCTGATATGGAATATTTAATTCAAGTAACAGCAGGGGTCTGCCGACAACTCATTTCACAAGATTGCTCTTTTGAGCTTTGGATAAACGGGATACGTGAACAAGGTGTCATACATTTAACGGGAGGAACACACCGGAAACAACTTTATAAAGCAATGGATCTCTTATCCTCTTTAACAGAAAAGGATGCACCGCTGAATTCACATTTTTTCTATCAAACTGGTTTTCGAAAACAAGCGGCAGGGTGTATTCCACTGATTGTTGGATATCCCCCAGAAAAACAAAAGGGATGGGTCCAAATCATGAAATAAAGGAAGGGGAGCATGGAAAAAAATAAGCAGGGACAACGTATTTTATTTTGTTTCATAGTCATTGGACTGTGTTTAGTGGCAGCGATAGGAATAACAATTGGTGTTTTTTTTACAAAGGAAAAAATAGGAGAACATTTACAGGAAAAGAAGGAGAATAGAACGTATAAAGAACCACCTCCCCCTTCAAAGGGTGGTGGTGAACTTACGGAATTGGAACCTACACGTAAAGGAAAGTGGGACTTTAGTGAAGATAAAAATAAATACAAAATTAAAAAGGGGAAATTTGATGGTAATAAGAAAACAGTGATACAAAAGTTAAAAGAAGCAATAGAAAATTTCACACTGATTATAAAAAATAATCAACTGACGATTTTTGGGGTTGTATTGATGTTAACCATCATCCTATTTCTAGTCTTCCGCCGTATGCAAAAAAAGAAACAATTACCGAACATACAACTTACTGAAAAGATGGAAATACAAGAATCTGAAGAAGATGTCCAGGATACCAATTATATTCCGCCCCTCCCAGCTGATGAAGTGAGAGCAATGCTAGTAAACTGGGAACGTACATTACCAACATTCGCGAAACGGCGCATTTATGAGACGATGCAACAATGGTTCTCTCGTATACAAAAAAACGATGACATTATTACTATATATGAAAAAGTGCGGTATGGGGAGTTAGCTGTTTCAAGCGACGAACTGCAGATTATGCAGCGGTGGATAAAAGAAAATGAAAAAAGAGTTCATGAAAAATGAGCTCTTTTTGCTTTTATGTACTTCCATAAAAAGAGCATATAGTCCTTCCTATGAATAGTTAAAAAATGATTCGTTTTGCAGTTATCCCGCTATTCGCGGGCAGTAAAACCCCGATTGGTGAGGGCTAATAAGCAGTGGGGATGAAGAAACCCCCCACTGCTTAAAATTTTACTTTATAGGTTCGTATGTTTTATCTATCATTAAATTGTAAGTGAGACCAAGTAATACTAGAAATCCACCGATTATTTTACCGATAGATACATCGTTTGACGTGAAAAAATCAATTGCAACTCCCATAAATAATTGTCCTACAAAAATCAACAATGTTAAATAGAAAGATGAAACTTTAGGAGTGATATAGTTTGATAATACAATTACAATTACACCTGCTAAACCTCCTAAGTAAACTACAAATGGTATAGATTGCAATGTTGAAGTTGATATATGAAGAGATTCATTACTAAAGATTAAAAACAATAAAGAAAAAAATAGTCCAGTAATATAGTTAAAAAGCGTACCTTGAAAAATACCAATTTTAGCTGCTAAGTTAGCGTTAATAATTCTTGCGACTACAATGGAAACCCCAACTAAAATGGCAATACAAATATATAGCATCATTTCGTCCTCCATTAAAAAATAGTCATTACACCGATTCCTGAAGAAATCAGTAGTAATCCAATGATTTTTTTCTTTTCAAATTTCACAATCTTCATGCCTAATAAGCCGAAATGATCAATGATAATTGATGAAACAGATTGCCCAAGTAAACCTAAAGCGATCGTGATAGAGACACCAAGGGAAGTGAAGCTTATATTACTAAACAGTACAGTAAAAACTCCAATAGCTCCTGCACTATAAAGATAGAGAGGAATTCCTTGTTGGATACGAAGTTTAGATTTACTTATAAGTAAAACAATGATAATGGCAATTAACCCAACAATATGAATCATAACGCTAGATGTATAGTTCCCCGTAATCTCAGATAAGATGCCATTCAATGGAATCATAATGGCAATAAAAGCCCCTATAAGGACAGACAGTAAGTTGTACATAGCATTTTCCCCTTACATTTTTACATGTAATGTATCATGATTGAATTGTGAATCACTATGACATATGTCATAGTGAGAGAAAGAAATCTTATTTATAATTGTAAAGGGACACAAAGGTGAGGTAGGGAGATATATGAAAAAGCTGTATAATTCTAAAAAGTTAGATGAGTATGTTAACCAGAATAATATTGGGGCATTTTTTAGTAACGACATGAAATCATGTATGGAACTATTACTCTTTAAAAAGAATGAGCATATTTGTAAGGAGAATGAAGAAATTCATTATCTTTATTTCTTTGTAGAGGGAAAAGCAAAGGCATATAACACATTAAGTAATGGCAAATCCTTATTATTATGTTTCTATGACGGATTGCAAGTGTTAGGAGATGTAGAATTGATTCATTCTCAAAAAACATCTTCAAATGTTCAGGTAATGGAAGATTCATATTGTATTGGTATACCTTTAGAAAAGGTTAGAGTGCAATTGCTTCATGATGCGACATTTTTAAGGTGTATTTGTGATTCTTTAGCTGAAAAATTAAACAGACTTTCAAAAAATAGTTCAATTAACTTACTTTATCCTCTCGAAAACAGATTAGCGAGCTATATTCTTGCAACAGGAGAAAGTGTTATTCATAAAGAAAAAAAGATTATATTTAATGGGAATTTAACTGAAACATCGGAGCTGTTAGGGACAAGCTACCGACATTTACTACGAACATTAAATATTCTTTGTGATAAAGGGGTAATAAAAAAGAACAACGGGTACTTTGAGGTAATGGACATGCGGTTTTTAAATGAGCTTGCGGCGGATGTTTACAAATAAAGCTAGATGTATAGCTCTAATTTGATAAGTTATATGGATGCCTTTTCTTGTTGACTAGGATTTTTTTTGAAAAACACAGGTTTATTTCAAGTCTTTGAGAATAGTGGGGATGTAATGAAATAGAAGATAGATATCATTTCACATATTCACGGTAATAATCTAGCTTAGGAATTATTTTTAAATTCACTTATCAGTATTTATAATGATAAGTGAAAAAAGACCGTCTCTTTGACGATCCTTTTAAACTACATCCCCCGTTACTAACATAGAACGTTGTTGAAGGCTTTTGGAACGCAGACTATACGCGACTACTTTCTTCTTGTACTGTTTGACTACATCAACGTGATCGTTGTAACTGTACACAGAAAACCTAACATCGTTTTTGCCCCTCTTAGTATCAATGACCAATGGAGTCCCACTGCTATTTGGAGGGAAATAATATCGCTCTAAAAATAGCGCTTGGTTAAAATGATTAATAACTTGAATTTTATCTTCACCTTCCAAGCGTTTTCCGTCGATGGTTACAGTGACAGTCGCGTCATTAAGCTTTGGATGCAATTCAAATTTGCTGGCAAACGACTCCACAACAGAGGTTGGAAGACACGTCACTATTATTTTAATACAACCCATAAGAATCAACGAAAGTATTAACCAGGTCGTCATATTTTATCATCTCCGTTCTAAAATAATATCATTACATAACTAATATTATCATAGTGCAATTAGTTAATTTTTGTACATTATGTGAAACTTGATCAAGTTATGAGGAAGTGTCAACGGTAAATCGGGGTTCCGCCACATGTCCATCAAGCTTACATTTTGAATTGTCCCCAAAACGAAATTTCTATCTAAGAAATAAACCATTAAATGTAAAGTTAAAATAAATGTATTTTATTTTAATGTCTTAAATACGCATAACCCCGTCCTAAAATTAGAGCGGGGTTAAAATAAACTTGTTTAGTTTTTGGTGTAATATAATTCTATATTAAAAATATAATAAAACAGTCGTTTAAATGTGGTTTGGGTTCTCCCATAATCACGCCCGATTGCTATAGATCAATAATTTTTTTCAGATTCTCAATTTAACAGAGTGAATAGTGATTTATCGGTAATTGTTATGAATTGGTTGAAACAGATCCTCTTGGCTGATCCGAACAACAGAAAAATTGTCAACATTATAATGACCATGAAGTATTTCATTATGATGACTTATTATCTTTTCAGCAGATAGGATTGAAGAATCTGTCGTTGAATGACCATCCCCAACTAAAGTAACATCAAAATGATTCACCGTTGCAGTTCTCACCGCTGTGTCAATACAGTGTTCTGTTTTACATCCCATGATAACAAGATGTTCGATCTCGTTTTCCTTTAAAAAATCCATTAATGGTGTACCATAAAACGCATTTGTAGCTACTTTATCAAATATTTTTGCATTGGTTGGCACTTTTACTTTCGGGTGTATCTGAAAACCTGGACCTTTGCCATCAGCAACATCTTTATCCCTCACAAAGATAATCAAAGCATGTGATTCTAGTGCTTTATTAATAACCAAATTAACGTTATCTAACAATGCCTCTTTATTAAGCACATTTTTAGTTTCGTTATTACCATCAACTAATTCTTGTTGGACATCAATAATAAGCAAAGCTTGGTTCAATATAAAAACTCCTTTATGTTATGATTTATATATATGTTCTCCATATCTTTCTTCATTTTAATAATCATAATATCGCCCCCTTTTATCTTTTGAACCTATTTCGCTACAAACCTAATAAGTAGTATTGTTATATGTTAAGAGAGCAGACACTACTAGATAGGGGTCTAGGTCTTTTGACAAGTTCTCCTTGACAATTAGGACAAACATAATTCATTAATTTTGTACACTCCTCACAAAATGTACATTCATGTGTACAAATAAACGCCAAAGATTGCTCTTCAATCTTATTACTACATTGCTCACAACATTTCCTCATCTCAAGTCCCATTTTTATTCCTCCCATAACATGTTTTTCATTATATACATAAAATTATAAATATAATATAATTTTGTTTAAATACAAATTATTAGCTATTTCATCCAAAAGACTTAAAAAAATTATTCATTATAAGCGTTTTGCTTTAAATTTAAAGGGGTGTTTAGAATGGACCATATTGATCGAGAAATTTTACATATTCTTCAAGAAGATGGACGTATATCTATGACTGAACTAGGAAAAATGGTGAACTTATCAACACCTGCTGTAAAAGAAAGAGTGAAAAAATTAGAGGATAAAAATATTATTACAGCCTATAGGGCAGTTATAAACCCAGAGAAATTAAATAAGAATGTAACGGCTTTTGTTTTATTTGAATCAAAAAAATGCCAACAATTCAGAAGTTTTTGTAAAGAAAATCCGATGGTCTTTGAGTGCCACAGATTAGCTGGACAATATAGTTATTTGGTGAAAATAGTCACAGAATCGGTGCAACATTTAGAAGAATTTATAGATGCTTCAATGGAGTTTGGCTATCCATCAACTTTAATTAACTTATCATCACCAGTAAAATATAAATGTATTTTTTAGAAAAGAGTTCTTCGAAGCTATTTAAGAGATTCTGCCACATCGCTATCAAGCTAACAAAGAAAAAATTCCCTAAAATGAAAAAAATACGCTATTCTTTCTGTAGAATCATAGGAAAGGATGGCGTTTTTGATATGAACTTATCAATTTTTGATGAACTAGAGTATGATTTACTAAGTGGTCAGTTTCTACATGTTCATGTAGGATCAGGAAAGCACAATGATAAAACTTATGCTTCTACTTGTGTAACGTCTCTTCAATCGAACGATGTATATATACGTGATTTAGGATACTTCGACTTAAAAGACTTACATACTATAGAAGAGTGTAATGCTTATTTTATTTCAAGGTTAAAGCTCAATACACGTATATATCAGAAGAATAAAGAGCCTGGATACTTTCAAAATGGAACCATAAAGAAGCACACTGAGTACATCTAATTAGATATGGAGCAATTCATTGACCAATTACAGTCAGGTGAAACATATGAAATTCCTGAGATTTATATTGAAATGTATCAAAAACTTCCTACAAGACTAATTCTGTATAAATTAACTGAAACGCAAATGAAACGTAGACAAAAGGATTTAGCATCTAAAGAACATAAAAAGCAAATTACCTATAAAGAACGCAGTAAACGGCTTAGGGTAATAAAACGCATTATTTTATTACCAATAAATGTCTTAGAGTGGGTTTTACGTCAAAATGTGGTGCTACCCCTAATACAGGTTACATTTTAATTTATCGATTAACACATATTATTTTATCAAGTGGAAAGGCTACCTGATAAAAAAGGAGGTAGCCTAATAGTATGAAATACAGTTTCATCGCTTTTATTATAACATTGTCAGTTTTAGGATTAATTTTACCGAATCAAGGAACCGCTGAAACTAAGAAAACCAGAGTTGGAGAAAAACACACTGATTTTTATGATGCTTTTTTAGTATTATTAGACCCTTATGCCAAAGAAACAATTAATAAAAAATATCCAAATCGTAGTTATGGATTATGGAATGCAGAAATATTAGAGGTTACACGAGTATCTGGTGGATTTTCTCAATTTGATTTTATAGTGAAAGTTGAATATGACACTTATACAGGTCCACATAATCCACCAGAAGGTCCTGTTACTATAACTTTTGATGTAAAAACAGAAGGAGTTACTGTAACTGAAATCAAAGGGTAATTTCACCTCAAAAAGAATTAAATATTAGTTTAGTTTATGATGAAGTTCCATTAGGTAATTTAGAAGTATCCTCTTATTTTGCTGTCGTATCTATAAAAGACTTTTTTGTTAGATACAAAGAATTACTGGCCAAATTACAAAAAAGTATTTATTCAACAAACGAGCGCGATTGTTGAACAACAAAGGTAGAAAATAATCAAACTTTTTTATAAAAAGCGTCTTCGTGGAATCTTTTAAGAACCTGTTTTGAACAATCTTTTTTCAAAAACAGTTTTTTTTATATTTGGAAAATCAACATTATTAGACGTATTTTTGATCAATCTTGTATAGGAAGATTATAAGCTTCTTTAATATTCACCCAAACAGCTTTTCCTTCTAGTGAGTCTTGAAGCAATTCACCTTTAAAATCCTTTATAAGATAATTAAATATCATATATCGGTCTTTTGCGATTGGATTAACATATTCATAAAGTCCTTTATAAACAAGGTTACTAACTTCAAGACCAGTTTCTTCTCTAACTTCTCTAATAGGGGTCCCGCCACATCGCTATCAAGCTAACAAAACAAAATTCCCCCTAAAATGAAAAAATACGCTATTCTTTCTGTAGAATCATAGGAAAGGATGGCGTTTTTGTATGTCAATTTCTGTATCTGATGAATTACAACTATTTGCTCAAGAAATTCAAAGCTTTTTATCCCCTAATATCTTACGGAATCTTGCTAGAGATGTTGGCTTTGTGCAACGAACAAGTAAGTACCAAGCCAAAGATTTAGTCGCTTTATGTGTATGGATGAGTCAAAATGTCGCTACGACTTCTTTAACTCAGCTATCTAGCTGTTTAGAAGCGTCAACAGAAGTTCTCATCAGTCCTGAGGGACTAAATCAACGATTTAATAAAGCGGCCGTTCAATTTTTGCAACACATATTAGCCGAACTTCTAAACCAAAAATTAGCCTCATTTATACCGATTTCTTCTCCATTCACTTCTGTTTTCAAGCGTATTCGGATCCTGGATTCCACCGCATTTCAACTTCCAGATATCTTTTCATTCGTTTATCCAGGTGCAGGAGGCTGCAGTCATACAGCTGGGATGAAAATTCAACTTGAGTATGACCTGTTAAGCGGACAGTTCCTACATATTCATACAGGTCCAGGTAAACAACATGATCGAACCTACGGTTCTCTGTGTGTCCCAACTATAACAGCGAATGATTTATGTATCCGAGATTTAGGTTATTTTCATTTGAAAGATCTTCAACATATACAAGATAAAAAAGCTTACTATATCTCTCGTATCAAGTCGAATACACGTATTTATCAAAAAAATCCCAACCCTGATTACTTTCAAGATGGAAGAATTAAGAAAGGTACAGAGTATATACAGATAGATATGGAGGTCTTAATGAACTCTCTTCAGCCAGGACAAACATGTGAAATATCCGAAGCCTATGTAGGAATGACTGATAAAGTACCAACTCGTGTGATTGTACATCGACTAACAAAAGAACAACAAAAAAAACGATTACAAGATCAAGCTGTAAGAGAAAAGAAGAAAGGAATGAAGTATTCTCCTCGTAGTAAACGACTCAGTGGTATCAATGTATATATGACAAATACCCCTACAGATATTGTCCCGATGGGGCAAGTACACGATTGCCATTCTACTCTGTTCCTCTATTATGTTTCAAATGCGGAAGTTACTTCTCATAAAAAAGAAACAAGAGCTGAGTGAATATAAAGCCATATATATGATTAAAGACTATTTTTTTCTTCTGTTTCGAGCAATGCAAAAAGACACCCAAGGATTATCAAAGATTCTTCTTCGTCTGTTTAACCTCCTACAGCGAAACGGACGGAAATCTCATCGATACAAGAAGAAAACAGTCTTTGATATATTAGGTGTCGTTTATAATTGTACCATGTCGGACAATCAAGCAGCTTAATAAAAAAAGTGAAACCCGTTAGGGTTTATTTGATATGCAAAATTTCCAATGATCTACACTGATTTTTAGAAAAAGAAAAAATTTTCTTCTGAAACTGGCCTTTCCTAACCTTAGCTTGATAGCGATGGGGTCCCGCCACATATCCATCAAGCTAAGAAAGTGGATAACCCCCATGCCCATCAACTTAAGAAAAGTAAATACCCCCAAAAAGAAAAAATGAGCTGAATTCTCAAAATAACTAATTGTAGAGAAAGAGAATTTTCATTTAGGGTATACTTCAAAACCTTAGCTTGATGGTGATGTGACGCTACCCCTTTGAAAGTAAGAATATTATAAAAAATTGACTGTTGTTTATTTATGCCATATAATTCATATATGAAATATATGGTAGCTTTCAGAGAAATAAGAAAGATATGTAGGAATAGTTGTAAAGTTACATATTCATTATTTGACAGAAAATATAATTATTCACATCTAATTTGTCTAGTGTAGACTTCATTCTCTGAAGAAAGGGTGTTTTCTATGCAAATAGCGGAAAGAGAATTATATACTTTAATTAGAGATGTATATCACCAATTACAAAATAATCTGGAAAATCAATTAGAACAATTCGACATCAGTATAGTTCAATTTGGAGTAATACAAGTGTTATCAGATTCAGAAAAAACTTCTATGTCTGATTTAAAACAAAAAATTGGTTGCGCTCCTAGTAATGTTACTACTATGATTCAACGAATGAAGAGAGATGGTTTTGTAACAACTACTAAAAATCCAGCTGATCAAAGAGAAACCCTGGTATATTTAACTGAAAAAGGTAAAGAAACAAAAGAAAAAGTAAATATTCAATATAAGGTATTTCTTAAAGAAAACTTTTCTTATTTTGATGAAGAAAAATTTATAACTTTATCAGAAATGCTCAAAGATCATAAACTCCATTTATTAAATGTTGAAAAAGGAATAACAAAAGTGTAACTAATAGTTACACTTTTGTTTAAACATATACTTCACATATGAAGTATATGTTTGGATATATATTTCATATGTGAAATAAAATCGAAAGACAAGGAGAGATTTAAGTGAATGACGAAGGAATTAAACCTATGTTGTTTCTACTAGCAGTTGTAGCATTTTTTGTTGGAATGGATTCTTTAGTGGTATCACCTTTAATTCCTGATATCGCCAAATCCACTGCAACACCGATGGAAAAAGGAGGGTGGTTAATTACCTCTTACGCTTTATTTTATGGATTGACAGCTCCATTTTTCGGACCGATTTCTGATAAATTTGGTCGTAAACAAATGATTGTAACAGGAATGTTTATATTTTCAATAGGAACTTTTTGTACAGGACTAACTCAAGATTTTAACAAGATTTTAGTTTTCCGTGCATTAACAGGGTTATCAGGAGCTATGATTATGCCAAGTATATTTGCATTGATAGGTGATAAAATACCTTATAAAATGCGTGGTATGGCAATGGGAATGGTAATGGGGGCAATGGTTGGTTCAACAGTTTTAGGAGTACCGATTGGGGCTTTCTTAACTTCTGTTGGTAACTGGCAATGGACCTTTTATGGTATAGGGATTTTAGCAATGCTGGTTGCAATTATTGTAATGATCATGTTGCCTAAAACGCCACCAACTAATCAAATTCCAGTGTCTGCACCAGTGGCAATGGTGTCTGCGATTAAAACTGCGTTTACAAATACATCTATATTCTTTGCATTATTATCTACTTTCTTGTGGACTATTGGTTTACAGGGGATGTTTTCTTATATTGGAGTTTATTACAAAGAAAATTTTGATTTTAGTGTAGAAAAAACAGGAATGGTAATTTTTTTGGCGGGAGCAGGTAGTATTATAGGCAACGTCATAGGTGGTAAATTAGCAGATAAAATCGGTAAAAAAGTAGTTATTTCAATTGCTACTATTATCGCTGCAATTGGGGTTATTAGTTTCTCATTGTTAACTGAACATTTAATATCTGCAATTATTGTACACGTAGTATGGAGTACATCAATTGGGTTTGGACAATCTTCATTAACTGCTTTAATCTCAGAGTTAAGTCCAAAGGTAAGGGGTACCGTAATGGCTCTTAATAGCTCAGCGATGTATATTGGAATGATGTTTGCATCTGCAAGTGCTTCCTGGCTATTAGTTCACGGACAGACATTCTTATCTATTGGCATATTATGTGCAATGGCTAGTTTTCTAGTACTACCGATTGTTCATTTTTTAGTGAAAGATAGTACAGCAACAATAGTAGACGGACAACAAACTCAAGTAAAGTAGTAAGGATAAATAATCCACATGTATATGTCGAAATTATTTATTTAAACATTTTTTCTATGTTAACACACCAATTCTTCTTGTAAAAAGAAGAGGTACCGCCACATCGTCATCAAGCTAAGAAGATACAACTACCCCCAGAACGAAATTTTGTGCTAACTTGTAATAAAAAAGCTCATTTTTTCGTTTTGGGGTGGATTTGTTTTCTTAAGTTGATGGATGTGTATGGTGACCCCTATTAGGCTATTTTCTTTTTAACAGCTCACCACGTAATGCTCTTTTTTTACAAGCCATGAAATTATGATTTTATGACTTTATGTATTTACGTTAACGTATATAACTGTTTTTCCACCCCGCACACGAGAAATGCATAGCATAAATAATAAAAAAGAAGCAGAAAATCACTCGCGATTTCCTGCTTTTTTTATAAATTTAAGTTCTTGATACATACATCGCTTCACGCGAGATTGCTATTTACTAGTACACGATAACCGGTTCATAAGTGCTTAAATTATCATACACAGTTTTAGCAATACTAGGAGGAAGGTTAACACATCCGCCCGATCCCCCCGTTAAATAAGCATTATTTGCCCAGTTTGTTCGCCAGCCGGCATCGTGGAATCCTTGGCCGCTATTTGTGAACGGAGCCCAGTAATCTACTTTAACGGAATAATCAGGTTTACCTACTGCGCTGCCTTTGAGTGTGTACGGTGATCGTTTATAAAGGACGTACCACACACCTGGTGATGTATCTTCACTCGTGCTATGTTTACCAGTTACTACATTTGTTGTGACTGCTAATTTTCCATCTTTGTAAATCCAAATTTGTTGCTCTGCAATTGAAACTTCCGCATACGTGTCTCCGATGCCATTATTCGATGTTGTTTCATAACCGATGCCTTCATTACTCCAGCCATTTCCGTGAATATTAGAAGCAGAAAGCGATTTTTCGCCTTTTTCAAAGGCTTGTTGGACTTGCTTTGTTTCTTTTTCAACATCCAGTGCCCAGCCATAGCCTTGTCCTTTTACTGATATGACCGAACCAGAATGTGTTTTAAATGTGAAGTCTTTATTTAATGTTGATTTAGTATTATTAATTCCAGCAATCTTATTCTTAATGTCGCTCGCATCGATTGTAACTTTCATATCCTTTGACATAGAGGCATTTTGAATTAAATCTTTCGCTTTTAAAGGATAAACTTCATTCTGTACCTTATAATCAACGGACTGTTGAAGAAGATCCTGTAGTGCTTTCTTCTCTTTTTTGACAATCGGATTATCTTCTTTAATAGGCTGTATGTATGCAGATTTCAGATGAATTTCGCTTTTATACTTCTGCTTGTCGTAATCTTTCAATAGACTAGTAACGTCATACTGTTCTCCGTCAACGCTTTTCGAGATAACAACTTTTCCTTGTTCGAGCTTCGCCATAGCATCTTGAGGCGCTTTTAATTTTTTATTCATAGAGACGAGCTTTTCCTCTACAAGTTTTTTCATCGTTTCGCTACGATACTGATCCGCCTTTTCCGGTAGCAGTGAATATTTTTTTTCCTTTGAGGAAGGGAAAAATGTCCACTGGCTTTTTAATAGTTTCTTAACTTGAGGCAAATCTTTTTCCGTAAGTTCCGTTTGCGTATCTTTTTCATCTAAAATTTGTTGTTGACCGACATAGACTTTGTTTTCTAGTCCAGATGTTTTTAATTTCTGTATTGCTTGATCAGCGGTCAGACCAGCGACTTTTGTGTCATTAATCGTAACATTTGAATTGAAGTGGGTTGCCTGATAATAACTCATTCCCCCAATGAGAAGTGCAATTATACCGCCACCCGCTGCGATAAGCTTCCAATTTGTAAAACGTTTGCTTGATCTTACTCGTTTTTTATCAACTTCTTCAACTGACTCATTTATTGTATTGTTGTTCATCAATCTTTCCTCCGTATACATCAACGTCAATAGATTTTAAACTAAAGCCATTGACTAGTGTACCTTATTGTTCTTAGAATTTCATTATCTTTGACCAGATTTTATCGCATTAAATTGGCCAAATTTGGATTTTTTAATAGAACGACACATAAAAATGGTAGATAATTTTTTCAATTCACACTGAATAGTCCCTTATAAGCCCATCCCAAGCCCCTTACAAGTAATAAATCATTACAAAAATTGCCTATCAATCTAACAGAACAGGTTGCCCAAAAAACGATAAAAATGAACTTCGGTACTATAAAAAACACAGAATTTCCGTTTAGGGGTATTTTAAAATCTTAGCTTGATGGCGATGGGGTACGGAAACGATTCGAAGAATAACCCGCCACAACCGAAAATTTTTCCAATTTAGGCGGGTGTTTTTTCTTATATTTTATCTGGTTCTGTTGCAAAGTTTTCTAAAGTAAACTAAACTCTGTAAAAAACAAACAAGGAGCGTAACAAATGGGATATTTTAAAGGAAAACAGTTCGAGAAAGATATTATCTTGGTAGCCGTTGGCTACTATTGTCGTTTTTCTTTAAGCTATCGCGATGTGTCTGAAATTCTCAAAGAACGTGGTATTTCTATTCATCCAACAACTATCATGCGCTGGGTTCATGAATATGGAAATCTTATCTATCAAATTTGGAAGAAGAAAAACAAAAACACATTGTTATCTTGGCGTTTGGATGAAACCTATATCAAAATTAAAGGAAAGTGGTGTTATTTATATCGAGCAATTGATAAAGAGGGACAAACACTTGATATTCAACTTCGTCAAAAACGAGACAAACAAGCAGCATATGCTTTTATGAAAAGACTCGCTCGAACTTTTGGAGAACCAACGGTTCTGACGACAGATAAGGCTCCTTCTTTAGCTTCCGCATTCAAAAAATTAAAGGAGATAGGTCTTTACAAAAATACCTTTCATCGTACAATAAAGTACCTCAATAATATCATCGAGCAAGATCATCGACATGTGAAACGTCGATTTTCCCGTTCCTTAGGCTTTCAAAGTCTTCGCCATGCCTCACGTACTATTAAAGGTATAGAAACTGTTCATGCCATATACAAACAAAAGCGAAGTCTTCAACCAAACTTCGTTTTTTCGACGTATAACGCATTACATGAATTATTAATAGTTTCATAAAACTGGTCCGCAATATTCCCCATCTCTTTATGTTTTCGGAAACTTTGCAACAGAACCATATAAATCAATTGACCCATCACATCCGTTGGGCGGACGAGATGGGCTTAAAGATATGGTTTGTATTAAAGGTGGTATTAAATGGATTGGAGCTTGTTATTTTCCTAGGGGTCAACAAACTTTTAGAGAAATTAAAGATAAATTTTCGCATGATCTTGAGGGAATTGAAAGAAATAGCGTTGATGGTTTAGCGTTTATTACTAATCAAGAATTAACTTTATCTCAAAGGTCAGAATTAACAAAGTTAACAGGTTATGAGGTTGATATTTTTCATCTAGAAAGAGTAGTTAATTTATTAAACAGCCCTGACAATTACGGAGTTAGATTAGAATTTCTTGATATTGAAATAACAATTGAAGAACAGTTAGCATATTTTGCTGAGCGTGATAAAAAGTATGATCTGATAACAAGCAAATTAGAAAAGCTAGAAAAGATTATTTCCAATATCGACATTTCAGAAGAAGGTTATATTAGAGAATCAGATTTATTTGAAATCAGAACGATAGAGATGGTATCAGAAATTATTGAAGAATTATTTGATGAAATTTGGTATGACAGACATCAAGTATTAAAATACAAAATTGAAAATGAATTAGAAACAGTTGATCCTGAAGTTTGGGAAAGGGCTTTAAAAGCGGCTAAAAGAGTAGAAGATAAATATGGAGAGGAAAATTTAAGTCCTTATGATGATTTTGAATGGGGAATGTTAAATGGTAAGGTTTCTACTACCGTTAACGGAAATTATGTAAAGAAAGAAGGAATAAAATTTGAGTTTAATAAATGTGTCTTCTATAGGTGAAGTAACATCAATTATTGATGAAAAGGTATATGAAAAATGGGGTGAAATTGTTTCGACTATCATAATTAATCCAGAATATAAAGAAGGACTAATTGGGTTAGAAGAATATTCGCATGCTATGGTTATCTTTTTCATGGATCAATTTAAAGAAGAAAAGAATCAATCTTGGATTAGAAAACCAAGAGGAATTGAAACTTTAGTCGAGAAGGGTTGTTTTGCACAAAGAACAAAGTATCGTCCTAATCCTATTGGGATTTCTACAGTTGAGATATTATCAATTGATGATAACGTAATTACTGTAAAAGGATTAGATGCTAATAATAAGACACCAGTATTAGACATTAAACCTTATATACCAGAGTTTGATTCAAGAAAAGATACTTGTGTTCCTGTATGGATGAAAGAATTAATGAGAAATTATTTCTAATTTCTTTATTTAATACGAATAATGATAAAAAGCTAGCATAGAGCTAGCTTTTTTACTACCGTTAAGTGGGGTTATGTTAACTTTGGTTGTGTAGAGAGTATATATTTGATTTTAAAACAAATATGTATATACAAGTTTTATGATTGTTACGGTTGCTCCAAGATAAGCAAACCATTCCCAAAGGGGTGTTTTTTGTTTGGAATCAGTCATATTATTATGTCCTCCTTTTTAATATCTGTTAAACAATATATTATCATAATCATGAGATTTTTGATTAATTAAATCATTTCAATTAAGTAGTTCTTTACTTCGAATAGGTTTTATAATCTCTTTATTTACAATGTTTTGAATGTATACTTTTCTTGCTAATTTTGATGATACCAGGGGAATTGAGATGAAGTCAATGTTTTCGGGGATTTGAATGTAAACAAATATTCAAAAGTTTACATTCATTTTTTGTATGAACTTTGAAATCATAATTTCCTATCCTAAATAAAAAAATAAGCTTAGTTCTCATATTTAGCTGTAGAGAGATAAAAATTTCGTTTTGGGGGGTACTTCAAAATCTTAGCTTGATGGCAATGGGGGTACTTCAAAACGATAGAAATAAGCTTAATTATTATAAAAGGTAAAAATATTTGTTCCGCGGGCATCTAAGATATCAACTTAATGGCTATGCAGCAGTCCCTATACCCATTAAACTAAATATATAAAGTACCGCTAGAAGGATTACTGTTTAATGCTGACGAAATTTTTGTAGAAAACTTAGTCGTGAGGAGAAGATAACTTGAACATAGAAAAGATTTTTGAGTATGAAATGGATCAAGAGTTAAGGCTGGCTATTCAAAGATTATTAGTAGAGTGTTTTGAAGAAAGTTACCCTCGGGAAAGAATCTATTTTAAACAACTCCCTCATTTTAGATTATTAGCTTTAACTGAGAAAAATCAACTTATTGGTCAGGTAGGTTTGGATTATAGAGTGATGAACTTAAATGGTATGCCTATAAGAGTTCTTGGAATTATTGATTTATGCGTATCAAGAGAAGCTCGTTCTCAAGGAATAGGAACCTTATTGCTTTCGGAAATAGAGAATTTCTGCGAGGGTAAGTCTATTGACTTTCTACTCTTATTTGCCGATAACAAAAGCTTGTATTTAAAAAAAGGATACAAATCGGTAGAGAATAAATGCAAGTGGCTTAAAATAGATGAACAAAATCAGACTACTTTCAGCATAGGAAGTGAAGTTATAAACGAACTTATGATTAAGGAACTGGGAAATGTAAAATGGCAGGATGGAGAGTTAGATTTATTAGGCTATCTTTATTAGACTAGAGGTACGTTAGTTGAAAAAGGTGTCCTACCTCATCGCCATCAAGCTAAGGTTTCACACTATCCATAAAACAAAAAAGACATTATCCTTTCTGTAGAATTATAGGAAAGGATGGCGTTTCTTTATGAATCTTTCGATTCTTGATGAACTTCAACCGATTGCTGAAGAATTACAACGACATATATCTCCTCATGTTCTAGAATACCTAGCCAAAGAAAAAGGATTTGTTCAGCGAAAGAGTAAATATCAAGCACAGGAGTTAGTTGCTTTTAAATAAAGTCAAGGTGTTTATAAAAAGACGCGATGTTTTGCCCCTTTGGATCTGTTTATCTAAAGGGGTGTTTTTATAGTGAAAAGTGAAAAAAAGATCTGAACTGAAAGGCGGATTAAGGAACTGTTGATTAGCAATAAAGTTACTCCACTAAAGGGCCAAATAGTGGAAGAAGGATTTTAAAATTCACATACAGAATTATTTGATGTGAAGAAAAGGGGGTAAAGGAATTGAACCATGATTTTTATCGCGCATTATTTCCTATATTAGCTACTCATACACATCTAGCTAGTTGCTCCCAAGGTGCATTGGCAAAGTCTGTTTCAAAAGCTATTGAGGAATATCATAATAGCCTACTTCTGTCGGGGAGTAATTGGAATGAAGCGATAAGTAAAGTGGATGAGACTAGGGTGAAATTTGCTGAACTTATTGGAGCCGAAACAGATGAGGTTGCTGTATTATGTTCTGTTTCTGATGCTATTTCTGCTATTGCAACTTCCCTCCCTTATCAGCAAGAGAAAAATAAAGTCGTGTTTACGGATATAGATTTTCCAACTGTAGGTCATATATGGTTTGCACAAGAACCGTTTAAGGATAATATTTCCGTAATTCGTTCTTCCAATGGGGAAATACCTCTGGAACAATATGAAAAAGAAATAACAAATGATACGCTTATTACATGTATTCCCCATGTGAATTATTACAACGGATATAAGCAAAACGTTAGAGAGATTGCTGATATTGTGCATAGAAAAGGATCGCTTTTATTCGTCGATGCTTATCAATCAGCAGGACATATTCCGATTGATGTGAAAGAGATGAAGATTGATATATTAGCAACGGGAACTCGTAAATACATGTTAGGAATTCCCGGTGTAGCATTTTTGTATATAAAAAAAGAACTGGCAGAGCAATTAAAACCAAGAGTTACGGGATGGCTGGGACAAGACCAAGCATCTTCATTTGACATTTATAATCCTGTTTTTGCAATGGGGTCGCGTCGATTTGAAACGGGTACGCCTTCTTTTATAAGTATTTATGCAGCTTATGATGCACTAAAATTACTACTTGAGGTTGGGATAGGTAATATTGAATTCTATTTAAAAGAGCTAACCCAATTCACCATACATTATGGAAAAGAAAAAGGATTGCATCTCATTGGACCATTATCTACTGATAATAGAACAAGTCTAATGTCTTTTCATGTTGAAAATGCATCAAAAGTAGAAGGGATGTTAAGAGACAAAAAAATCATTGTTTCTGCAAGAAAAGATGTAATAAGAATTGCCCCTCATTTCTATAACATTAAAGATGAAATAAAATACGCAATAGATGAGCTTGCAATCTTAACAAATGGGAATTAAGTAAATATTTACTCAAACAAACCTGAATTGAGGATTGTTTTGTTATTCTGCTAAAGGGCGCGATTGTGGAACAACATAGGTAGAAATAATCAAAGTTTTTTATAAAAACCAAACTTAAATCTGCTGAAGAGGAATCCATTTTGATCAATTTTTTTCAAAATGGATTCTTTTTATTTATCGTAAAACTTGGGATTGCGAGGTATTTTTGATCAAATTTTATTTCAAAGCTACAGCACTAAACTTAAACAAACTATCGCTGGATTAAAGAGTGCTCAAGCATGCCTAGAAGGATTTGTTCTTGATACTGATAACCAGCAAGCAAAACAATTATATAAAGGTGCAGCACAACAAACTCAAGAAATTATTGAATTTTTAAATCCTCGTCTTCAGCAAATTGAACAAGAAGAGCCTCAGTACAAATAATAACATAATACCTTTCACTTAGAATATCGTCCAAATGGAAGAGTGCTCAGCTTAGATAACGATTATCAAAATGATGATTACAATTAAAGGGTCTCACCACATCACTATCAAGATAAGAAAAGCAAGTATCCCAAAACAAAAAAATGTACATTTTCATCTGGAGATGCACATTTTTTCGTTTTGGGTGTGTTATAGAACACCCATTATAAGCGGTTCTCATTTGTTTGGTCTAGGAGAACAATTTATACTGTAACAGCCTAGCTATGGCAAGGTAGAATTATCAATATTTGAAGGGATGTGGGCTCTTCTTCAAATGAATGGGGCAGTATTCTTATTCTTGCTTGCTGTTGCGGCGATTGTCATGTATATTTCGATAAAAATGAACAGTACAGCAAATGCAATTGGGGCACGGCAAGAATTCGTTCTTTTTTGAGCCACTCAAATAAAAATGACGTAGAATTAGTGTTCTGCGTCATTTTTCATTTTAATTTGATGAAAAATGATGAATTAACAATGATTAACATCAAGAAAAAGTGTCGTATAATTCGATTAAATGAATTTAACGTTAAAAAATCCCAGCAAATATCATTTAAATTGGTGGTTTTCTCAATTTATTCTTGAATGGCTCCAAAAAGTAAGAATTCTTGCCGTGCCCCATAAACGAACGTTCATTATTGTTACGGTACTAATAACCCTTAGCATGGGTTTTATATTAGTACGTTGGCTGTACCCCAAGTAGAACGGAACCAACTATTGAATTCAAGGGTCACTCTGAGAGTAAATAACTATCATTTTAGTTTGATAAGTCTATTTTAGAGATTTCAAAGACTTTAAAATCAATGAAAGACTTTTGTAACATTTACGAAAGTAAATTGAAAGATATTTATAATAAGATAATTTTATCGAAGGTGATTTTATTCCACATTAAAAGTATAAGCAATGTACAGTATAATTTTATTTTTGTAATCTTATAGAAATGATGAAAAAGGAGGAGAAATAGCATGAAACGTATGAAAAAAATAATTCCCGCAGCATTTGTGTTAAGTACAGCTTTATTTGTAGCACCAGGATTTTCTTCTGCGGCTACTGATACTTCTACGAAGGTAGGAAATCTTCCAGTGGTAATCAGTTCTCAAGAAGGAAAAGCACCTATGACAGCAGCTCAGGTTGCTAAAAATGGTACTCAACTTCCTTACATTCCTACAGGTCCTTATGAAGAATTTCCTAATGAATGGCATGTTTCTACAGAAGATGGAAAGTTAATTGATTATGTATATGTAGATGTTGTTGCTAAAAGTAATGGAGCAAGAGTTTATGGATTAAAAATGGATGCTAATTCTCAATATAAGATTTTAAAAGCTGATGGCACTTGGCTTAAAATTGGAGAAGAATATGAAAAAACAGGTAACAAAGGAGAATTATTATATACAATAGCAATTCCTAAAACTGATCCAATCTTAGAAGATACTAAATTGAAAAAAGACGTAAATTGGAAATTAATTGATTCAAATATAGTAGATAAAAATTCAGGATATCATTGGAGCAAAGCAGTTACAAGTGGTATTTCACATAATGTAACTGTAGGATTATCTTATACAATTGGGATGGAAGTAGGTCTTGAGGGGGTTGCAACAGTAAATCAATCATTAACTGCAAGTTTTGGTTATGGTGTTACTCTAAATTCAGAAAGTACCGTTACAAAAACATTTGACTTTAATCCAAAGCCTACTGATTATGCATATGATCAATATAGAACTGCATTATATCAACAGGTAGCAACATATTCAGTTGTTCCAGGGGAAAAATTGCAAAAATGGATGTCTGAACAAAGTGGTGTTTGGGATAATCTTTTTGGTAAGTTAGGTGTGCAAAGTCCAACGGAATATAAAGTGAAAACCTCAGTTGATTATCCAGTAGATGTCTTAGTTGCTCTTACTTCGAAATAATTAAAAGGCTAGCAAAATGCTAGCTTTTTAATATCTCATCTATATGGAGACAATTTGTACATTAACCTGTCAAATCTGTAAAAAATAGAATATATATATTTTATTAGATATATATTTTAAATTTATCCCAATAGAGTAAACCCTATTGGGGTTCAACCGAGATACATATAATTTCGGGTCATAGGCTGTATTTTATTTCCATTATCAGATTTCTGTGTAACAAAAAGGCATTTTATTAATAATGTTACGGATTATTTTTGATACAGTATTTTGTTACAACTAATTCAACGGTTAGGATATTTCATATGTTCAAATACAAAACGTAACAAAAACGAACGTTTATGTTACAAATATCACCGATAAACAACGTTTGGTAAATAATGTATTACTATGACCTAGTTTTACACGTATCTCGGCTGAACCCCTACTATCATCCATGTTCTTCTTCATATATTTGCACCAGAACCGGAATTATAGCTGTTTTCTTAATTGGGGTCGTTATGTACAAGCTTATTAAGAAAAAAATAGAAGAGAATGTCGATAAGAAAACCGCCTTATTTCGGCGGTTTTTACTTTGTTTTACAAATTTTTAACATTTTTTACCTTTAATTTATACTAGTTTAATAACGTTTCGCTAAAATATTCTTGTATTTTACAATATATGCGAGGAGGATTTTTGTGATCAAAAAGATGTTGTGTAAAGTGAAAGGTCTTATTGGTTTTTTAGCAGTTTTCTTTTTAGTATTTACATCTTTTTCTTGGACTAGTTTTGCGGAAACAAAAGAAGAAAAAACAGAGAAAGAATCGTCAGAGAAGAAGATTGTTTTTCCGGTGTTAAGTGATGTACACATTAAAAATAGTGGAACGGATGATACGTTTCGTTTTCAAAGAGCGCTGCAGCAATTAAACGCAGTAGCTCCAAGACAAGATGCTTTTGTAGTTGTTGGTGATTTTACAGACAGTGGCTCGACGCAGCAGTATGATCGTTTCTTCCAAACTTATAAGCAATATGGAAATCAAAATGCAACTGCTATGTATGCTTTAGGTAACCATGATTATTGGAACGGATTATTGGCACATGATGCACAGAAACGTTTTCTCAAAAAAACAGGAATGGAATCTATCTATTATCACAAAGTTGTAAAAGGCTATCATTTTCTTGTGATGAGCCCGGAAAATGGAGTGACACATGGATATTATTCAGATACACAAATTAATTGGCTGAAGCAGGAATTAGTAAAAGCGAAGCAAGCTGATTCAAGTAAGCCAATCTTTGTCTTTTTACATCAGCATATTAAAGGAACAGTGTACGGGAGTCATGAATGGGGGACAAATGATAGTGCCAAAATTAATGAAGTCTTAAAAGAGTATCCACAAGCTGTAACATTTTCTGGTCACTCTCATTATCCACTTGATGATCCAAGGTCAATTCACCAAAAAGACTTTACGTCTGTTGGGACATCATCAGTTAGTTATATGGAAGTAGAAAGCGGAAAAGTACAAGGAAATATTCCGCCGGGAGCTGAAACATTAAGCCAAGGTTTATTGGTAGAAGTAGACGATCAAAAAGTGACGATTCATCGCCGTGATTTTCATAATAATTCTTGGACAGGTGAGCCGTGGGTAGTTGAGCTTCCAGCAAAGAAAGAATCTTTCAAGTATACAGAAGATCGTGATAAGGAAAAGCCGGCATTTTTACAAGATGCAAAGCTGAAACTTTCGAATATAACAGAGACATCTGTGACAGCAACATTTCCGCAAGCTGTAGATAATTTACTCGTTCACTCATACCGTTTGCAAGCAAAAGAGATAGCAACAGGAAAGGTGAAAAACCATCTTTTAGCCTTCTCTGAGTTCTACCGGGATCCGGTGCCTAAAGAGCTGACATTTACATTAGGTGGACTCGATATTAATACGGAATATAACATAGAAGTAACAGCATTAGATTCATTTGGAAATGAAAATAGTGCTCCTTTGCACGAAGAATTTGAAACGAATACAGAAGTAATTGATCCGAATGCGAAAGTACCGAAAGCAGATGTATTCGATGTGAACTTTTTAGATGGTACTTTTAAAGACTATTCATCATTTGGTGCAAATGGAAGTGTAAAAGGAAATGTAGCAATTGAGTATGAGAAACCTTTAAAGAAACACGTAATGAAATTAAGTGGACAGGATAATACATATGGATATATTCCATTTTCAAATGAGCAAAAAGCAAAGGTAAAGGATTCCTTTACACTTGAAGCAACGTTTTCTATGAATCAAATTCGCAATCAAGCAATTATGGAAAATACCGAAAGCGGTGGAATTGGATTTGAATCAACAGGTTCTGGTTATGTAGAATTATGGGCGCATATTGGTGGCAGTTATAAACATATTGGTGTACAGTTAGAAGCTAATAAAACATACCATCTAACAGGAACATATAATGGAAGTGAACTTGCAGTATATGTAGATGGAAAAAAAGCAAATAGTCAGCGAGTAACGGGGAAAGTGTATCATCCAAACGTACCATTTGCGATTGGAGCAGATCCAGCAAGCGCTGGTAATGGTAATGTTCCGTTAAATGGGAAAGTTGCACTTGCAAGACTATATAGTAAGGCACTAACGCCTTCTGAAGTGAAAGCGGCTTATCATGAGTTTAATAATCGCATAAAAATAGAAGAGATCCAAAACTTATATGAAGAAATGAATAAGGTAAAAGAAACATTGGCACGTACTTACGAATTTGGAGAGAAACCTGGTCAATATTCACAAAAAGCGTTTGCTGAATTACAAAAAGCATATAACGGTGCAAAAGAAACGTTTGAAAGAATGACGGTAACAAAAGAAGAAATCGTTACAATGTATCAATCATTACAAACGGTACATCAAACCTTTTTAAATTCTAAAGTGGCAGAAGAAAAACCACAAACGGCGAAAGAAAAGCTTCAAGTAAAGATTAATGGAGCAAAAGATTTCTTAACAAAGATACAAGTAGGAACAGAGGTAGGGCAATACAAGCATGAACCAGTGAAAGCATTAGAGCAAAAAATACAAGTAGCCGAAGCAGTTGTACGTGATCAAAAAATGACGGACCAACGTGCAGATAGTATGCAACGTGCATTAGAGGATGCCATAGGGCCTGCTGAGAAAAGTATAAACAAATAGGGCGGGGAAGAGGCTTGTCATGGACAAGTCTCTTTTGCGTGAGGATCATTCGGGACTTGAGGAAGTAGAATATAGGGGTACGGAAACGATTCTGGGTATGAGGGTCCACTCTGGGATTTAATTACAAATATAAAAAAAGAACTTTATTCAAGTTCTTTTAATCTACGATACAGAGCGGCTTGACTCACTCCTGTAATTTGGCATATTTCCTTAACGGTTTTATTGGTATGCTTCCGTAATTCAATCGCATGATTCATACCTGGATGCTTATCCGTGTATTTCTTCAATCTTCCTCTATACACTCCTTTTTGGGGCACGGCAAGAATTCCTTCTTTTTTGAGCTACTCACTAGAGGACAGTTATATAATTATGTTTTTACATTTAATGGAGATGGAATTATTTGAGGCCTATTAGGGGTCACTATACATGCCCATCAACTTAAGAACGGAAACAAAATGAATTTTTGTTCATATGAACTAAAAAACTCTTAAAATATTTTGTGGTCTTAAAAATAAGTATACTAAATAAACCTAGATAGGTATCATTTTTAAAAATTATGCAGCTTTCTTTTGTTTTCCAAATCCACTATATGGGCAAAAACACCCAATAATGAAATCGTTGCTTGGAAACTCTCACATCGCAATGATTTACAACTTGTTCTAGAAATACTTGATTTAGCAATACAAAAAAGAGATGTGTATGGAACCATCATCCACTCAGATCAAGGATGCCAATACACATCTCATGCTTATCATCGTAGGCTTCAACAGCTAGGTGCCATCGGCAAGCCACTCTCGCAAAGGAAACTGCCATGACAATGCTGGCATTGAATCATTCTTCTCTCATTTTAAATCCGAAATGTTTTATCTCAATTATTATCAAACAAAAGGAGAACTGATTCAAGCAATTGAAACATAGATCTATCATTATAACTACAAACGATTCCAAAAACGACTCAACCATTGAGCTCCGATTGAATATCGAATCTCGATGGCTGTCTAGTCTTTTTTTTAAAGCTGTCTACTTGACGGGATTAAGTCGATAAAAGGTGTCTTTTTATATTTTAGTATGTAAATGTAATTGTCGCCAATGAATATCCAGCTTGTGCATTATAAGGTGCTACTTGGTAAGATACTTTTTTTGCACCTTTTGGCCAAGAAATTTCATTCAATACTTTCTTTACGTCTTGCATCGTTCCATCCATAGATTGTTTATAACGAACCTCTACTTTTTTTGGTTTTGATGCAAATTGCTGTTGCAATTTTTTCTTGAACTCATTATAATTATTCGCCCCATATTGTGCAGATAAATAAACAAGGTTTGTATCCTTTAGCATTTGCTGATATGTTAATGCTTTTGGGCTACCTGCTTTTATCTTATTTGTTAGTTCATTATAGTAGGTTGTTATTGCTTTTGGATATTTACTACGATCCCATTGATGGTCTTTTCCCAATTGTTCATCAGACATATTAAAATAAGAATATGTTACTCGTCCTTGCTTGTCTGGAATTGGATCATCGAATGTTGTGTCAAGATGATACCATTTCCCCTCAATTTTCACTAGATTCCAAGCATGAGCTTGTCCATTTCCAGTTCCTGTTACAATATGAGATTCTATTCCTGCTTCTTTTAGCAATTGATAGGTTAATAATGCATATCCTTGACAAACCGCTGAACGATTTGCTAATGCTTCATATGCCGTATAAGCTTTGTATGAAGTATCATATGAAACATGTTTCACTATATAATCATGAATTACTTTTACTTTTTCATGTCCATCCATTCCAGTCTTAACAATAGAATTTACAATTGATTTTGTTTGTGTTTTTACATATTGAGTTTGTTGTTTTGATTCACGGTATTTGATATTCAATGTGAATGTATAGTTTCCTGGTATACCACGAATTGAATAGTTTGTACTTGCTACATTATATTTTAAGTATTCATCCGAATCTACTACCTTGTCGTACGCTTTAACAAGCGTATTCATAACTTCTTTAATATTATTATTTTTTGTTTTATATGTAATGGTAATGTTCTCTTTACGATTATCAATATGCTTCTTTATTTCTTGTTGAAATCCTTGTAATAGTTTTGCATCCCCTTGTGGAGCTGCAACTTTTTGATTTGTAGCTGCATAAGAAACAGCCGGAATTTGTAAACCACCAATCATTATCGTCGAACAAAGTACGGCCGTTTTTAAGTACTTGTTTGTCTTCTTCATCTTGTCACATCTTCCTACTTAAAATTATATGTAAATATTTTCACATAAATTTAAGTATATAACAATTTTCCAAAAGAAAATATGTAATTATGCATATTTAGTTCTGGTGCAAAAAGATAATGAAGAGTAAAAAGTAGATAGTTCAACTTGGAATTGTAAGTTAACTAATTGCTACTGCATTATTGAATAAGGTTATGAGGATAAATAATTTAAGGTTAATAGGAACTGAATTTGATGAATGAAGAAATAGGAAAGAATGATGTAATGTTCGCTGGATATCGAAGAGTGGAACTTTTTGATGAACAATTAGATATAAGATTTCCAGTTCTGTTGCAAAGTTTTCTAAAGTAAGCTAAACTCTGTAAAAAACAAACAAGGAGCGTAACAAATGGGATATTTTAAAGGAAAACAGTTCGAGAAAGATATTATCTTGGTAGCCGTTGGCTACTATTGTCGTTTTTCTTTAAGCTATCGCGATGTGTCTGAAATTCTCAAAGAACGTGGTATTTCTATTCATCCAACAACTATCATGCGCTGGGTTCATGAATATGGAAATCTTATCTATCAAATTTGGAAGAAGAAAAACAAAAACACATTGTTATCTTGGCGTTTGGATGAAACCTATATCAAAATTAAAGGAAAGTGGTGTTATTTATATCGAGCAATTGATAAAGAGGGACAAACACTTGATATTCAACTTCGTCAAAAACGAGACAAACAAGCAGCATATGCTTTTATGAAAAGACTCGCTCGAACTTTTGGAGAACCAACGGTTCTGACGACAGATAAGGCTCCTTCTTTAGCTTCCGCATTCAAAAAATTAAAGGAGATAGGTCTTTACAAAAATACCTTTCATCGTACAATAAAGTACCTCAATAATATCATCGAGCAAGATCATCGACATGTGAAACGTCGATTTTCCCGTTCCTTAGGCTTTCAAAGTCTTCGCCATGCCTCACGTACTATTAAAGGTATAGAAACTGTTCATGCCATGTACAAACAAAAGCGAAGTCTTCAACCAAACTTCGTTTTTTCGACGTATAACGTATTACATGAATTATTAATAGTTTCATAAAACTGGTCCGCAATATTCCCCATCTCTTTATGTCTTCGGAAACTTTGCAAGAGAACCAGAATTATTATATTAGTTAGGAGATAAAAATGATAGCATCAGCAATTCTGGAAGTATCTTGAAAACAAATTGATACATGTTTGAAAGGTAAAAACACTCACAAATGTGTACTATTTGTGAGTGTTTCTTTTGTAAAGAGATTAAGCCTCTACCTTAGCTACTCTTTCGAAACCAGTCTTTACTGCTTGTATATATTCATTCACAGCGTGAATAGATACGTCGGCATTTGGATTTAATCCTTCGAACCAGTGATAGGCCCCAGGATATAAATGAAATTCGACATCAACACCAGCTTGCGCAAGTTTGGTTACATAGGTTAATGTTTCACTGCGGAATGGATCTAATTGACCAACAAATGTGTAGGTGTATGGCAAATTACTATAATCCTCTGCTCGAGCAGGGGCTGCATAGGCAGGAATATTATCCGTTCCATATATTTCTCCTAAATACATTTTCCAGCCAGCTTCATTTGTCTTTTGATTCCAAACAAATCCTTCTTTAATTTCATTCGTAGAAGGTGTATTATTTCGGTCATCAATCATTGGATAGAGTGGCATTTGGAAACAAATAGAAGGATATTGTCGATCGCGGGCTAATAATGTCAATGCTGCTGTTAGTCCACCGCCAGCGCTCGCTCCTGCAACACCAATTCGATTCGAATCAATGTTTAATGGCTCTGCATTATCAGCAATCCATTTTAATGCTGCATAACAATCCTCAATTGGTGCTGGATAAGGATGTTCAGGAGCTAAACGGTAGTCTACAGAAACGACCACACAGTTGGCTTCTTTTACAAACCTCATACAAGTATCATCATTATCATCTATAGACCCTAAGATATAACCGCCACCATGTATCCATAACAGGACAGGTAAGGATTCATTATTTGATTTTGGACGATAAATTCTTAATGGTAATGGATTAGCATCAGGTCCTACAATGACTTCATCTGTTAATGAAAGGGATTCATCAACAACGGTAGGTGGTCTCATTTGCGATATTCCTTCTCTGATTGCTTGCAAGTACTCTGGGCGTAAATCGAGGTCTTGAAACATTTCTAATCCTGGTAATAACTCTGGATTTACTCGGTTCTTCATTTTAACACCCCTATCTGTAATCGCTTTCAAATAAGTGAAGTGCATTCTAAGTAGTTTAATTGTGATAAAATCATCACAATTAAATTGTAAAGTGGATATGTTATAATTGTCAACAGAATATTCAAAAAATACATCTTCTTTTAGGAGGAAGTTTCATGCAACTAATTATACAAGCAGGTGATTTAGGACCAAAGTGGTTTCATGTCGCATTAAGAACTCTCGTCTTACTTGCTTCCTCAGAGAGTATGTTAAAAAGTCATTATATAGCTGAACGATTGGGAGAAGACCCAACCTTTGTTCGAAAGATACTATCAAAGCTATAGTATACGCTGACTATGTGAAATCTCATGGAGGCAGATATAGGGGTATGTGGTATTAAAATTGAACATTCTGATATTTTATTCTCAACATATTTTCACTTTTTCTCACTGACATTTGGATACTTATATATTATTCTTATTATTGCAAGTTTTCGAAAAAATCTAAGAGAAGGGGAATGGTCTATTGTATGAGACGTTCTTTATCTGTATTATGTACGTCAACTATTTTGTTGACGTCTATCAATGGAATAGCTTCAGCTGAAACTGCAACAAATTCTAGTAAACTTGTAAGGCAATCAGTTTAAGCCGCTCCAACAGATGGGTGGTATCAAGATAATGGAAAGTGGTATTACTATAGGAATGGACTTGTGCAAAAAGATTGGCAATCTATTAATAATGCTTGGTACTATTTTGATTCATCAGGAATTATGCTAGTTGGTTGGCAATCCATTAAAGGGACTTGGTATTATTTCACACCCACAGCTGGTAGTGAACAAGGCCAAATGGTAACAGGATGGAAACTTATTAATGACAAATGGTATGAATTTCAACAATTATGTACTATATAAAGGTTGTTTTTTGTGGATTGGAAGATTGTATTTTTAAAATAAATTAACCTTTTATGGAGGGGAATATGAGCGAGCAAATTTATTATTGGTCTCCTATTAAGCATTGGGAGAAGTTGCATAATGAAGTTTTGATAGGGGAAACGAGATATACAGGAGTTATGTCTGAGTGGTTTCCTGAGTTTTATTTTCTTGCCCAAAAGGGAGTGACGATCAGTCAGCTATTAGAGCACTTTTCGTTAGGGAATGAAGAAGAGGCACAAAAAATAGTAGAACTTATGATAAAGAATCGGGTGTTAGTAAGTAACATATTACATCCAAGAGAAGTATTCTCCACACAAGAAAAAATTTTTCCGAATCCATATAGCGATCAGATTCGCTTCTCTAAAGATGATCTAGATAAGTATATCAGTGAACAATTAAATCGAATGCATCCTGCTGCGCGGTCAACTGGAATTCAACTTAAAACAAAAGATGAGCTTCCCGCCATGATCAGGGAGCGTAGATCTTGCCGCCAATTTGATATGAAAAATCCCGTACCTTTTTCAGAATTCGCGCAACTGTTTTCTACTTTCAAACAGAGGAAAGAAGAAAAAATCTACTACCATTACGCCAGTGCGGGTGGAGTTTATCCCATTGATATTTTTGTCTATATAAAACCGAAACGTGTAGAAGGTATGAAAGCTGGTTTTTATTATTATAGCCCATCAGAGAATAGTCTTTTGCTTGTAAACAACATTGACCAAGTAATCGAGAGTGATCATGAGATGATTAACCAGGAATTATTTACCCAGTCTGCCTTTTCGGTTTATCTAGTCTATAATGCGCGCGCTTCCATGCCTAAATATGGTTCAGATGGATATTTATTTGCTTGCATTGAATCAGGCATCATCACTGCTACGTTAAATATGGTGGCTGAGACATTAAACTTGGGAGTTTGTTCGGTTGGGCATATGAAATTTGAGGATATTCATCGCTTTTTAAGTTTGGATAACCATCAAGTATTTCTCCATGGGATTGAAGTTGGGTTAAAAATTAGCGAATAGATGGAAATTAATGTTAAGGAGCTGAAGATAAAAATGCAAATCAAAGATCATAGTTCGATTCATGAGTATAAAGTGGCAGAATCGTTTTGGAAAGAGCAATTATCTTCCGGTGTACCCGATTTTTCGTTATTTAATAGCGATTATCAAATGAATAAAGACAATCCATGCGACCATGTTCAGGTCATAATGGATGCAGAGCTTAGTCAAATTTTACGAAAAATAAGTAAGTCACAGGATTTATTTTTATTTAGCTGGTTACAGGCAGCTTTAAGGGTTTGCTGGGTACATTATACAGACCAAGAAAGGATTACAATCGGGGTTCCTGTAATCGGAAAAGATCACGAACAAAGAGAGAATCTGAATGATTTGCTTCCTATAGGAACTGAAATCCATCCCCATCACTCCTTTAAGCAATTAGTGGAGCAGGTCCAACAAACGACTTTACTTGGTTATGAAAATCAGCACTATCCACTCTCTGAATTATTAGCGAAGCTCCATTCAACTCCATTTCAAATCGTTTTGGGGATGGAAGGATTACATAATAAGAGTTCAATAGAAGAATGCTCAGAGAATGAATTAGCCGTCTGGATACAAAGAAAATGGAATGAAAAACATAATGAATTTGAATTTCAAATTTCTTGCAAGTCTCATTCTCTTTTTCCTTTGCAACAGTTTGCCAAATCTTATCTTTATGTTTTAAAGCAAGTGTTGAGAAATCCTGATCTGGCTGTGAAAGATATCTGTATCATTTCGGAAGAAGAAAAAGAGTTGCTAGAAGGATTTAATCAAGTTCAGATGGGCATAGACTTGTCTCAAACATTTCACGATTTGTTTGAGGAGCAAGTGTTGAAAACCCCAGATCAAATTGCTGTTATTTGTAATGATCAATCTTTGACATATAGAGAATTGAATAAGAAAGCAAATCAATTGGCTTCTGTTCTTCAAAGTAAGGGTGTATCCAAAGAAAGTATTGTTGGGGTTATGGTAGATCGATCATTGGAATTGATTATTGGCATGATGGGGATTTTAAAAGCCGGAGGGGCTTATCTACCAATCGATCCTCACTATCCTAGTGAACGAATTGAATATATGTTACAAGATAGTCAAGCAAAATGGTTACTGAGCAAGCGAACAGAAAAAGGATTGCCGCAATTTGCCGGTGAGGTGTTGTATCTTGATGAAGAACATCTCTTCCAAGGTGAAGAAAGCAATCTAGATCGAGAAAGTGAACCTAATGATCTGGCTTATATTATTTACACATCAGGATCAACAGGAAATCCAAAAGGCGTAATGGTGGAACAGAGATCCCTCGTCCATTTCTTAAGCATTATGAGAGAAAAGCTAAAAGATAATCAGTCGTTCTTGTTTCTTGCTAGTGTTTCTTTTGATATATCTATGTTAGAAACATGTATCCCTTTAACTCAAGGCTCGAAGGTAGTCATTGCTACAGAGGGACAGTTTGCAACAAAAGAATTGGCTCATTTGGTCAAAGAACATAAGGTGGATTTATGGGAATCGACCCCATCGCGAATGGAATTGATTTTGAGTGATCCAAAAGGGGCAGAGTTTCTAAGAGATTTAAAGGCCATTTTGTTAGCAGGAGAAGCATTTTCGATTGATCTGATTGAAAAAATTCGAAGCATCAGCGAAGCGCAAATTTTAAATATCTATGGTCCGACAGAAACAACCCTTTGTGCAGCAGCAAAAGATTTGAGTACTGCCAAAGAAGTGACGATCGGGAAACCTAACCCCAATTATCGTTCTTATGTATTGAATAAATATAGTCAAATGAAACCTTGGGGAATGCCGGGAGAGCTCTGTATTGCCGGAGTGGCGGTAGCTCGGGGTTATCTTGGCAAATCTAAATTGACAGATGAAAAATTTGTCCCGAATCCTTTTGTGGCGGGAGAAATAATGTATCGTACTGGTGATCTCGCCCGATGGTTACCTAATGGAGAACTTGATTATCTCGGTCGAATGGATCATCAGGTGAAAATACGAGGATATCGGATTGAATTAGGGGAAATCGAGGCTCAGCTAAAGAGACATTCAGAGATAAGCCGAGCTATTGTTGTTGATCAGGTAGATGGAAACAGAAAATTGTTAGCTGCTTACTATATATCGGATAAGAAGATCCCTTTTGAAGAGCTCAGAAAATATCTAAGCAATAAATTGCCTGAGTTTATGATTCCCGAAAAAATGATTCAGGTAAAAGAGATTCCACTGAATCCAAATGGGAAAGTGGATCGAAAAAGGTTGTTGGATTTAACTCAAACAGATCAAATATCCATCCCATATGTCGCCCCACGAAATCAAATCGAACAGAAATTGGTGCAAGCATGGGAAAAAGTGATGGAGATCGAGCGGATCGGTATTCATGATAACTTTTTTGCCTTAGGAGGAGAGTCGATTAAGGCACTACAAGTTATCAATTTATTAGGAAAAGACCATCTGAAAGTAAGTACAAGGGATATTTTTAAACATCCCACGATTGCTCAACTTAGTTCTTGTGTAGAAGTGGAGCAGAAAGAAGAAAGCCTAGATAAAACACCAACCCGTGTTAAAGATATGTCCAAGCCATTTTCCTTAACAGAAGTTCAGACAGCTTACATGTTAGGGCGTAATCCGCAGTTTGAATTAAGCGGCATTTCACCTCAATCGTATTATGAATATGAAACAAAATTGGATATCAATCGGCTTTCACAAAGTTTCCAAAAGGTAATTCAGCGCCATCCTATGTTACGAGCTGTGATCTTGCCAGAGGGAAAACAGCAAATCTTACAAGACGTTCCTGATTATCAGATTGAAATTGAAAATCTCATTGGTTTAGATGATGGGAAACAAAATGTTCGATTGCAAGAAGAACGTTCTCGAATGACCAACCATGTATTTCCTTTGGGGCAATGGCCTTTGTTTGAATTGAAAGCCTTTCTTTTAAAAGAAGACACTTATTTGTTATGTTTTCGATATGATGCTTTATTGATGGACGGGGCAAGCATGAACATCGTTGGACATGATTTGTTGCATTATTATCACAAACCAGATCAAAGATTGGAATCTCTTTCTTTTGATTTTAAAGATTACATGTTCATCTATGATGAAATGGAACAAAGCAAAGAATATAAAAAAGCAAAAGAGTATTGGACAAGCAAGCTGCCTGACTTTCCATTTGCTCCTTCTCTGCCGTTAAAAAAGGATCCAGCAGAGATTGCTACCCCTAACTTTCAATCACTTACTAAGATCTTGGACAAAGACAAATGGACGAAGTTACGGAAGCTGGCACAAGAGAAAGAAGTAACTTCTTCCGCCCTTCTTTGTACGATATATGGAGAAGTGTTGGCATATTGGAGTAATCAACGTCGATTGGCAATTAATCTGACTGTATTTAACCGTTATCCTGTTCATGAAGAAGTAGAGCAGATTGTGGGAGATTTCACGTCACTCATCTTGTTGGACGTGGATGTGAATCCAGAGCAATCTTTCTTTACCAGAGTGGAGCAAACTCAATCGACTTTGTTAGATGGACTTGAACATCGTCATTATGATGGAGTTAACTTTATTCGAGATTTTACTCGATATCACCAAATGAGACCAAAAGCAGTCATGCCAATTGTTTTCACCTCGATGCTAGCAGGCGCGGGTGCTTTTGCTTGGGAGCAGCTTGGCTCTCTCCGCCATATTCACGCTCGGACTCCACAAGTGTATTTGGATAATGTGGTAATTGAAAAAAATGGAGAGTTATTGATTAGCTGGAACTATGTAGAAGAATTGTTTGATGTTGATGTGATGGAAGCAATGTTTTCCCAATTTGTCGATCTGTTGGAACAATTGGTGAAACAAAGAGACGTAACCTCTTTGCAAGTGAAAAAATCGGATCAGACTTTAATTGAGCAGTACAATCAGACAACAGAAAAAATACCTTCCACTACGCTGTATCAATTGTTTGCAAACCAAGTACAACGTACACTAGATCAAGTGGCAGTGGTCTTTGAACAAGAGTGGTTGACTTACTTGGACCTTCATCAACGCTCCAATCAAGTTGCTCACTATTTGCAAGAACAAGGGATTGGTCTAGGTGACAGAGTTGGCCTTTTGGCACAGAGACGGGTAGATACGATTGTTAATATGATAGGGATATTAAAAGCGGGTGCTGCTTATGTACCAATCGATCCCGATCATCCACCAGATCGACAAACATATATCTTAGAAAATAGCTCATGCAAACTTTTGTTGGAACCTGGTCTTTATGAAGAGAAACATTTGTCATCATATGCAACCGAAGATCGGCCTACCATTGCTGGTCCGGAAGATCTTGCCTATATTATCTATACTTCAGGAAGTACCGGAAAACCAAAAGGAGTGATCATTACTCACCAAGCGGTTGCAAATACCATTCAAGATATCAATCAAAAATATCAGGTGAATGAAGACGATCGCATTATCGGTATCTCCTCCATGTGTTTTGACCTGTCTGTATACGATATTTTTGGAGCGTTAAGTACAGGTGCAATGTTGGTAATGATTCGTGATCCGAGAGACATGCAAGAACTGATTCGTACGGTCGAACGCAGAGGAATTACAATCTGGAATACAGTACCTAAAATCATGGATTTGGCATTGGATCAGGTAGGTTCTCATTTTGAAAATTCTTCCTTGCGTTTGGTCTTACTTAGTGGGGATTGGATTCCACTCCCTTTACCAGAAAAAATAAAACGACATTTCCCGATCGCGGAAGTAATTTCACTGGGAGGGGCAACAGAAGCATCAATTTGGTCGATTTATTATCCAGTCAAACAGGTGGAAGCACACTGGAACAGCATTCCATATGGGATGCCTTTGGCAAACCAAACGTATTATGTGCTGAACTACGATAAGAAAATGTGCCCAGTTGGTGTGATAGGTGATTTATATATTGGGGGAGTGGGTCTGGCCCAAGGATATTTAAATGATGAAGAGAAAACGAACGAAGTGTTTGTGTCACATCCAGACCTTGGTCTTATTTACAAAACAGGGGATTGTGGCAGGATACATCCCGAGGGGTATATTGAATTTTTAGGACGTCAAGATTACCAAGTCAAAATTCAAGGGTATCGAGTAGAGTTAGAAGAGATTGCCCATTGCCTTCTCACTTACAAACAAGTAGACCAAGCTGTAGTGATTGACCAGACAGATGAGAATGGGATAAAATCTTTAGTCGGATATGTGGTAACTGAGCAAGATATCAGTACAACAGAACTACGAAAACATTTGCGAGACCACTTGCCAGAGTACATGATCCCTTCTTATTTTGTTTATTTGGAGCGACTACCCTTGACCCCTAATGGAAAATTAGATCGAAAGGCGCTTCCTGCTCCGGAGAAACAAAAAAATGAGGTATATATTGCTCCAAAAACTGAAATGGAAAAAATATTGATCAGTGTATGGCAAGAAGTGCTCAAAGTAGACCAAATCGGAGTAAATGATCATTTCTTTGCCTTGGGTGGCGATTCGATTAAGGCCATTCAAGTTTCTGTACGACTTTATAGACAAGGATTTCAGTTAGAACCAAAAAATCTATTTGACTTCCCTGTATTAGGTGACATGGTTCATTTTGTTAAGAGACTAGACCATCCTTCACACTCACAAACAGATGATATAAACAAAAAGAAAGAAAATAAAGTTACATCATTGAATGTTAGAGATAAACAGCTTAATCAACATACGCTTAACAAAATACAAGAAAAAATGCCGGATATAAAAATAGAACGAATCTATCCATTGGCACCTTTCCAACAAGTTATTTATGAACATGCTGTAGCTGAACCTGATACCAAAGCGTATTTTGAACAAACGCTTTGGACACTTGAGGGGAAGCTGGATGTAGATCTCTTTATTCAGTGTTTTCAACAATTAGTTGATCGTCATGATTCTCTAAGAACGATCATTGTGCAAGATGAACAAGAACAACCTTGGCAAGCTGTGTTACATGATGTTCAAATGATTTCAGAGGTACAAAGCTTGATTGAGATGACGAGACAAGAGCAGCAGGAATGCTTGGACCAGTGGATGAGTGAAAATTTAGATCGAGGATTCAATAATGCCGAACTCATGACCCGTCTCTGTGTATTTCAACTAGGGAATGCCGAGTATAAGGTAGTTTGGAGTGCCCATCATCTATTGTGTGATGGTTGGAGTGTCAGTATTTTATTAGACGAATTATTCCAACTCTATGAAGCAAAAAATGCGGGAACTACAGTGGAATTACCTCCAGCAAAACCTTTTCAAGCATTCATTGACTGGACTTTAGCGCAAGATCATGAGAAAGCACGCCATTTTTGGCGCGATTATTTATCAGGGTACAATCGGAAAATCAGCATTCCCAAAAAGAAAGTACCAACTCAAAGTAAAGGGTTAAGCTTCACATTTATGGATTTAACGTTAGATGAGGATCTGACCAATCAGTTACGGACATTTGTAACCAAACACCATGTAACCATGAATTCGGCTTTACTAGCTGTATGGGGTATATTGCTTGGCAAATACAATGGAACGAAAGAAGTAGTATTACCCAATCTGGTATCAGTCAGACCTCCCAAAGTGGAAGGGATTGAAAATATGTTTGGTCTGTTCACAAATGTTTTGCCTATCCGAGTAGCCTGGGCAGAAACGCAATCTTTTGTGGATCTCCTGCAAAAAGTTCAACAAGAAACATTGAAATGTAATGAGTATGCTTACTATTCATTTGTTGAGATTCAAAAACAAAGTGAGTTGAACGATCAGTTGACCGACCATCTTTGGGTGTTTGAAAACTATCCAACTAACCCATCCATTTTCTCTTCAAATGAGAACAGAAATTTTGCCATCACAGATTACCAAGTCGTTGATGAGCCTCATGTGAAGTACGGAATTATGTGCTTCCCTGAAGAGAAACTTACAATGAAGTTTGGATATGATCAAAATATCTATGAAGCGGAGCAAGTACAGGAAATATTGAATCACCTCCATACGTTAATTAAAACGATTGTACATAATCCAACACAGACAATCGGTGATTACCAATTATAAAAAATGAAAAGGCGAGCAACAACTCGCCTTTTAAAATAGAATAGGAGTGAAACAAGTGACGGAAAACCTGCAGTTATCAGCCGAAGAGATGCGTCAGTTAGGATATCAAGCGGTTGATATGATCATTGATCATATGAATCATTTGAAAAGCAAACCAGTATCTGAAACGATTGATAGTGATATTCTCAGAAACAAGCTGACTGAATCAATCCCAGAAAACGGATCCGATCCGAAAGAGCTCCTTCATTTTCTTAATAGGAACGTGTTTAATCAGATTACCCATGTGGATCATCCTCATTTTATGGCTTTTGTGCCGGGTCCCAATAATTATGTTGGAGTAGTAGCAGATTTTTTAGCAAGTGGATTTAATGTATTTCCGACAGCTTGGATAGTAGGCGCAGGCGCTGAGCAAATCGAATTAACGACAATCAATTGGTTAAAATCGATGTTAGGATTCCCTGATTCGGCTGAAGGGCTATTTGTAAGCGGAGGTTCCATGGCTAATTTAACCGCGCTTAATGTGGCTAGACAGGTCAAGCTTAATAATGACATAGAAAATGCGGTTGTTTATTTTTCCGACCAGACTCATTTTTCTGTGGATCGGGCACTAAAAGTATTGGGTTTCAAACACCATCAAATTTGCCGAATCGGAACGGATGAACATTTACGAATTTCAGTCAGTGCTTTGAAAAAGCAAATAAAAGAAGATCGAACAAAAGGGAAAAAACCATTCTGTGTCATTGCTAATGCTGGAACAACTAATTGCGGAGCGGTTGATTCCCTCAATGAGTTGGCTGATCTTTGTAATGACGAAGATGTATGGCTACATGCGGATGGAGCCTATGGTGCCCCGGCAATTCTCAGTGAAAAAGGAAGTGCTTTGCTTCAAGGAATTCATCGTGTCGATTCCTTGACGTTGGACCCTCATAAATGGCTTTTTCAGCCTTATGATGTGGGCTGTGTACTCATTAGAAACAGCCAATACTTAAGCAAAACATTTCGTATGATCCCAGAGTATATCAAGGATACGGAAACCAATATAGAAGAAGAAATCAATTTTGGAGAATGTGGAATTGAACTTTCGCGCAGATTTAGGGCGTTAAAGGTGTGGCTGTCTTTTAAAGTGTTTGGAGTCGCAGCTTTTCGCCAGGCAATTGATCATGGCATCATGTTGGCTGAACAAGTTGAAGCGTTCTTAGGGAAAGCGAAAGATTGGGAGGTGGTAACACCTGCCCAGTTAGGAATTGTTACTTTTCGTTATATCCCTTGTGAATTAGCATCAACAGATACAATCAATGAAATAAACAAAAAACTGGTGGAAGAAATTACTCACAGAGGATTTGCTATGTTAAGTACGACCGAATTGAAAGAGCAAGTGGTTATTCGACTTTGTTCCATCAACCCAAGGACGACAACAGAAGAAATGCTCCAAATCATGATGAAAATCAAAGCATTGGCAGAGGAAGTAAGCACATCGTACAAACATCTTATCTCAGTTCCGCAACTTTGATATGCTGGGAAATCGTCAGGAAAATTTGCTTAGCGTTGTAAATCCGCATTTTCCTGACGCTACCCCTTGTTGGCATGGTGATTGTTTTACCGGTTCTGTTGCAAAGTTCTCTAAACCACGTTACATTTTAGAAAAATGAGTAGGAGCACGACAAGATGAGATATTTTAAAGGAAAACAGTTTAAGAAAGATATCATTTTAGTAGCCGTTGGCTACTATTGTCGTTTTTCTCTAAGCTATCGTGATGTGTCTGAAATTCTGAAGGAACGTGGTATTTCAGTTCATCCCACAACGATTATGCGCTGGGTACATGAATATGGCAATCTGATGTATCAGATTTGGAAAAAGAAAAACAAAACGGTACAGTTATCTTGGCGTTTGGATGAAACCTATATTAAAGTCAAAGGAAAATGGTGTTATTTATATCGTGCCATTGACAAAGAGGGGCAAACGCTTGATATTCAACTGCGTAAAAAGAGAGATACACAAGCGGCATATGCTTTTATGAAAAGACTGGTTCGAACTTATGGAGAACCAACGGTTCTGACTACAGATAAGGCTCCTTCTTTAATTTGCGCATTTAAAAAATTACAGAGGATAGACTTTTACAAAAATACCTTTCATCGTACAACAAAATATCTCAATAATCTCATTGAGCAAGATCATCGACACGTGAAGCGCCGTTTCGCTCGTTCCTTAGGATTTCAAAGTCTTCGTCATGCCTCACGTACGATAAAAGGGATAGAAACGCTTCATGCCATATACAAACAAAGACGAAGTCTTCAATCAGACTCCGTCTTTTCGGCGTATAACGAATTACAGACTTTATTAACGGTTTCATAAAATTTGACCACAATCTTCCCATGTCTCTATGTGTAAAAAAACTTTGCAACAGAACCCTTGATTTTGTTAACTTGATAGCGATGTGGTACTACCCCACATCCATCAACTTAAGGTATATTTTTATACAAAACGCGGTTTTTTCACGTAGTATTTTATTATCGTTTATAGATGTTATAAAAGTAGGCATATCAAATAAACCCTGACGGGTTTGAATTTTTTTACTATGCTACCTGATGAGTAGAAGTGGTATACTCATACACAACACCCAAAATATCAAAGACTGTCTTTTTCTCGTATCGATGAGATTTTCGTCCGTTGCGCTGTAGGAGGTTAAACAGACGAAGGAGAACCTTTGATAGCTCTTGGGTGTTTTTGTGTAATGCTTGGTAAAAAAGTGAAAAATAATCTTTAATTATGTACATCGCTTTATATTCACTTAGCTCTTTCTGTTTCTTACGTAACAGGAGTTCTCTCATCTTAAACATTGTAGAAGAACATAATAGGATACTAATGAGTTGTCCATAAAGATGACATTCTAATCGCTCTTGTTTAATAGATTTACAACGATGAATTTGAAACCAGGATTTCCATATTTTAAATAACAGTTCAATTTGCCAACGTAGTGAATATAAATCATAGATTTTCTCTTTTGGTACCCATTCCGTAGGAATGTTTGTCATATATACCGTAATTCCTTGTAAAAGTTTCGTACGCTCTGTATATGTAATTCCTTTTTTCTTTTCACGAATAGCTCGATCACGTAGGCGTTTTTGTTTTTGCTCCTCCGTACATTTATAAACCACAATGCGAGTAGGTAGTTTGTCTTTGCTCCCTACATATACATCATGTAATTCATACACTTGGCCAGGTTGTAATTGGTTCATGATGTCTTCCAAATGAATTTGTATATATACCGGCCTCAGTTGAGCGGGTTTTGTTTTAAACACGACTGTTTCGAATTCTTTTCTATATATCTTAGTTGGTAACTTAAGACGTGATAAATAATATCCTTGCTTATCTTGAATAGACTTAAAGTCTTGTAAACGAAAATATCCTAAGTCACGAATATATAGTTCATTCTTTTGTGCCATGCCTGTTCGAGTCGCACCATACGCCTGATCACTTCGTTTTCCTGGTTCAATTTTCACATCAGAAAATTCTCCACTCAACAAGTCATACTCTAGTTGAATTTTCACACCAGCTTTATGACTACATCCTCCGGCACCAGGATAAGTAGATACAAATCGATCCGGCACTTGAAATGTTGTAGAATCAAGGATAAGAATACGCTCAAAGTAAGCAGAAAGAGAATGAGAAATCTTAGATAATCCCCCAATTTTAGCTTGTAGAAGTGTAGTAAATACAGTTCGAAAGAAGGCTACAGAAGCCGAGTTAAATCGTCGATTAAGTCCCTCAGGACTTAATAAAATTCCTGTTGAAGTTTCTAATTGACTACAAAGTTGAGTAAGAGAGGTAGTAGCGATTTGTTGATTTAACCATACACATAAAGATAAAAAATGGTGCCCATGGCATTTCCGTTTTCGTTTCATTCCGCCTGCTTCTATAGCTAATTGATTAAGTGTAGCGGGAGACATATATCGATATAACTCTTCAGCAAATAAAGACAACTCTTGTTTTTGATGCATATTCATAAAAAGCACGTCATCCTTTCTCATTAACATAAGAGAATAGTAACGTGCTTTTAACTTCAAGAATAGTCTAAATCCTTAAGTTGATGGATGTGTGGTACTACCCCATTGCCATCAAGCTAAGATTTTGAAGTACCCCATGCCCATCAAGCTAAGCTTATATTATGATAAAAGTAAATATTTCGACATTTTATTTTGTAAAAAGTTAGATAGTACCTAAGGTACTATCTAACTTTCCATAATGTTGTCGAAACAATGGCAGAACCTGGCCTATCTCTTGCTTATACAACCATTATGTGCTGAGTTCATCAATACGGATAAGAACTATATTTCTCACTTACTTAATTTTTGCTGCATCAAAAGCCTTTTGAACTGCTTGAACCTCAGGTGAGTTCGCCCCATATTTATTTGTTGCAACTCGAAGGCATGCCGATCTCAATTCGGAGAAATCAGAAGTCATGTTTAATTCATCAGTGTTTGCATAATGGAAAATATCAAACATTTTATCCTCGCCAATACCTTTTACGGTTACACCGTTATGAGTACCACCTTTTGCAGTTAAATACGCAACTTTATTAATAATACTTGAGTTGAAATGAACACCTCCATTATCCCATCCATTAAAATCGTTGAATTCACTATAATCATCTGGATACGGTACTCCAGTTGAAGAAGGAACTGAAGATGGATTTGCCATATCACGGAACGCTGATCCAGTTTGTTCTCCCATTGTCCAATTAAATTTCCCATTGTTTATATATTTCTCAATAGCTGTTCCCATAATATCAGATAACGCCTCGTTAATCGCACCAGCTTCTCCGGAATATTCAAGATTGGATTCGCTTGATGTAACCGCATGTGTAAACTCATGTCCCGCTACGTCAAATGCCTTTACAATCGGATCTCCATATACAAGCATGCTACCATTATTATAACTTGCTGCATTCTGCCAATTTTTCGGATCATTTGTATCTTCAGAATCCCAGGCATGTACAACGGAAACTACTTTTTGTCCCTTATTATCAAAACTATTACGCTTGTATTTATCTTTATAAAAATCATATACTTTTGTTGCTAAGTAATGAGCACTTACCGCTTTTGGATCATTAAATGTTGTTGAAGTGCTCGTTGCTAGGGTACCAGGGTAATAGCTGGCTTCTTTATTAATATCTCTGTACTTCACATCATATGTTTCAATTCCTTTCCCTCGTGTATAATCAGCAAGTGCATATTTCCCGTTACTTTGTTTAGAAATACTGAATGTACGAGATACACCTAAATCATCTTTTCCTTTTCCAGTTAATGATGTAAGATTGCTTTTTCTACTTTCCTTTAAGGCTCCAACAAGCTCTTCACTTGCTTTTAAATCTGATTCTTGTACCATATTTTTTAACATATCACCATTATGAGCATTCACTAAATAAGTACCAGATACATAGTTTGGTGTTGCAGCAGCAAATGTAACTTGGTATGCATTGCTGGCTTGTCCATTATTTTCATCAACAAAAATAACTGCCTTTACTTCTGGTTCAGAAATAAACTTAATATCATTCCCGTACTTTGTATAGATATATTGTTTTGCTTCTTCTTGTGATAGATTGATAGGCTTCTTTAAATCATCTTGTTGTAAATTTTGCGCGCTGTTTCCTGAAACACTTTTAATAACACCCTTTTTATCTACGTGCGCAGTCAATTGATGCCCATATACTTCTTTTCCTTTGTATGTTTGTTGCATACGCACAAGTGTAGTTCCATCATAAGAACCACGTTTTTGAAGAATCTTATAATCTACTCCCGATTCTCCATTCACTTGTTTTGGAGACAAAGCTTGCTCTGTCTTCTCCTTAAGAGCATCCTTTACTACATTCTCTGGTGCCTTTTGTGATGGTTGTGTAAGTTCACCTGTACGGAATGAATCCTCCTGAATTTGAACTTGTAATTGATCTGTTTCCTCTGCATGCCCTACTCCATATGGCGCTACAGCTGTTAAAGCTAATCCTGTTGTTAATGCAACTGTAGCTAATGTTTTTTTATTTTTCATGTTTTCCACCTCGCATAGTTTTTTGAAATATTAAACTTGTAAAAAGTATACTGTCTATTATTGTCGAAAAAAAGAGAAAATGCTGAATTTATGTAACGTTATGCAAAATTACATAATTTAAAGTCGATGATTAGTTATTTAAATTCAATTATTCTAGGGGTCACGCCCCATTGCCATCAAGTTAAGAAATTCTTTGTTCCCCAAAACGAGAAAAACGAACTGAATTCCTATAGATAACTATAAAGAGATAAAATTTTCGTTTTGAGGATACTTTAAAATATTAGCTTGATGGGCATGTATAGTGACCCCTTATAGCAATAAAACAAGCTTATGTAATATTGCATATTAAAATGTATTGATATGTATGTAAGCGCTTACTATAATAAGGGTATAAAGATTTACAACATCTTACTATACAAAATAAGAGGAGGAAATAATATGGCAATCGCAATGGCAGTTTTAAAATTTTTAGGTGGAATCATCCCATTCGTAGGAGAGCTTTTAAAAGCAGTAATGTAAGTTCATTATCTTACTATACAAAATAGGAGGAGGAAATAATATGGCAATCGCAATGGCAGTTTTATCATTCTTAGGTTCAATAATCCCATTAGTAGGAGAGCTTTTAAAAGCAGTAATGTAAGCTCATTATTCCGCAATTGCAATTATATGTAAAAAAATATCATACAAATGATCTGTATATCAAGAATGAATTGATGTGCAGATCATTTGTGTGAGCAAACTTTAAACAAGAAAAAGAATCCCAGAAATCATAAGGGATTCTTTTTCTTTATGTAATTACGGCATTAACATTTTTGCTACAGATCATGATGGGTTATGTTAACTTGGTAAAAACACGTTATATAAAAGGGTTTCCTTACTTTTATCAAGAATATACTTATGTTCTTGATTTGTTAATTAAAAGGGAGCGTTGATGATGAAATTTAATCAATTATTTTTATTTATTATTGGGGCATTTGTATGTAGTTTAGTATTTAATTTTGTTACAGGTAAATCTGATTGGAGTGTCTTTTTCTTATTGATACTAGGGGCAATTTCAGGTTATCAAATTGGTAAAAATGAAATTAAAAAACAGATAAACAATATAAATTAAACTACCGATAATGTTTATTATGTAAAATAACTTAATAATCTATCAAAAGAATTAATCTCGGCATATGGTTTTATTTCGGTATCATTCTTAATCATATAAGGATTGAACCATATGCCCTTTATATCTGCGTTTTGACAACCATCAATATCCTTTTCTATGTCATCTCCAACGAATAATGCGTCTTCCGGTTGCACATTAAGCTTATTTAATGCTAATTCAAATATGCGTTTGTCAGGTTTACTAAATCCCACTTCTTCTGAAATAATTACTATATCAAAACAACTATTTAAATTAGTGTTAATTATTTTAGCTTTTTGTCTCTGAGTTGAGCCGTTTGTTATAATTGCAACTTTAATTTGCATCTTTATAGTATTTATGATATTTATAGTATTTTGGTTTATAGAAAAACAATTAGGAAAATTATTATTCCAAAAATCTTGAATGTAATTGCGTGGCAATCTATATTTTGGTGGAAATTCATCAAAAAATGATTCCAAAACTTTTGTTTTATCACTATAGCCATAGTCTCTATTATCATATCCTTTGAATTTTTATAACATTTCGTTTTTTGCTGAATGTTTAACATTCTCATAACACTTTTCTAAAATAATTAAAAACATTTTATCTACTGCCTTATCCCTATTAAGTAAGGTATCATCTAAATCAAATAGCATTGCTTTATAACCTCTCAAATAACTTCACAGCCTTTCTAACCTTCACAAATTCCTTATTTTTAGCTTAACATAAAATCCCATAAAATCTTCGGAACATTCACATAAATATACCAAAAAAACACAAAAAACGCACAGCGAACTAAATACTGTGCGTTTTCGGGTGTGAATTTACTTAGATTTTGATTGATAATTAAGATGCAAATTTGTGTGCGAATTGAGTTTTTCTACTCCAAAACTGAACCCGTTACGAAAAGCATCAAACTTTTTTACAGGAGAGTTTAGCAAATTTAAACGCTTTTTTTACGAACGTGCGATAGTTGAAGAAGAATTATCCAACTTCATTCCAAAGCCACAGTAATATCAATGTTTTACATAAAAAATACCTGGAAAATTAGCTTTACTAGTGCTAATGAACATATATACAATTACAGCGCTTAGTGTCGGTTTGAAACAAAGATGCACCGTTTATAAAAAGGATTAACCGGAATTACTTACACTTCGTTTTTCTTATTGATCTAACGACGCAGATTAGTTAAACATCAATAATCAAAATATCAGAACTCTAGGAAGAAGGGGTGGGGATTATGATGAATAAAGAAATTCAAGAATTGTTTGATGATCTCAATTTATTTGCCAGACAAATTGCAAATGTAAGATTATTAAATTTATCATTTTATGTATATGGATTTAGAGATTAGTATGCAATGCAAGTAGACTTAATATTCGCCAGAAAAGGTCAATTTGATAATAGTTTTGATAAAGACTGATCAAGGATTTTACGAATAAAAAATTAAAAAGTTAAGTTTATCAAATACATTCGTTTTTGATAAGAGATTTTCCTTTCTTATATACAGCAATAGGGTCATTTAATGGAATAACGACTTTTGAAATAAATTTATTCGTTTACGAAGTTCGAATATAACTAACTGTAAAAATATGAAAATAAATTCCTTCATCATATTGACAATGGAAACAAATTACAATAAATGATTGATTAATCAATCATTTATTGTGAAAGGAGTATCTAAATGGAACCTGGACTTACTAATGATGAAAAAAAGAAAAGAAAAAGATCTACTATCCTAAACGCCGCAATTAAATTATATAGTGAGAATGGTTTTGCAGAGACAAAAGTTGCCGAAATAGCAAAAGAAGCAGGGGTTAGCTTTGGTACCGTATTTACGTATTTTGATTCAAAAGAAGCACTTTATGAATCAGCGATTTTGGAGCCATTGGAGGAAATTAAACCATATTTTATTGAGATAGAAGAACACTTTAAAGGTGAGCCTCTTGAAGTTGTGAAGGAAATGATAGATTGCCATGTACAACTCTTTTCAATGAGAAGTGAATACCTACGTCTAATTCAGCAGGTTCTTGCGAGACCTAATCGATTTCCAAAGCTTTTTAAAGAACTAAACGATTTCGTAAAAGTATTTATAGACTGTATTCATCCGGTTATTGAAGCAGGGCAAAGGCTGGGTTACTTTTATGAAGAATCACCTTCATTAGTTGCTGAGTCGTACTTATCCATCTTAAACGGAATGCGTTTAACGTTTATTGATGACTATACAAACTTGATGTGGAAGGATATAACGATACAAGCCCTGAGATTATTTGGACCTATCTCTAATAAATAAGGAGTGATTTATATGAAATTGAGAGATATCCATCCCAACATCAAACTTCACCTGGCCATGCAATTTCTAGGCAGCCTTATTTCCATGGCTGTTATACCTTTTCTGGCAATCTATTTTTCTCAGAAAATCGGAGCTACTGAAACGGGTATTATTCTTATAATAATTGTGATTAGTGGGGTCATTGGAGGTTTTATCGGGGGTCATGTCTCAGACAAAATAGGTCGGAGAAAAATAATGATTTATTCTGAACTTGGTATATTGCTTTCGTATCTGTTTATAGCACTTTGTAATTCTCCTTGGTTTAACCTTCCTTATATTTCCGTAGCATTCTTTATCATCAATATGTTTTGTGGAGGAATGTTTCAGCCAGCAGCACAAGCTATGATCATTGATGTTACTAATTCCGAATCGAGAAAGCTCGTATTTACAATTAGCTACTGGTTGGGGAATTTATCAACTGCTATTGGAGGAATCATTGGAGCATTTCTTTTTAAAAACCACTTGTTTGAGTTATTTATTGGGATTTCACTCATCTCTTTGTTATCTGTATTCATGACCGTATTCTTCATCACAGAAACCTATACACCGGAACCTTCATCTAAGTCTTCTAATTATAAGAAAAAATTTTCATCAATAGAGATGTTTCAAACCTATTCGACCGTTTTAAAAGATAAGCTGTTTATGTTTTATATTTTCGGAGCGATCTTGATCTTTTCCTTGGAACAGTCTTTAACAAACTATATTGGGATTCGTCTTGAAAAAGATATACCCCATCATTCAGCTTCATTGTTTGGAATAGATTTCATGCTTGATGGCACAAAGATGCTGGGTTTTCTCCGAACGGAGAATACAATTCTTGTAGTTCTCCTATCAAGTGTTGTATTATTCTTATTTGAAAAGTGGAGTGATCGCTGGACTCTAGTTACAGGGATGTTGATCTTTTCTATATGTTTTAGTGTTTTTGCTTTTACAAATAGCGTGTTGTTTCTTTTTATTGCCATGTTTATTGGAACAATTGGTGAACTGATGTATGTTCCTATTAAACAGGCGATGATAGGGGAACTTGCACCACCTAACGCTCGTAGCACCTATATGGCTTTTTATAGCTTGACTTTCTACGGAGCAACGATTGTATCTTCGTTGTTGATCATCGTTGGAGAGTGGATTCGTCCCATATATATGGGGGGATTGCTTCTTATTCTAGGATTAACTGGTACATTTTTGTACTACATAATAACAAAAACGCTAGACTCTAAAGTTAGTGAAAAGAATGAAAGAAAAGTACCTGTTTCTTATTAAAGGGTTGTTTTTCCACTAATGCATGAAAAGAAACTAACTGGAAAACGATCTTCCGCAATCGGGCGCTTTTTTCGTAACTAGATGTTCATTTCTAAAAACCAGCTAATATCACAACAGGATATTAGCTGGTTTTTTGTCATCAATCGAAATGATGAAAACTACGATACTTTCAACTTAATAGGTATTCGCTGATCCATATTGAGTTGAAAGGTTCCATAAGGATTCACATGGTTATAGAATAAAGGTGTTAGTCCTCTAAAATCTTCAGGAGTCATTTTCTTCAGCAAATATTGGTTGTTATCATATAGAACTTCTTGAACCATTAAATCGTTGATTAAGTCATTCAGGACTTATAAGGACACCTGTAGATGCTTCGAGACAGCTACATAATTGCGTAAGTGGCGTACTTGCAACCTGTTGACTAAGCCATACACATAAAGCAATTAATTCTTGTGCTTGATATTTACTTATACGTTGAACAAAACCAACTTCTTTAGCTAGTTGTTGAAGAGAAGAGGGAGAAAAGTAGATTTGAAGTTCTTGAGAAAAGAGGTTCAATTCATCTGAAACAGCAAAACGCATAGAAAACGCCATCCTTCCTATATATTTCTACAAAAAGAATAGCGTATTTTCATTGTTTTTTTGGATTAATTTCTTAAGTTTCATGAGAATGTATTTTTAAACCCAAAATATGGTTGACAATTAAGGATTACATTTGTAATATTATTTTATAGATTACAAATGTAATACAAGGGGTGGAATTTTATATAATGAAAGAATTACCTAAAATATCAGAAGCTGAATTGGAAATCATGAAAGTTCTTTGGTCAAAATCTCCTCAAACAGCGAATGAAGTGATTGAAGCGCTAGAGGCAACAATGGACTGGAAACCGAAAACGATTCGAACGCTTATTAATCGATTAGTCCAAAAAAAAGCTGTTTCTTACCATCAAGACACAGGACGTATGTATGCATATTATCCTTTAGTGTCGCAAGATAGTTATCTACAAGTAGAAACGAAATCCTTACTTAAACGTTTCTATGGTGCAGCATTTAAACCTTTACTTGTGAATTTCTTAAAAGAAGAAAAACTATCTTCAGAAGACATTAACGAACTCAAACGTATTCTGGATGAGAAGACTGAGGAAAATCAGAGGAAGGATAGATAATAATGATAGATATATTTGTAAACGTCTATCTACCTCGCTTTTTTGATTGGGTGATAGAAACCTCAATTATGGCCAGTATATTAGTTGGTTTAATCTTATGTGTCAAAGTCTTGCTTAGAAACAAGTTAACCCCACGATGGCAGTACATGTTATGGATGATTTTAATTGTAAGACTTCTATTACCATGGTCACCAGATAGTTCCTACAGTATTTATTCCCTTCTTTCATATAGCTCTGGTGTGTCTGAGATTTTTCAAAAGAATACTACTCCTGCTATACCAAAAGAAAGCGTGTCAGAAGATAAAACGAATCATACAGTAACTACAAAAGAGGATAGTTACAAATCTAGCTCCGTAAATGTAATGAAAGAGAGTGACCAAACAGACAGTAATAAAAAGAAAGAAGATACTACATTTTCCGTTTATAAAGTCACTTTATATACTTGGCTTTTTGGAGTTGTCATTCTAGCAACGATAACTTGTATTATGAATAGACGGTTATTTTCTTACATAAAAAAGCAACCAAATATTACGGATGAAAAAATTGTTGGGATTTTTGAGAACTGTAAAAAATCTATGGTAATTAAGAAGCAAATTCCATTACGGTTGGCTGGAAAAATCTCAAGTCCGACTGTTTTTGGATTCTTTCGCCCGAGAGTATTATTGTCAAGCAGACATATGAAAGTATTGAATGAGCAACAACTACAATATATTTTTTACCATGAGCTATCTCATATAAAACGAAGAGATATAGCTGTAAATTGGCTTATGTATAGTTTAATTATTTTAAATTGGTTTAATCCGATTCTTTGGTATGCCTATTCATGTATGCGAGAAGATCAAGAACTAGCCTGTGATGCATTTGCGCTTACATTTATAGAATCAGAGGAACAAATTGCATATGGACATACAATTATTACTCTTTTAGAACATTATTCAAGTTATTATCAAGCACCGAATCTAGCTAATTTAAATAGAAATAAACGAACGCTAAAAAAAGAATTCTTATGATTACGCAATTCCAAAAGAAATCCTATCGCTGGTCTGCACTTGGAATTATTGCTATAGTTGCCGTTGCGTCTGTTTCTTTACTAAATGCAAGCACAACGGAAGGAGAGGAAAGGAAGAAGGGGCAAGCGATAGAAAAGAAGGAACAATCTAATGATACGGTTCAAAAGGCTGTAGAAACAATACAGGGTACACCGGAAAATGCGAGAAAAGAGTGGGGCATGTCAGAAGAATCATATAAAAGGGATACAGATTTTTTATACTTTGCTGAAAAATGTTTAATAAAAGAGGAATTTGAACAGTACGTACAATTGTTCAAGGAAACTCGTGCGATTCAGAAAAAAGCAATGGTTAAGAGAAATGTATCCGAGGATTATGAAGGAGATACAAAATGGTTTAAGGAGGAACGTTTAAGTCAAGCTGATCTTGAAAGGCTAAAAGAGCTTCATAGAAAATCAAAACCATTTGAAGATAGAGTGGCTGAATCTTTAAAGTTTACTGTAGAGGAAGCTCAGAATCATGTGGACTTCCAAATTAAAAAGCCAGCTTATACAATTGAAGGTTATACGCTAAAGACAGAAGATGTTAGTTATTTCCTCAAAAGAAAGCCGGAATTAATTATCAAATCAGAATATGTTAAAGGAAAAGGTAGTTATACAATTTATCAATCGCAAGTTTTTGGGAAAAGTAAAGACCCATTCGGCCACCTATTCGTTGTGGAAGAAAATATAGAACAGTATGAATTAGAAGGAAATCAGGTATTCTATAGTACTCACACTTCACATAAAAACTTACAAGGTATGAAGATGATCGTTCCTGCAAAAGGAAAGAATAGTGCATATCAGATAGTCATCATAAATCATAGTTTAGACAATCCGGGGGAAGCAGTGTTTGATAGTAATGTAAACAAAGCGGAACTGGAAAAAATAATGCTTTCAATGCTGAAATAATAAAAAGGTGTTTTGAAGGTTTATATCTTAAGAACACCTTTTCTGGTTCTGGTGCATTGTCATCAAGCCAATATTTTGAAGCACCACCAAAACGAAAACTTTATCTCTCGACAGTTATATATGAGAATTATGCTCATTTTTTCGTTTTGGATGTGACTTGTTTTCTTAAGTGGTTCTGGTGCAAAAATCATTTGATAGCCCTTCCAATTGAACAAATTTTCTTTTTCCATACCAATCACACACCCTTTCTAGAGTAATAGTATCAGTATGTCCAAGATTTATAGATTCATTGCAATTATCCTGAAGTTTTTGCACCAGAATCATTTGCTTAGTGATGATGAATAAGGTGTAAATCTGAATACAATATATAGATGAATAATATATAAAGGAGCTCAACTCTCAATGGCAAGAAAATTATTAACACAAAGATTTCCTTTTTTAATTCCTATTAGAATCGGACAACGTAGGCTGTTTAAAAAAATAAGTGACCGTCTTAAAGGTTATAAATTTTCAAAAACATTTGAGCAAAATCCATTACCTTACAGGATTTATAAACATAAATCTTTGCTTATTAGAAAGTTAGGTGATACGGATATACAGCTACAATATAACAAAATCACCAATCTAAAGCTAGCCATCTGCAAAATAAACCAGGTTGTAATTAAACCGGGAGAAACATTTTCATTTTGGCATCTTGTTGGTAATTCTAGTGAAAAGGCTGGATATAAAGAAGGAATTATTCTAATGAATGGCAAAGCGATAAAGGGAATAGGCGGTGGTCTCTGTCAGTTAGGGAATCTTCTCTACTGGATGTTTCTTCATTCAGAATTGGAAACAGTGGAAAGATATCGTCATAGTTTCGACCCATTCCCTGACTATGGACGTGTGATTCCATTTGGAACAGGCGCCACTTTGATGAATGGTATTATTGATCTCAAATTGAGAAACAATTCAAATATTTCCTATCAAGTCAATCTACATCTTGACGAAGAATATATATACGGAGAAATTAGGGCATCTCAGTATCCTCCATATAAGTATTCTATCGTTGAAGAAGATCATCATTTTGTAAAAAAAGTAGATGGTCAAGTATACAGACAAAATAAAGTTTATAAAAAAATAGTTGATCGTGTCACAGGTAACTTAGTTGACAAAGAGCTAGTCATGGAAAATGATTGCTTAGTAAAATATGAAGTAGATGATGAGAAAATTGTGGGTTCTTTATAGACAAGGATTTTCACTCATCTAAAGATATTTGAAAAAACTGCGTAGATAATTTTAAAATAAAATCTTCCAAGGCAAAAAAATATGGTTGAAGTGGATTTTTTTATAAAAATACTAAGTCGAATGTAAGCAGTAAGTATTATTTCACACATCGCAATAGCAAGGGCCCTAGGGTAAGACCAAGATCTGAAGGGACTTTCATAGGTCTCTAGATACATTGACTACTGATAAGTGGTGTTATGTTAACTGAATATGAATATTATGTTTTAAGATATACTAGAATGAAATTCATTTGAATTTTATTTACATAGTGTAAAATTAAATCATCAGAATAGAATGATTATATGAAAAGGAAAAGTAAACAATAAAGAAATGTACAATTCACCTATATTTAACACTTTTCGGAATCATATATAGCTTTATTGTTAAAGGAGGAGGTGAAAAATTTGCAAAAGAAACGAATAGTAATTCTATGTTTGTGTTTTTCTATTCTTTTAATATTATATATTTCCCAAAAAGGGTACAGTGGCAAATATATACGATGGGGTGACACTGTAAATTCTGTTAATACAGATATACTTGAAGAAAATAACATTCCATATAAAGTTAAGGATAATAAAGTATATATTCCTGAGGATGCCTTTAACAAGGCAATATATTGTTGTTCCTAGTCCCTGCATAATGTGTAGGGATTTTTTCATAAAGAAAAGACACCCTCATGAGTGCCTCTCTTTGACTTGAAACCACTTTAATTTTAATAATATCGCTTTAGGTAAATTATATCATATTAATCTATATTGTTTGTCGAGAAGTAATCGTCTTAAAAATATGCTTAACGTTGTAAACCCGCATTTTTCTGACGATACCCCTTTATTGATAATGCTTTGAATGTATACTTTTCTTGCAAACTTTGAAGATATCAGGGGGATTGGGATGAGGTTAATGCTTATGTGAAAATGAATGTAAACTAATATACTAAAGTTTATATTCATCTTTATTTGCTTAATATCCATATTTTGAATGTGTAGTATATGATAAATACTGTAAACTGGTTATCACTCTGGTTTCTCCTAACTATGCGAAAAATAAGATCGAGAATCTCGATCTTATTTCTTTTGCTCTTAAATCCCTAAAAATGTTTAATTTATATTTATTATACTCTTACCCCTATATATGGAAATGGTGTATACTACTCTGAGTAATTTTATAGATATAGGAGAGTTTATTTATTGATATGGAGATGAGAAGGTTACATAACATAATAGAAAAGAAAAAGAAGGACTTGATTCAACTTGTTACGCATAATTGTTAATACAAAAGTGACCGGTGACAATAAAAATGGTGATTATATGGAAAAACAATTTAACATGTAGCGAGAAGTAAATCTCGATGTTAAAGTAAAAGATTTACTCTGTATGGCCGAAATGCTACCGGATTAGCCCCCATCGTTTGGACACAGACAACCTTATTCGTCCTTTTTCATACGTTTACACAGGTGTTGATTATTCAGTTTCAGACAAATCACACCCATATAAACGTTTGTAGTTTCTTAGGAACGTTTGAAAAATAAGCTGCCATTCTACGCCGAGTTCTGTTTCCAACAACTGACGAGTAAAACGAATGAAGCTTGTTCCTTGAATCAACAGGTATTGATGACGCTCTTCATGTAAGGTTTTCAGCACAATATACGCAAGAAGAAGCGTCGCATAAAGCTGGTTAAACACGGCGTTTTCCGTGCTTCCAAACATTGATCAAGGCTCTATCATCTCTGAAGCCGCTGAAAAAGCAGGAATATCACGAATGACTCTCTATCGAAAAGCAAACTCAAATATATAAATCACGAACCTCGTTGACATTCAACGAGGTTTTACTTTTATTACTATCTATTTTGCGTGTGGTGTCAGCTTCGCGGGTACTCCCCCATACCCATCAAGCTAATATTTTGAAGTGTCCTCACAACGAAAGTTTTATTATTTTATAGTTATTTATGAGAATGCAACTCATTTTTTTCGTTTTGGGGAGCAACCAATTTCTTAACTTGATGGTGATGGGGCGGTAACCCCTAGAAGCTATAAAATCGCCTATAACAGACGTTCAAATTACATTTTTTTGAAGTGTGGCCCATGAAACTTAGAATCGTTCACGTACCTCTTAATGAAGCAACGAAAAAAGCCTAATTTCTCAATTTTAATACTGAGAAATTGGGCTTTTTAATATTAGAATTTCCTTAATGTAGTGGAATGGGCTGTTTCTAATTTACTGTAAACATCCAAGTAACTCCATATTTATCCTTCACAGAACCATGTAGTTTAGAAAAGAATGTTGGTTGGAGATCATTACGAATGGCTCCACCCTCTTTAAGTATGTTCCATGCGTTAATAGCACGTTCCTCAGAATCAAGATCCACACTGATGCACACTTTTTCAGAATCTTGAAAATCTCGATTCCCATCAGAACCCATAATATATCCTGATTCTGTTAATTTCAAATGTGCATGTAAAACAAGGTTTTTATCACTTTCATTAACAGGAAATTCAGGGTTAGGCGGCATATCACCATATTTTTGAATAGCAACCATTTCTCCATCAAAAGCTTTTTGATACATTTTAAAAGCCTCTTCGCATTCTCTATTAAACATTAAATAGGGTTTAATCATTTTACCGTCTCCTTCTTTAAATAGTATAGGTTACCTTTGGTGCTTCAATTACAAAAGCTTCTTAACCTACTTGAACAAGCACACTGATATTATAACCGAACATTAGTTCTTTATTCGATAACAAGTTGCAATTGATTTAAAAATCAACCTCGTATTTTCAGCAGTGGGTGTTCCAAGAGGTAGAGGAAAAATCAAGCGATTCTTTTTAAGTATCAACCAATTATTTTTACAGGACTTACCTGGTTATTTAGGGAATGGTACGAACGAGTCTCTACTTACTTTTAAAGAGCTAGATGGGGTCACTATATCATTCTGGGAAAATTGTACGTTAAGGACTAAAAACCCTTACTATGACAGCGTTTTTAGAGGATATTTATGTGTTCATAAAGGGGTAGAGTCGCCATCAAGTTAAAAAATTGGTTGTACCCTAAAGCGAAAAAAGTGAACTTAATTCTCATAAATGTAGAAAGAAAAAAATTCGTTTTGTTGCATTTCAAAATCTTAAGTTGATGGATGTGGGGTACCGTCAGGAAAATGCGGATTTACAACGGTAAGCTTATTTTCAAGACGATTCTCCCGTTTTTAACAACTGTAGCCTTGGAATAAAGTTTGATTAAATTAACTTAATAAATCTTGATTCAATTGAATATAAAAAAGTTTGATAAATTAAAAGGGAATTTCCCCAATTCCCTGGCCCTAATTTGATACTAATAGAACAGTTCTAATCATATTCTTATAATAGAAAACAATAAAAAGGGGTGTAAAGTTAGTTGATAAAAGTTAAGGTTAGTTTACGACCCATTGTAAGTAAGATAAATTTACCCACCGTTTTGAAAACAACTATACTTCCGGGTGACTCAATTGAAAGATTATTTATTGCAACCCAGGTAGGAGAGATCTTTTACATAGGAAACGGAGTTATAAGGACTTTTTTAGATATTCGCCCGCGAATCATAAAATTAGGTAATTCTGAACTAGGTGTTTCTGGTAGTGGATATGATGAACGGGGATTGCTAGGGCTAGCGTTTCATCCAGAATTTTATTATAACGGTCTGTTTTATCTTCATTATTCAGTAGCTGCAACACAAGGTCCAGGGGCTCTTCCTGAATCTTTTAAGCCTAACCCGTGTGATCCCAGAACTTTAAACCTAAGGTGGATAAATAGAGAAACTCAATATGATCATATTGATACAGTTGAAGAATGGATTTTACAATCGAATGGTCAACCTCAAAAACGACGGACATTACTTAACATAAGAAGACCATTTTTTAATCATAATGGTGTCAATAGCTTAAACTTTTCACCTGAAACCGGAAAACTTGTTTTAACAACCGGAGATGGTGGAGCAGGCTATGATCCATTTAATTTAAGTCAGGACGATATGGAGATAGCTGGTAAAATAATTGAAATTGATGTAGTTAAGAATACATTTATCTATAATCCCCCCGTAGTCACACGTTTTAATGAACTTCCCGCACCTATTCAGGAAACGCTTACGGTAATTGCCAAAGGGGTTCGCAATATACCAGGCATTTCATTTCAAAGGTTTTATAATCAGTATATCAAATATGTGGGAAATGTCGGACAAGATTTGGTAGAGTCGATTTTTTCGTTCGTTCATTATAAACCAATACCGGTTACTCAGCTTATTCAAGCTTCTTTAATGAGATCTAAACCTGACCAAGAAGGATTTATTAACTTTGGCTGGCGAGGGTGGGAAGGTGCTTTTCCTACTTCGTTTATAAGGGGCTGTTCTGCAAATCCGACTTTGGATGAGAAAACAATTGCTTATTACAATGAATCAGTAAAAACTTCAGTGAGGCGTCTTCAGCCTTTAACTAGTTATTTTCATAAAGATCCCCGACCCGATAAGTTTGGAGGAACTGCACTTACAGGAGTCCAGTCATATATGGGGAATGGAATCCCCAATTTAACGGGAAGCGTCGTGTTTACCGATCTTGCCCAGAATGAAGAATCTCGACCTCCGGTTAGAGGGGTTTTAGCTTATACCAGGGTAAGTACAGATTGTAAACCAAATGATTTTAGTGTTATTGAAACCGATTATAATTTTGGGTCTCAATCAGCTTATTATGTTAATTTGGGAACGAATCTGGATCAAACCAGACTATATTTAGGGGTTTATGGCTCTATGAAAGTGACTGATTTTAACCAAGGTACTGTTTTTGAAATTGTTCCATGATTTATAACTATAAAATTCGACGGCTGGAGTATTTGTCATTTATATCCTAATGGAACCAAGATATCTTCTGGCTTTAAAATTCTTTCAATTGTATCAGTACGATACATCGTATCCCCCCTAGAAAAAGCTTCTATTTTTAAATATTCATAGAGGAGAAGTCCTCATTCCAATTGATTACTAACAGGCAATGCCGCATAAAACGCAAGGGAATGAATAGTATAGAAAGTGACGAATTGGATATTTTAGGGGGTGTTTTAATCAATCGGTTTGTTCGTTATTGGTATCAATCGATGATAGAGACAGATGTAAACTATGTTCATGTAAGAAAGATGACCCTTGCAACCAAGTTAGTTATTACAGCCTTATTGAGTACATTTGCCACTATGTTTCAATCAGCGGGGGGCTTTATGCCTGGTATAGGCTTTCTGATTAGTTTTCTAGCGACATTACCAATTTTTTTAGCTACTTGCTTTTCTATCCGTCAAGGAATCCTCTCTTATACCCTTACGATTTTCCTTTTATTTATTATTCAGCCGAGTGAACTAATTATCTTTCCCTTTACAACAGGTTTATTAGGTATAGCGATGGGTGTGGCCTTTTTACAATGGAAGAGGAGAATTGTGGTTGTTTCCTTTTCATCAATATGTCTACTTACGGGTATTATGCTGATTCTGTATGTATTCCGTTTTCCAGTGCTAGGCCCTACTGTTGATACAACTATGGATTCAAATGTTATTGCAATAACATTTATATTGAGTTTTCTTTACTGCTGGATCTTCGCGGAGCTTTGTAGAATACTTATGAATAGATTGTGTCAGGCATTGCCTTAAAAGTTGAGCAAAATCTTTTAGAGAAAAGTATCCTAAATCTCGAATACATAAATCTCCTGATCGTAAGGTATCCAAACAATCTGTACCAAAGGTTTTATCATTATTTTTACCTGGCTCCATTTGAAAATTGAGGAATTTTCCACTATGTAAATCATACTCTAGCTGAATTTTAATACCGGCTGTTTGTGCACAGCCTCCTGAACCAGGATAAATAGGAGCCAAATGATTGGGGACTTGAAAAATAGTAGCATCTAAAATACGTATACGTTGAAAATAAGAAGTATATCGGTTTCGGATTTGAGACGAATCGTTTAGTTGACTTTTGACTAAAAGGGAAAATACACGCTGTAGAAATAAAACAGCGCATCGGTTAAAACGTTGATTAAGTCCTTCTGGACTCATAAGTGTAGCTGTATTTGCATAAAGCTGACTACATAATCGAGTAAGGGAACTACTTGCTACATGTTGACTGATCCAAATACATAAAGCAGCTAAATCTCATGCTCCATACTTACTTTTACGTTTTACAAAACCTGTCTCTCGTGCGAGTTGTTTAAGAATATGTGGAGACAGATATCTCTGTAATTCTTCGGCCAATAAGCGAAACTCGTCTTGAATCGATAGATTCATATAAAAACGCCATCCTTTCTATATATTTCTACAAAAAGTATAGCGTTCTTTGCTAAGTATGGGTATAAATTGATCTTAGGGTGACGGGAATGTAACGATACCTCTATTATAATTTAAATAAAGAACTTACCTTCAACTACTTTTTTACCAGTACCACCAATATAAAGTTCTATATCTTTTTCTTTTTTAGATATAAACAGTTCTATTAAACAAGGCATTTTTACAATCGTACCTTGCTCAGCTCGAAGATGAATACACTTTTGTTCATTATAATAATTTTTGGCAAGATATGCTCCAACAGCAGCGTTCCCCATTCCACAAGCAGGATCTTCCATACCTTCCCTAGGGCACAGGTTTCTAGTGTGGAAATCAAAATCTTCTCCATAAGTATCAAATGTAAATATTTGCACTTCACGAACACCCAAATTCTCACACAACTCTTGTAACAATTGAACATCACGTTTAACTGACATTAATATACTTAAAGAATTTACCGCTATCACTAAATATTTCACACCTAAGTCAATCGTTTGAATCGGAAAATTGAAAACAATATCTGCTTCATTAATTCCCAAAGTATTAGCGATTGTCTTTTTGTTTATTATTGGTGAAATAAACTTAGGAGCGCTTTGCTTCATTTTTACAAGCACTTGATTTCTAACGTTTTCAATAACAACTTCACGTATTCCATTTTGAGTTTCAATTTGATATATTTTCTTTTTACTAGGATCAATTTTCTTTGAATTCACTAGTGCCATAAATGCTGCTATTGTTGGATGTCCAGCAAGCGATACTTCTTTATTAGGAGTAAAATAACGAAATAGAAAATCCGCATTATAAGAGGGATAGACAAATACTGTCTCCACAAGGTTTATCTGCTTAGCGATGTTTTGCAAAGTATTATTATCTAAACCACTGGGATTTAAAAAAACAGCAGCGGGATTTCCAGTTAAATTTTCACCAGAAAAGCTATTGATTACCATAAATTCTTTTTCCAACTTAATTCTATACCTCCAATATTTAATCTATAAAACTAATTTTAATATAAACTAATTCCTGTTTTAATGGTCTAAATTATTGTAAAGAATTTTCTGAACCTGTACATACTAGTAGAATTATAAAATTTTCGTTTGGGGGGAATCCAAAATCTTAGCTTGATGGGCATGTATGGTGACCCCTATTAGGTGTCGTTTACAATTGTACCGTGTCGGACAATCAAGCAGCTTAATAAAAAAGTGAAACCCGTTAGGGTTTATTTGATATGCAAAATTTCCAATGATCTACACTGATTTTTAGAAAAAGAAAAAATTTTCTTCTGAAACTGACCTTTCCTAACCTTAGCTTGATAGCGATGCAGTCCTAGGAAAATGCTTTTGTATTTTCTGATTAAAATGAATGTTATGATTTTTTTCTTGTGCACACCATTTTCATTTATTAATATAAATATAAGGAAAATAATTATCTAAGCCCATACATTGGTTGTAGAAAATTATTTTCCTAGATGGATGAGAATCTAGCAAATACAGGAGGGGTATGTGTGTTATCAAAGTGGAAAGTAGGAATTACAGCATCAATTCTTGCACTAACGACATTTACAGCGGCGGTATCCGCTGAAGAAAAACCTGTGGATCAGCCAAAATGGCAAGAATGGGTTGGGGGGCATGCCAAAAAATTAAAGGAACCAACTGCTCATACGTATGAGGATTTATCATTCTTGAAAGAAACGATACAAGACAAACGTTTTGTTCTCCTTGGTGAATCAACACATGGTTCAACAGAAATGAACCAATCAAAGATTCGTATAATCAAGTATTTACATGAAGAAATGGGTTATGATGTAATTGCATTTGAATCAGGATTTGCAGAAATGAATACAGTGTATCAAAACCTAGATAATTTAACAGCTGAACAAGCGATGAAGAAATCTATTTCTGATGTATGGTCTACAGAAGACGTGGAAGAATTATTTCAGTACATAAAGGAACAAAAGGAAAAAGGGACACCCCTTATGTTAACGGGGTTTGACATACAAATCCCGTATGAAATTGAAAATTTTCCATTTGCAACCTTTGCTTACGAATGGATTGAGAAGTTGAATCCTGAAGTAGCTAATTTACTTACAGAAGCTGAAGGTGACATCTTTAAATATCATTCTGTGTCTTCCTATAAAGAGTTTCAAGCAATGCAGACACCCCTTATAGACAAATATGAAAGGATAAAAGAATTTATCCAACAACATAAGGATGAATTACGACAAGTGGCACCTAAATCATCATATGATGTAAATCTTTTAGAAAAGACAATTAGTATTCGTATTGATTCGCTTAAAACATATATGTCAAATCAAATGAAAGAGACGTATAGCATTCCATTTGACTACACTATTTACAATAATTACTCATTATATTCACGTGACCAAAAGATGGCTCAAAACCTAGCATGGCTTAGTGAAATACAATATACAGGTAAAAAAATAATGGTATGGGGTCATAATTATCATATTCGAAAACAAAATTCTAAAATGATACAGGATATTAGTAATACTCATAAATACGGATTTGTAGGCCCCAATATGATAGATTACCTACCAAAACATATAAAGGATCAGATGTATGCCATTGGTTTATTTGCGTATAGCGGGAGTAGCCTAAATTCTGAGGATAATAAAACAATTGTGTATGTAAAGGAGAAACATGAATCCAATAGTATCGAAGAAATTTTGAAAGTTGCGCAACATCCACAAGTATTTATAAATTTAAAAGGTGAGAAAAATCGTCCTGAAACATCTTGGATGTATACGCCAATAATTGCACAACATTGGGGAAATACGGATGAAATTATGATTCCAAATCAACAGTATGATGGCATTCTATGGCTAGAACATATTACACCTTCTCGGATCAAGTAAAATAAAAAAGTGCGCCATCTTATCTCAATGGCGCACTTTTTTATACAAATCATTTAGAAGAATGTATTTATTCCATGCCGTGTATGTAGAAGCCCTGAGTGAATCAGGGTAAGGATGGTGTTTCATTAAAATCTCTTAAGTTGAGGAGCATGTAAGGTGACCCCAATTGGATCATTTAATGGAATAAGTGATAGTGTAGGTTTGTGATGGAACACACTATCACTATAAGGACTTTCGGAGAAGAAAACTTTAAAAAAATAAAGAAAAAAGGGAGAATTATATAGGAAAATATGGTATATTTATAGAGTCTGAAAATTCACTCTATAAATCGAGGAATCTTTGTTAAGGGAGGCGTTCATTATGACAAATATAAATGTTTTTAATATGTTTAATTACGAGGGGATAACGCCTAATTAATAAAAAATGTTTAGCGTTTCCCCAAATTCGAAAGGGGAATATTTTTGAATAACGTTAATGTGAAACTTGAAGAATTAAATTCAGAAAACTGGTATGAATGTTGTAAATTAGAATTATCAGAGGAACAAAAAAATTATATTGAACCAAATGCAATTTCAATAGCTCAATCAAAGTTTGAAGCAACATTAAAACCTTATGCTATCTATTTCGAAGAAAAAATAGTAGGTTTTTTAATGTATAATTCTGTAAGAGAAGAACTCGATGGTTATTGGGTATATAGAATAATGGTTGATAAGGATTTTCAAGGTAAGGGTATAGGTAAAGTTGCAACTAAGTTAATGATCTTAGAGATGGCTAAATTACTTGATGCGAAAAGAATTATTGTAGGTTATAACCCAGAGAATAAGGCAGCTCATCATTTATATTCAAGTTTAGGATTTGTTGATAATGGTGATAGATTTGGAAAAGAAATGGCTGTTATCAAAAATATAAAAGACTAATAAGATAATTCGAGAAAGACAAAAGAAAGGAACCAAAATGGTTCCTTTCTTTTTACGCTTACAATATTTTATTAAAAACATAGATGAGTGAGTAACAGGATTGCTGTCATAGATGGCAAAGTAACTTTTGAAATATAAAATTTAAAGTCTGAAAGAAGGCTTTTTTATTACTAATTTTTTCCTTACAGGCGTACCGCTCATCACTATCAAGCTAAGGTTATGAAGTGCCCCCTAAATGAAAATTTTTATCTAGCTACAGTTATTTTAAAAAATTCAGCTCATTTTTTTAAATTTTGGGTACAACGAATTTCTTAAGTTGATGGGCATGTATAGTGACCCCCACATGTAGATCCACCCTCTAATTTTTAGAAGTTCTATAGTTTTTATTGATGATATCTCGCATGTCTCTGATAAAGAATAGAATGAATAATACACCTATGATTCCGCTAATCCAAAAATATGTATTTCCCGTCGTGAATTTGTCATAGAAGGTATAGGCATTCCAAATTATAAGGATTACTGAACATATAGTAGACGTTACTAATGAACCTAAACTTCTCATTATTGTCACCTCAGTTCAAAATTTTATTATTTCTATACAATTATACATTTAAATATATAGAATTTAAAGAGTTGTAAATAGAAGAGAGTGATTAAAAGTTAAAATGAGATTAGCATAAGGAGGAGTTCAAACAATATAGGGGTACGGAAACGATTCAGGGTATGAGGGGCCACTTTGGAAAAATATTCAATAATAAAAATTGTAGGAATTGATAAGTCCTACGATTTTGTGATTAGAATTCTCTAATATTAATTGCAAAATGAGGCTTAAATCTCACTTCAATAGCCTTTTTTTCTTCTATACATTGAATATGAAGCGTATCATTACGAGAATAGACTCGTTCCACAGACTCCATATTAGTATCAAATATACGTCTGTCTTCATAGAGCATTTTTAAATTAACAGTATTTTCATAGACTGACATAATCATTACTAATTCAAATCCTAAATTATCCACTTTACTATACTTATATACAGCAGCACCAGGAATAATAAAATCTTCAGGTTCACTCTCAAATATTTCTAATAACTCATATTTATCATATTTAATATCCAATTTTTCAACCTACTTTCTGCACCAGAATGTTATAGCTGTACTGTTAGAATATAATAGTTTTTATTGTTTTTTCTTTGCGGGAACAACTGTAACAACATCCCCTTTATCATTAATAACAACGCAACCATCTTCTCTAATATACTTCCACGTACCAGGCTTGTCACCTGGAACACGAGAACCAGTTTTGATAATATCTTCAACTACATTAGGGATCATACCACGAGGATCAACCTTAGATAATTCCTCCATGTAGTTATCTGACCCAAACTTATATCCTTTTTTTTCAGCTCTTTCACGCGCTCTCTTAGTAAGTTCCGCTCTAACTTCTATAGTATCGGGAGCCATTCTTTCTAAAGCATGCTCAGAGTACTTACGGCCATTGATAGAGCCTCCTCCTCTTGGCATACTCCATCCTATACCAGAAGTTCCTTTCGTTGCTTTTTCTAGATTTTTAGCTTATTGCTTCCTTCAAATTTTTTAGTTGGTTAGGAGGAAATACTAGTTCTTGATTTTTTTGATATAAATTTAGAAAAGAATGAGTGAAAAGGGCTTTGTTTCTCGATAATTCTATTGAACTGGGTACTTTTTGATCAAATATGAGAGAATCTGTTGTTCTAACATATCCCACTTCCCCCTGATACTTAACTTTATACCACATACCATACTTTTCAATTACCTCAAGTACTTCGCCATCTTTAACACGCTTAGATTCTACAATAAATTTAGTTTCTGGTTTAGGATATACTCTCTTAATAAAAGATTGTAAGATGATCCATCCTCTATCCATTTCCCCGTACTCATTAAAATGAAATTCTTTTCCCTTATATGTCAGAGGTCCTGTTTTAATTTCTCCGTTAGTACTTAAATAAAACTTATCATCTACTGTATCCAGCCAGTTCTTGCTGTTCCTGAATCATCCAAATAATGTGTTTTCCCATTAATGATTTGATAAGAAAAGAGTGATTTTCCACTACTATCAATGTAATAGTTTTTCCCCTCAAGCTCTAACCAGCCAGTATGTTTGACGCCTGGTTTATCGAAGTAGTACTTTTCATTTCCTTCTTGTACCCAGCCAATCTTGTTTGAATCAAAGTTCTCTGCTGCGAATGCAAGAGAGGGAGCAAATGTAGAACATAATAAAAATAACGAAAGTATAATACCTGTAAGCTTCCTCATTTATTCATCTCCTTTTGAAATATATAATTGTTATAGTCTTACAATTATATATAATATTACTAAATTTATTTTAACATATATAAATTTAGTAATATTAAATCGTGTCCATCGCTTCAATAGGGTGTACTCAATTGAGACGAAGAGTCTTAGATTTTAAATAGATACCATATAAAAAACAGTTCAATTAGAGTGTTTTCGCTTCAAAAAAGTAAGAAAAATACAGGGATTCTATTTTTTACAGATGTGGCGGGTCAGTATACGAATCGTTTCCGTACCCCATGTTGGGTTTTCTAATGAAAATCAACTGTGTAACCCTTGATTTGGATTTAATTTCCAGAGTGGTACCTCATTCTCTGAATCGTTCACATACCCCATCGCCATCAAGTTAACGAGAAATAAATACAGGTATATTTATAAAATTGCTTGTTACTCCCTGAAAAAATAAAAAATCGAAAAAAACTGCATGATAAATAACCCTTACGGGCTAGATTTTTTAAAATATATCATTTCTTACTTGGATAGATGTTGTTCGTATGCAATACCTAAAATATCAAACACCGTTTTCTTTCGATATCGATGCGATTTCCGTCCATTTTTATCAAGTAAATGGAACAAGCGAAGAAAACTTTTTGTTAACTGGATCGATTGAAGTTGTATATGGCGATATAATGTTCGAAAGTAATCGTGAATCATATACATGGCTTTCCATTCACTTAACTCTTTTTGTTTCTTGACCAGTAATAATTGCCTCATTTGAAACATCACAGTAGAGGATAATAAGAGCGCAATTAACTTTCCATAGATATGACACTCTAACCGTTCCTTTTTTACATTTGTATTGTGATGAATATGAAAAATAGATTTCCATGTTTTAAAAATGATTTCGATTTGCCAACGAAGGGAGTAGAATTCATGAATGGCTTCTTTTGAGACATATTCCGATGGAATATTGGTAACGTACACATTGATTCCTTGCAGTTTTTTGGTTCGATCGCTAAAAGTCATATTCTTCTTTTTCTCTTTGTATGCACGATCTTTTCTACGTTGTGCTTCTTGCTCAGGGGTTAGTCTGTAAATCACGGCTCGTGCTGGAAGTCCATAACTCCGACCGATATAAACAACAGGAATTTCATAACATTCACCCGGCTGTAACTGATTCATGATGGCTTCTAAGTCAATCATTGTGTATTGATATTTTTTCTTAATGGATCCGTTTTTAAAGGTAAGAACATGCTCATTTTTTTGAAATATTTTGGTGTTCATTTTTAATCGAGATAAATAGTACGCCCCTTTTTGTTGGATTGCATCTAAATCAATTAAACTAAAATACCCTAAATCTCGTATGCATAAATCTTGTAAATCAACAGTATGTTGAATCTCTTTCCCATAATTCACATCATTTTGTTTACCTGGCCCCACTTCAACATGTAAAAATTGCCCACTCAGCAAATCGTATTCTAACTGTATTTTTACGCCAGAAGCCTTTCCACTTCCTCCTGAACCAGGATAAGCCGTCGCAAGTTGATCCGAGACTTGAAACGTGGTGGCATCTAAAATCCGAATACGACGAAAATATGCTGAAAAAGAGGAATAGAGAGATGTCATGGATAACAATTGTTTTTGTAATAACTGTGAGAATAAAGAGCGTAAAAATTCCACTGCTTGTGCATTCAACCTTAGATTTAGTCCTTCTGGACTCATCAGGACGCCGGTTTCTGATTCCAAATTTCCACATAGTCTAGCCAGAGAATAACTCGCAATGTCTTGTCCCATCCCAATACATAAGGCAGATAAATCTTGTGCCCTGAATTTACTGTTACGTTGAACAAACTGAGTTTGTTTGGCAAGCTCTGTTAATGCTTGTGGTGAAAAGACGCGTTGTAATTCCTCTGAAAGCAGTCGAAACACTTGAGAACTAGATAGTTTTTTCATAAATATCCCTCCGCTTTTTCTTAAATTTTATACAATAGAAAGAAAAAGGAAAGAGGGAAGCAGACATGTATCCACTAGGTTCTAAAGAACGTCCTATCATCGTAAAGGTTTCGTCTAAAGCAAGAGCAGAGAAAGTGGCTGCGATTTGTGAGGCATACAATTTTTACTACATAGTTGGACTAGAATTCAACGAAGATGTGACGGATTTAAAAAAAGCAATCAAAGATTGCTCAAGGCCAGCAAATATTTATGAGAGTTGTTCATGTAACAGTGGGAAGAGGTACAAGTTTTGTTGTATGAACAAAGAAATTGAGCTGGATATATAAAACAAGATACCCTCATTTTTTTCGATTTGGGGGTATCTCGTTTTTCTTAACTTGATGGCGATGTTCACATACCCCCAAAACGGTTAAACTTTATTACAACCGGTTAAACTTTATTTCAAATCCACACCCAATTAGGACGCAGTAATCAATGTTTCTATGATTTCGCTTGTGCCGTCTGTATAGCGAACAACTGAATATACACAATCTATCGTTTTGATCACGTATTCAAATTTGATTTCCTTAACTGGCACCCTCTTGGTGTTGTGGAGCTTTATGTCGCGACGATATGGCTCTTTGTGACGCTGACAAATAAAAAAAGACCGGGTCGCGAAACCCCCGGACTAATTCAGTATCAAACCACGATCTTAATCTTCGGTCTAACTTTGATTGCAATCAATCTTTGCACTATCGTGTCCCGTTAGTGCAATACCTTTGTAATATGTTTCACCACGTTGTTTGTAACAGAGTTAACGACTCTCATTCGAACGATTCAGCGATTTCATGCACGTTACCAAACGGATCAACGAAAGCAGCATATCGCCCTTGAGTTGGTTTATCATGCAAAAATTGAATACCCTTTTCCTTCATTTCCTTATAAATTTGCTCAACAGATACGACCTCAAACACCAAAACTGTTCTAGCCTCGTTTGAATAATCTCCAATTTCTTTGGTCTTTTCACACTTAAAAGCTATAAGCTGACAGCCGTCAAGGGCAAATACAAGCTTATTTTCTTGCTCTAACAATGTTTGCAAACCCAGCAATTCAGAATAAAACCATCTCGCCTTTGTCATGTCATTGACGAAAATCATTATATGTCCTAGTTTCATAAGGCTATGCTGCCCCTTCACTTTTTTAAGGATACCATTTTTTATGGTTCATGCAGAATCTTTGCTAATGATTATTTAAAGTATTCGCGAATTGATTAACACATCCTGCCCGTTAGTTTAATAAATGGCGAAAAGGGACCGATTTAATTATAACGGGGTTCAGCCGAGATACGTGTATTAACTATACTAAATAAAAACATAGTCCTTATAGTTCTTTAAGTAGGGGTACCGCCACACATCCATCAACTTAAGGATTTAGACTATTCTTGAAGTTAAAAGCACGTTACTATTCTCTTATGTTAATGAGAAAGGATGACGTGCTTTTTATGAATATGCATCAAAAACAAGAGTTGTCTTTATTTGCTGAAGAGTTATATCGATATATGTCTCCCGCTACACTTAATCAATTAGCTATAGAAGCAGGCGGAATGAAACGAAAACGGAAATGCCATGGGCACCATTTTTTATCTTTATGTGTATGGTTAAATCAACAAATCGCTACTACCTCTCTTACTCAACTTTGTAGTCAATTAGAAACTTCAACAGGAATTTTATTAAGTCCTGAGGGACTTAATCGACGATTTAACTCGGCTTCTGTAGCCTTCTTTCGAACTGTATTTACTACACTTCTACAAGCTAAAATTGGGGGATTATCTAAGATTTCTCATTCTCTTTCTGCTTACTTTGAGCGTATTCTTATCCTTGATTCTACAACATTTCAAGTGCCGGATCGATTTGTATCTACTTATCCTGGTGCCGGAGGATGTAGTCATAAAGCTGGTGTGAAAATTCAACTAGAGTATGACTTGTTGAGTGGAGAATTTTCTGATGTGAAAATTGAACCAGGAAAACGAAGTGATCAGGCGTATGGTGCGACTCGAACAGGCATGGCACAAAAGAATGAACTATATATTCGTGACTTAGGATATTTTCGTTTACAAGACTTTAAGTCTATTCAAGATAAGCAAGGATATTATTTATCACGTCTTAAGTTACCAACTAAGATATATAGAAAAGAATTCGAAACAGTCGTGTTTAAAACAAAACCCGCTCAACTGAGGCCGGTATATATACAAATTCATTTGGAAGACATCATGAACCAATTACAACCTGGCCAAGTGTATGAATTACATGATGTATATGTAGGGAGCAAAGACAAACTACCTACTCGCATTGTGGTTTATAAATGTACGGAGGAGCAAAAACAAAAACGCCTACGTGATCGAGCTATTCGTGAAAAGAAAAAAGGAATTACATATACAGAGCGTACGAAACTTTTACAAGGAATTACGGTATATATGACAAACATTCCTACGGAATGGGTACCAAAAGAGAAAATCTATGATTTATATTCACTACGTTGGCAAATTGAACTGTTATTTAAAATATGGAAATCCTGGTTTCAAATTCATCGTTGTAAATCTATTAAACAAGAGCGATTAGAATGTCATCTTTATGGACAACTCATTAGTATCCTATTATGTTCTTCTACAATGTTTAAGATGAGAGAACTCCTGTTACGTAAGAAACAGAAAGAGCTAAGTGAATATAAAGCGATGTACATAATTAAAGATTATTTTTCACTTTTTTACCAAGCATTACACAAAAACACCCAAGAGCTATCAAAGGTTCTCCTTCGTCTGTTTAACCTCCTACAGCGCAACGGACGAAAATCTCATCGATACGAGAAAAAGACAGTCTTTGATATTTTGGGTGTTGTGTATGAGTATACCACTTCTACTCATCAGGTAGCATAGTAAAAAAATTCAAACCCGTCAGGGTTTATTTGATATGCCTACTTTTATAACATCTATAAACGATAATAAAATACTACGTGAAAAAACCGCGTTTTGTATAAAAATATACCTTAAGTTGATGGATGTGGGGTACAGCCACATGCCCATCAAGCTAATATTTTTTATTACCCCCATAACGAAAATTTTATGCATCGTTGACTACTGATAATGAAGCGTTATGTAAACTTAACATGAATACCTTATGCAATCAAAATACCTTTCATCATTTATATTCTTGATGTGGTACAATCTGGATAAAAGGTAGAGGGAGATAGACAATGGAAGAAATCATTAAAGAGATTGTTTCCCCAAGCAAAAGATACAAAGTTCAAGTTATCAAACGAAATGATGGTTTTTTCACTACAGAAGTTTTTGCGTGGTTTGAGGATTACGGATATGAGTATTGGGCTCCTATTAAGCAGGGATTATCGTTAATTGATACAGAAAAACATGCCATAGCCATAGCAATGGAACACTTAAAAGTGTATTCAGGTGAGAATGATTAGTGGGTGTGGACTACACTCCTCTCCGAACAGGGGAGGGGGTTGTTGTATTTAAATAAAAGGTTTATAGGAACTAAATTTTTAGAAAGAAGGAATTACAAATGATTGAGGTATGCTCTAATTGTGGATCTAAAGAGATTGGACAAGGTTCATTAGATGCGCAGGCATGTTTAAGACCGAGTAATACAGGTAAACACTTTGGTCAGTTTTCAAGAGTTATTGCTGATGTTTGTACAGAGTGCGGTACCATTTTATCTATGAAAGTAAAATACCCAGAGTATTTTAAAACGAATAGATAACAACTTCCGCTAACGAGAATTATGTAAACCACTAAAGGAGCAGGTTTATTTAACAAGAACGAGTAGCTATTTTCTTCGTGATATTTTTGTAACATTCGTAATAATAGTTTTAAGAAATAGAAATTGAGCTTTAATTCTAACTGTATCTCTAAGCGTTTGGTTGGATTTTCAGAAAGAGTAAGGTAAATACTTTTAAAATAATATAAAAGGAAAATTAGGTACCTTTATGCGTGTTAAATTAGCATAAATAGGCATATGTAGAGAGTTCAAACTTATTTGGATTTAAAGTATTGTTAACCCCGATGAAACACGAATCATTCTAATTGTTAGTACAATTAGAATGTAAGATTTAATTGGAAAGAAGGGGTTATTGTGAAAGAAATAATTAGTAGTTATGAAGATTTATTGGATATGTTAGATTCATTATTGCGTGAACCAACTCAATTTTGGGATGATTTTTATTCTAATCGTGAAAAAGGAGTTCCCTTTTTTACTAATAAACCAGATGAGAACTTAGTTAATTATTTCGAGAAAAAATTACTTAATCCAGGAAAAGTTCTTGAACTTGGATGCGGTCCAGGCAGGAATGCAATTTACTTTGCTGAAAAAGGATGCTTAGTTGATGCAGTAGATCTATCACAGGAATCAATTCAATGGGCAATCGAACGGGCAAAAGAAAAAAATGTAAATGTAAATTTTATTTATAACAATATCTTTAACTTACAAATTGAAGAGGGTACATACGATATTGTGTATGATTCAGGATGCTTTCATCATATTGCTCCACACAGAAGAATGAGTTATATAAATTTGGTGGAAAAGGCTTTAAAACCAGGTGGTTATTTTGCAATCACTTGTTTTGTTCAAGGTGGAGAATTAGGTGGGGCAGATATAACAGATTGGGAAGTGTACAGACTACAAAGTCTTAAAGGGGGCTTAGGTTTTACAGATGAAAAGCTGAGAACTATCTTTAAAGACTTTTCTGAAGTAGAAATACGTAAGATGCAAGAAATAAAACAATCGAATGAAGTATTTGGTGTCTCTGCACTATGGACAGCCTTATTTATGAAAAAAATTACTGAATAGCAAAAAAATTTAACAAGATAATTCATAAAAATGTCCCCAAAAACATATTCCAAAAGTGCATGTGGAAATTTGATGATTATTATATATGTGGAATAGCATAAGAGCCTGTTTGCATGTTCCATCCGCTTTTATGTACAATAAGAAAAAGAGATGATATAGACAGGAAGAGGAAACCCATATCTAACCAATTAGTGAATTTACGAATTGATTTTGCCTTTAAACAATTATTTGGTACAAATGGTAGTGAAGATATCTTACTTACATTTTTAAATGCTATGTTAGCGGATTCTTTAGAATCACCTATTGCTTCACTGCAATTAGAAGACCCACATTTACACCGTGAACATGAAGATGACAAACTTTCGATTTTGGACGTATCAGCCACATTAGATACAGGAACAAAGTAAATGTCGAAATTCAGTTAAATAATAATCACGATATGATCAAACGTAGTTTGTATTATTGGGGGAAACTATACACCTCACAACTACAAAAAGGTATGCCATACAGTGCGCTTCACAAAACAATTACCATCAACTTACTAAACTTCGTGATGTTTCAAGAATACGAGGATTTTCATACCACAGGGAAACTATGGAACATACAGCAACAAAAACCTCTCAGCGATGACATAGAAGTACATGTTGTGGAGATTCCAAAATTGATGCAACAGTGGCGTGAAGAAAAGGTTAACCCGTAGGAAGATTCTTTTGTCCGTTGGATGTTACTATTACCAGCAAATGAAGATGAGCATTTAACTCAAATATTGGAGGATATTGCCATGAACCAAGATCCTATTTTACAAAAAGCAATGAATAAATGGGAGCGTATGAGTCAAGATTCTTCTTTCCGCCAAGCTTATGAAGCAAGGGAAAAAGCTTTAATGGATGAAGCGGCAAAGTTTGCTCATGCGCGCAAAGAAGGGCTTCAAGAAGGGCTTCAAAAAGGAATGGAACAAGGCGTGCAACAGGGGGGAATTCAAATGATTCAAGGTATGCATGAACTTGGTGTACCACTTGAAACAATTGCAAAAGCAAGTAAGTTAAGTGTGGAGGAAGTAGAACGTATTTTGAAATTAAAGTAAGTACCTAAAAACATACAGAACTTGTGTTAGATACAAATTTGAATTCTATCCATGAACAAGCGTATAGAAGAAATTAGACGATCATTAGAACAATTGATAAAAAAATATTTATTCTTAAAATAAAAGACACCATAATGGTGTTATTTATATCGTGCCATTGACAAAGAGGGGCAAACGCTTGATATTCAACTGCGTAAAAAGAGAGATACACAAGCGGCATATGCTTTTATGAAAAGACTGGTTCGAACTTATGGAGAACCAACGGTTCTGACTACAGATAAGGCTCCTTCTTTAATTTGCGCATTTAAAAAATTACAGAGGATAGACTTTTACAAAAATACCTTTCATCGTACAACAAAATATCTCAATAATCTCATTGAGCAAGATCATCGACACGTGAAGCGCCGTTTCGCTCGTTCCTTAGGATTTCAAAGTCTTCGTCATGCCTCACGTACGATAAAAGGGATAGAAACGCTTCATGCCATATACAAACAAAGACGAAGTCTTCAATCAGACTCCGTCTTTTTGACGTATAACGAATTACAGAATTTGTTAACGGTTTCATAAAATTTGACCACAATCTTCCCATGTCTCTATGTGTAAAAAAACTTTGCAACAGAACCTTATCGCTAGCTGTACCAGAACCGTTTACGCTATTTGTAGGATTGTATTCTTTTTTGTCGAATATGCTTAATGTAAGGAGGGACATTACATGATTATCAAAGACTATTTTATTAATCTTTCTATTTTTGCTTTACTAGTTAGCGCAGCCATATTTACTCAAGTATTTATAATTAATTCCAGGAAATATTTCGAAAAATTCTATGGAGGAATTATCGCAGTTATTTTGATGTTCTTTTCTTTTCCGTACATGGGATTTTCATACGATCTCCGTGTTGTTCCTCTTATTCTTTCTTTTATTTACTTTGGTCGCACTGCGGGTTGGATTACATTAATGAGTATTATTATAATGCGCATCTTTTACATTGGAGGGTATTGGGAACCACCTGTGATTGCTTATTTAGGTATGGGTATTCTATTTACTATTTTTAAAACATATTTCAAAAGCCTTCATCCTTTTAAAAGTGCACCTCTATATTTTTCTGTTTTTGTGAGTATGAAGTTGTTAGTAGGTGTATTCTTTATAACTACAGTGCTTTACACTCCAGGCTTATTATATATAGCTTTAGGACTTTTAATCGGGCTTTTTCTTATGGAAGCTTACCAAAGATTATATTACTTAACACAGGATTTATCTAAAATGAATCAAAAATTAAAAAAATCGAAGCAAGAACTCAAAGATACCGTACATGAACTTCAAGGAGGTATCTTTAAGTTTAAAAAAGTGGATAAACATTTTATACACACTTTGTGTGATGGACAGTTTTATTATCAAAAAGGATTTTATTCCGAACAAGTGGTAGGAAAAAGCTTACGCACCATTGATGCTTCTATTATTCCTTCCCATTTAGTTCCCCAATTGATGAAGTATTATCTACAAGCATGGGAAGGGGAAGAAATTATATTCGAATTACCCTGGCCAAATGATAAAACTATTATTCTCATTGCGCTTAGGCCAATTAAACGAAATGGACAAGTTATTGAAGTTGTTGGTTCTACAGTCGATATAACTGAAAGGAAAAAGATAGAATCAGAATTAAGAGCGACCAAGGAATTGCTGGAATCATTTGTAAATCACAACGCAGATGCTATCACCATATCTGATCGAGAAGGACATGTTTTACAAGCTAATAAAGCTTATGAAAAGATATTTGGTTGGTCATCACACGAAATCATAGGTAAGAGATTGCCTTGTGTGCCTGATTTTTTAATGGACGAATCATTGGATAATATTCAGAAAATTCTCACAGGCGAATCTGTAGTTACTAGATTAGAAACCGTTAGACAACGTAAAGATAGAAGTCTTCTTGATGTCAGTCTGACAATTTCACCTATTCTAGATGTAAGGGGGAATGTGATAGCTTTATCTGCAATATGTAGAGACATTTCCGAAAGAAAACAAGCAGAAAGAGAACGGCATAGATTACATCAACAATTAAGAGATAGTGAAATGAAATATCGTGCACTAATCGAACAAGCAACTGATGCAGTATATGTTGTAGAGCTGAATGAGGATCAAGTTCCAAGTCGATTTATTGAGGTGAATCCTGTTGGGTGTAACAGATTTGGATATAGTAGAGAAGAGCTTCTCTCAATGCCATTTCCCAATACTGTACCACAAGATTCTCCAATTATCATACAGTTGTTAGAAAAAATTAGAGAGGGACAGACTTCTTTCACTTTGCAAGATGAACATATTTTTCCGACAGGAAAAAAATAACTACTGAGTTTAGTGTTCGTATTTTTAACTTGAATGGCAAAAAAGTTTTCTTAAGTATCTCTCGTGATATCACTGAACGGTTAGAAACAGAAGAATTATTACGGAAATCTGAAAAACTTGCTGTGGTAGGACAATTGGCCACTGCAATAGCTCATGAAATTAAGAATCCATTAACCGCAATGAAAGGGTTTATGCAATTATTAAAATCAACGGAAAATGAAAATAATCAGCGTTATATAAATATAGTATCATCAGAGATTGAGCGTATAGAAAATATCACCAATGAATTTATGACAGTAGCCAAGCCACAGGTGGTAAAGATACAACCTAATGATATTAGTTTGCTAATTGATCAAGTTTTAATACTACTTCAACCTCAAGCAATGATGAATAATATACAAATTAGAACAGATTTTACACCTGGCATTCCATTGGTACCCTGTGAAGCAAATCAATTAAAACAAGTATTTGTTAATATTTTAAAAAATGCAATTGAATCCATGCCAATGGGGGGAGAAATTCTGATTCAAATCGATAAACTTGATAATGATCAAATAGGCATTCGTTTTATTGATCAAGGATGTGGGATTCCCAAAGAACGTATACCATACCTTGGAGAACCTTTTTATAGTATTAAAGAAGATGGTATTGGTTTAGGATTAATGATCTGTTATAAAATTATTGAAACACATCACGGAAAGATATTTATTGAGAGTGAAGTGAATAAAGGAACAACAGTTGAAATTACTCTCCCGACCGTAGGAACTACAAGGATAGCCTAATGAATTAGAAACTGGGTTCTGTTGCAAAGTTAGCTGAAATGTAAAAGATCTGTGGTTGAAGAAGACAAATTTTATGCAGGCATCAATAATTTCTGTAATTCATTATACGTCGAAAAAACGGAGTTTGGTTGAAGACTCCGTCTTTTTTTATATAGGGCGTGAATGGTTTCGATTCCTTTTATTGTACGTGAGGCATGACGAATGTTTTGAAATCTTGAGGATCTAGCAAAACGGCGTTTCACGTGTCTATGGTCTTGTTCGATACGATTATTTAGATGTTTAGCTGTATAATGCACGGTGTTTTTATAAAGATCTTTCTCTTTTAACTTTTTTAATGTACAAAGTAAAGAAGGCGCCTTATCTGTCGTCAGAACCGTTGGTTCTCCGAAGGTTTGAACCAATCTTTTCATGAAAGCATATGCCGCTTGAGTATCTCGCCTTTTGCGAAGTTGAATATCAAGCGTATGGCCTTCTTTATCAATCGCACGATATAAATAACACCACTTATCCTTAACTTTTATATAGGTTTCATCCATTTTCCAAGATAATCTTAGGTTTTTGTTTTTCTTCTTCCAGATTTGATAGATCAGGTTTCCGTATTCATGAACCCAGCGCATAATAGTTGTTGGGTGAATCGACACCCCACGTTCCCTCAAGAGTTCAGATACATCACGATAACTTAAAGAAAAACGACAATAGTAGCCTACAGCTACCAAAATAATATCTTTTTTGAATTGTTTTCCTTTAAAGTATCTCATTTATCATGCTCCAGTTCATTTTTTCTAGAGTGTAACTTTGTTTCAAAAACTTTGCAACAGAATCTTCAGAGATCTGTTAATTTGCATATGTTCTCGATACCTTGTAATCGTTCGAGCAGTGACATTTGTCGGATAGAAAATAGTATCTTCTGCATGATTCCCCCACACATTTTCAAACCAATATATAAAGTCTTTGAGATCACTTGTATATTGTGTAAGTGTTTTTGTATGCAAATCTCCTTCTAGAGATAAGCTAGAAATAAAATCTGAAATGAAAGCTGTTCCCTGGATAGAAATTATTTTTGTAGATGTCATATATACCTCCTCTGATATTGACTTATATTAGCGGACATGCTAATTTGATCTTTCAGTTATGTTAGCGGACATCAAACGTTTATTTTTTCGCATTTCATGTCCACTAATATTAATTAGCGGACATTTTAAAAAGTACTGAATTGAAATTTAAAAATCAGACATGGTACGAAATTTTATATGTTATATCGACGGAGGAAATATGAACGTACTGATTGTAGACGATGAAAAAGATATGCTACGAATTTTAAAAGCTTATTTTGAGCGAGAGGGCTATCATGTGTTTCTCGCTGAAGATGGGGCGCAGGCTCTTGATATATTTTACGAAACGAAAATAGATTTGGTAATTTTGGATTGGATGATGCCCCGTGTCAACGGGCTCAGTGTGTGTAAAGAAGTGAAGAAGCATAGTAATACGAAGGTATTGATACTGACAGCGAAAAGCGAACATGAAGACGAGCTGACAGCGCTGAACACAGGTGCGGATGATTATGTAAAAAAGCCGTTTCATCCCGGCATTTTGCTAACGAGGGCGAAGAAACTACTGAAAGAGGATAAGGTCATATATATACACAATATTAAAATTGATATGCAAGCGAAGAAAATTTATAAAGATGATGAAGATTTAGAAGTGACGAAGAAAGAGTTTGAGCTTATGAGCTGCTTTTTACGGAATCAAGGCAGTATTTTGTCGCGCAAGGATTTATTAGATCTTGTATGGGGGATTGATTATTTCGGCGAAGAACGAACGGTGGATACCCATGTGAGACGATTGAGAGAAAAAATAGGTGCGGATTTAATTAAGACGCATAGGGGTATGGGATATAGCATGGAGAAGGAGCATGAATAGGCTCGGGAGAAAATTTGCCGTTACCATCTCTGTTTGTATCATTTGTATTTTTACGTTCTCTATGTTGATTACCAACTATTTTCTGCCTCGCTATTATGTATACAGAGTGAAACAGGATTTGAATGCCATTTCAAAAGAAATTACATCTATGGGATACAACGATTTCATAAATTCCGTGGCCGACCTTGAGAAAAAGTATAACTTGACGATTGTATATGAACCTATCAGTAGTGATGAGGCAAGTTTCAACTGGTCGTTGCGTGAACAGCTAGCAAAAAAGCGAATGACATTGAATAAGTTTTGGGTTACGAAGGAAACATTACGGGACGTGAAAAGTGGAACCCGTGTAAATAAGCTGTATGATCAAGGGAAATTGAAGTCGAGTTTTTTAGCAAGTTTTGTAGAGAAGGATGGCTTGTTTATCGTCGTGGGAGTATCTATCGTCCATTTTCATGAAACGGCCTATATTATTAATACATTTACTTTGTATGTCCTTGGTTTTGCTATTCTTGTTCTTGTTGTACTGGTATGGGTATGGTCGCGAAAGATTACAAGTCCTTTACAGGAGCTGGCGGATGTTTCTAAAAATATTGCTATGTTGGATTTTAAGAAGGCGGAGATACGGACAAATGATGAGCTCGAGGAGCTGGCCAATAGTATTAATACGATGAGTGATGCACTGAAGGCCGCGCATGGGGATTTGAATAGGAAAAATAAAAATTTAAAGCGGTTCATGTCAGATATTACACATGAGCTAAAAACACCCCTATCTTTGATTAAAGCATATTCCGTAGGTATTCAAGACGGCTTAGATGATGGCACGTATGTTCATACAATATTGAAGCAAACGGATAATATATCCGCGCTGCTAGACGAATTGCTCGAATTTTCAAGGATAGAGCGGGAAGAACTGCACAAGGAGTCATTCGATTTGCTAGCTTTGTTTCAACATTGTTTGGCGAAGCATGAAATTGAAATCCAACTCAAAGGAATTCATCTTGCGATCCAACAAGAAGATAAGCCATTATGGATCACAGCAGACCGCGGTAAGATTGAGAAGGTGCTAAACAATTTGCTTAGCAATGCCATTAAATACACACAGAATAAGAAAATTGGTATACGGTTTGAAGAAAAAGAACATGAGATTCTTTTTACAGTGGAGAATGGTACGAATATAAAAGAGACGGAAATCAACAAAATTTGGGAACCTTTCTACGTGACGGAAGCTTCGCGGAGTAAGGATAGGTCTGGCACCGGACTAGGATTGACGATTGTCCAGTCTATCCTAAACCGTCATCAATTTGATTACGGCGTAATCTTATGTGAAGGTATCATTCAATTTTATGTTTCCTTTCCAAAGAGCGTCGCCTCCAATACAAAAAGCAGCTAGCCATATTTGAATGGCTAGCTGCTTTTTTGTTATTTCATCGAATTTGTAACATTGGTGTCACAATGCGGACTTATAGTAGGTGACAGAAGGAGGTTTACAAAATGAAAAAAACAATTTTTTATGCAACTATTTCCATTTCATTGCTTGTCACACTGCTCGCTGTGTATTATGCAAAGATTGGAAACAAAAATATAAATGAGGCGCACAGCTTTCAATACAGTGATTTTTCATTTGACGTTACACCGGAAACTGGTGAAATTGTTGTGGAGAAAGATGGTGTAAAGGAGAGTGCTTCTCTTCCTTTTCCAAAGAAAAAGGTTGCGGATGTAAAAAAGACAGACAATTTCGTATCGTGGAGTTATCCAGACGATAAGATGGAAATCAAGGTAGAGAAAAAGAAATATTATTTAAACATTACGCTGAAATCGGATGGGGCAAGGCAATTCGAATGGCCGAAGGTAAGTGCAGACAGCTATACTTTGCCTCTATGGGAAGGTAAGCGAATACCGGCTAATGATCCGCATTGGAAAGAGTTTTTGAAAGATGAAGAGTTTTCCTTTATTGAAAGTTTTTCCATGAGGTTCTTTGCATTGGATAAACCAAAATATTCGATTGTATATATCGCGGACAATATGTTTAACGATACGATTCGTTTCAATACGGATACTAATATACAATTTAGCTTCACCCATAATTTTCCATCGATTAACCAAAATAAAGAGTACGGATTCAGATTATATGTGACGAATCCTGACCCTTCTCAAATCGCACAAGTGTATAAGAGCTATATAAAGGAGAAAGGAGAGTTCAAAACGCTTGAGGAGAAAGCGAAGGAAAATCCGAACATCAAAAAGCTGTATGGTGCTCCTCATATATACTTATGGAATCAAGACGCGATTACATCAGAGAATATTCGTTGGGACCAGCTGAAGAAGCAGTTGGATGAACCTTTCACCGCTTGGATGGAACAATTGCTGAAGCATACAGAAGACGGATCCACGGAGTTTGAAACAGTCATTAATGAATTGAATAAACAAGACTATTTTGATAAATATCAAAAGAATGTAATCGTTCGCGCACTTAATCAAGTACTGAAGCTGGATGAATTCTATAATGATGCGATATTCCCAGATATGGACCGAGAATCGAAGAAGCTGCTGGAGAAAGGAATTTCTCATTTAAGTGAACAAGAGTTGTACACGTTGAATAAACGACTTCTGAAAAGTAAGCTAAAGGATGCGACAGACGATATCGAGAATTGGGGCAAACAAGACTCAACTAATCTAATAGAGGACATGCGCCAGTCGGGAATCAAACATGCTTGGATTGGCTTGCCAAACTGGTCGAACGGTTTGATGAACCCCAGCATGGTGAAACAAGCAAGTGATTCAGGGTATCTCATCGGTCCTTATGATTCTTATCACTCCATTCAGGAAAACGCAAGCAAGGATTGGAACACCGCTTCCTTTGTGGATAAAAGCTTATATGAAAAGGCGACCATTACGAATGAGCATGGAGAAAAAATAAAAGGCTTCTTAGGAAGAGGAAGAAAGTTGAACCCTACTCTATCGCTGCCTAGCGTGAAGCAGCGTACAGACAGCATTTTACAGGACGGCATTCCGTTCAATTCCTGGTTTGTGGATTGTGACGCGACCGGTGAAGTGTATGATGATTATTCTCCAGACCATATTACAACGCAAGAACAGGATTTGAAGGCAAGGTTGCAAAGAATGGACTATATCGGAAAAGAAAAACGCATGGTGATCGGTTCAGAAGGCGGTAATGATTTCGCAAGTAATGTTATTACTTTCGCGCATGGCATTGAAACACCTGTCATCAAATGGGATGACGAGGACATGAGAAAGAACAAAACGAGTCCATATTATGTAGGAAGCTATTGGTCGTCAAATGGTACAACCCCTGAACGTTACAGCAAGACTGTGCCAATCAAACCTTTGTACCAACATATTTATCTAGACCCAGCATACTCTCTTCCTCTATATAAACTTGTATACAATGATTCGGTGATTACGACGCATCATTGGGAATGGGGGAGCATGAAAATCAAAGATGAAGTTGGAAATAGAATGCTGTCCGAATTATTATATAATGTTCCACCGTTATACCATATCGACAAGGATGTGTGGAAAACTAATAAGGATATGATTGTTTCCTACGTAAACATCTGGTCCGCTTTCCATCAAAAAGCGGTGACAAAGCCGATGACAGACTTTAAGATTCTTTCTGAAGATCGTTCGGTTCAATGCACGAAGTTTGGAGAAGACATGAAAGTCATCGTGAACTTTTCGAACAAATCGTTTAAGTATAAGAACGAAGAGATAAAAGGGAAAACAGCCGTTATATATGACGGGCATTCGAAAAAAGTATGGGATGCATCAAAATACTAGAATAATATTGTTCTTGCAAGGAGAGAAGGAGGAGATACCCTTGAAAAAAATTGTGCCTGTTTTGGTCTTGATTATTGCGGGCATAGTGGCTTTTCACGCAATCTATGAAGAATGCATGTATAAACGGGAAGTGCAGAAAGTAAAAGAGACAATCACTCATATAGCAAAGCAGTATGATATACCGGCATGGATCCCGCTTTCTATTGCTCAGCATGAGAGTGGGTTTAATCCGAACACTGTAGGAGACGGCGGCACATCATTTGGTCTATTTCAATTGCATCGTGGCGGATTGGCGCCGTCACACTTGACCGATGAGGAACTGAAAAATCCAGAAGTGAACACAAAAATTGCGGTGTCTCATATGGCAGATTCATATAGAAAGGGAGTAAAACAAGGGTTAGAAGGATTGGAGCTCCTCCGATACGTCGCAAATACTTCGGGTTGGCCCGGTAACCTAGGAACAAAATGGACAGATGAAAATACAAAATACAATAAGGGATTGGCGGAATCGTTCTTTGCTATAACTTCCAGCTAAAATTTGTAGGAGTTTATGTATTTCAGCAGTCGCTGTAAAAATCCATTTATAAAGTCAGGAGACCTTCCCCAATGGGAGGGTCTTTATGGTATATGTGATCAATGTCCGCTAATGCTTATTGCGTGATTTGGTCCCATTGCTACACAGACCCCCTTACTAGCTCGCTGTACAAACCCAACATCTCTAGCAATGTTATGTAAGATATTTGGAGATAAAAGACTCTGAATCTCCTGTGCAAATAATTGTAACTCGTCAGATATAGAAACAGACATACAAAAAACGCCATCCTTTCCTATGATTCTACAGAAAGAATAACGTATTCTTTATTTTTTGGACATTTTAAATTGCATATAAGTAGACTTTTTTAATTGTTTTTCACTATAAGTACATTACAATGAAGTTATTCTACTGCTTTACTCTACCTATATACACTAATCCGTTAGAACGGTTACCATTCATTGTTACGTATTCTACTTTTTCATACTCTAATTTCTCGAAATGCTTTGTCCATTCCTTTACACGCTTTTCACTATGATGTCGCAAAACAGCCCCATCAGGTAATTCAAATACACCATATGTACGATACCTATCCTGATACTGCTCATAGCGTGCTTTATTTCTTTCATCCTCATTTAGTAAAAAATCATTAATATAAATAATACCCTCTGGTTTTAATACCCTTTTAATTTCATTTAAAATAGAATCCTGTTCTTGATTTAGATGTACACAGGTTAGAACTGCAAATAATAAAGCTGAATCAAAAAAATTATCTGGGAAGGGAAGTTTTCCGCTTTTAACAATATTAAAATCAATAACCACATCATTTGATTTAGCTCGTTTAATCATCTCTTCCGAAAAATCCACACCATATAGATTCGTAAATTGTTGTTTTTTTAATTCGAGTAATGTTCTTCCGTACCCGCAGCCATAGTCCAATAATGGTGCATCCTTATTTACATATTTTAAGAATAAGTCAAGTTGAAAAGGTGTCGTGAATTCTTTTTCATTTGCTACTCCATTCCAGTATTCTTGCTGTTTATTCATATGTGGCAACATTCCTTTCCCATAAATTCCCTTAATTATATTCCTAATAAAAAGAAAAAACAGTCTTTACATTCATTTGTTGTAGCTTTAAAATAAAGATCGATAAAAAACTTCCTTCAATTCTTTATATAACAACAACTTTAAAACCGTTATTTTGAAAAAAAGATTGATCAAAATGACGGTTTTCTGTTTAATTAAATATCATTTATTATAATAAAGTTTGATCATTTCTTATTGCACTAAATCACGCTTTAGCTTAATACAGAAAATGATTACTTGGAGAACGTTTGTTTTAATTTTGATTGATTTCTTCTACGTCTATTTTTTTGAAATTACAGTGAACATCCCCGTCATGTTGGGTGAGAAGTTTTTAAAATCATATTTTTCATAGAACGATTCTTTACCTTGGGATGCAAACAAACCAACAAATGCCTTATCAGGGGCATTTTCATTTAAGTATTCAACCAAAAGATTCATTATTTCTCTACCAATACCATTATTATGGTAATCTGGATGAACTACTATATCTTGGATATAAAAATAAATAGCTCCATCGCCAACAATTCTCCCCATGCCCACGATTTGTTCATTATCTTTGACTGTGATGCAGAGAATAGAATTCCTTAGTGATGTTTCCGCCACTTCAAAATTTATATAATTAGTCCATCCTACAGACTCGCACATATATTTGTATTCTTCCAATGTTGGAATATTATTTTCTATCTTATATTTTTTCATAATGTTTCCTCCAATATCTTAACTTCACCAAATAAATAAATTCGACATCGTTTTATTTAATCCTCTTCTTCAGCTTCCTGACCCTATAGATAAAGAAAAAAATCCTAAAAAGCAGGATTTTTAATCAAACTTTATTATAAATTATCGAACTTTGTTTTAAATGATCAATTTCTTTTATAAAACTACATTTGTTTATTTGATACAGATCTGAAATAGCTATAAAAAGCGCTTCCTATCTCTATGATTCTACAGAAAGAATAGCGCATTTTTTCCTTTTAGGGGGTATTTTAGTTTGTTAGCTTGATAGCGATGGGGCGGGACCCCTATAATGAAAATAAAAATGAAATCGAACGTTCAAGAGAATCTGTATTAAAATTTACAAAAAGAAATGTAGATTAAGTAAATTTACGGGAGTTTATTAGGCTGAAAGGATGCGGATGTCATACAGGTTATCAGTAAATAACAATTTTTAATTTTGATGAGTATGTTGGCTTATCAAAAAATGATAAAATAGTTACCGCAATGGTAAAATTTTATAATGATAAAAAAGAAAGGGGAATCTCTATGAAATTGCTACGTTCATTTCTCATTCTCACTCTTGTTGTATTGTTAAGCGCATGCAATACAGCAACAAAAGTCACAAAGGTTCAAGAAAATGGCGAAACGACTTTAAAAATTGGATCCCTGCAAGGGTATCACGATGTGCAAACGATTAAAGCTGAAAAAGGAAATGTGGAAATTCCTTATGAGGCAGCCGTTGAAGAAGGTACGATTTTATTACAAGTCACAAAAGACGATAAGGTCATTTATGAAGAAGAAGTCACTTCTCAAAAAGAAGGTTTGCTTTCTTTTGAAGCGCCAAAATCCGGATCATATGATTTAATTGTACGCGTGAAGGGTGAAGAAGAGAAAGCGAAAGGAATTCAAATACATACGAAGCTATGAAAAATCGGCAAGCGGAGTGTACCCGCTTGCCGTTTCCATTTCCAGTTGGTTCTGGCACAACACATGCTCATCAATTTAAGAAGTAAACGTAAAGTAACTCCAAAATATACAATTGTAATTTCCTGTTTAAGAATCCTTATTGTTAAAGGATTCTTCTTTCTTGTTCCAAAAGGTATACCTTTTGGTGCATTGAATCCCTTTTGGATTTTCTGAAGGAATTCTATATCGCTTCAAAAACGATTATTTTTGGGACAATCGAATATAAAGCGATTTTCTCTGTTACTTTAGGTGATAATTTGCACTTATTTTAAGTGCTATTTTGCACGTATATTATTACTGTTATTTTTCATTTGTTTTGTCGTTTTTTTTCATCGAAAAAGACGTATAGAAGGGGTACCGTAAAAAACGACTAAGAGCCAAACCCCTGATACACATGGGTTTGGCTTTTTTAGCTACTTCCTAAAATTACAATTATGTCAACTGAATTTGTATAAAGTATTCATATGACATTTAGAAACCTTGTCAAATTAAATGGCCATTAGTTGAAGAAAATGAAACCTTATTGATGGAAAACTTGCATACTAAGCGCTTAGCGATAACAAGAGTTAAATTTCCTCCGTAGTAGTACTTAACCCCAGCATCTCATTGGACGATGGAAGGGTAAGGTTAAGCGCATCTGCGGAGGGAATTTAGATCGATAATGTTTTAGAAGAAAAATAGTTCCTCAACATCTTTGAATCAACAATGATCGGTACAAATATAACCTACGGCAGGCGTACAACATGTAGCTTCACCACCACAGTTGTCACATCTGTAATTAATTTTTTCCTGGTAATCATCGATACCAAAGAATTGGAAAAGTGTTTTAATTTGGTCGGGGGGCAATTTATCTGTTAGAACATCATATTTAGCCTCTGCTAGTGCACCATCTTTGAATGCTAAATTTTCTGTGAATTCTTGAATTGTTTCTTTATCACAACTAACTAATGGATGTAGGTTTAAAAAATCATTCCAATGATCCATTGAACGAATTAAATTTTTGGCATCACTTTCGATTAATGCATTAAATTCCTCATCATTTTTAGTAGGTTTAAAATCTAACCGAATATCCATTTTTTAACCTCTGTATTATGAAAAATTACATGTTTTATGTTTAGTATTTATTGATTTAAATAAAAAAAACAAGGGAAAATGTTGAAACAATCTCATGGTTAGTTTGTCCAGTTGAACATTATCCTTTCTAGGTGGGGTTCAAGTATCTTTTCGCGGAAAATATACGCTAAGGTTGTGTTCAGAAATCCTTATGTTTATGAACAGAGGATACAACTCAATAATATCAACGTTTTCTAGTTATAATCATGTTTATAAAGTGTGTAAACAATTCAATGTTCAATTAACCTCTGGTTTTTATCTTTCTGAACATGTATGTATCTTACAAAATGCTGTCACGATAAGGTTTTGTAGTCCTTAGCGTACAATTTTCCCAGAATGATATAGTGATCCCTATAGGGGTAGCGTCACATGCCCATCAAGTTAAGAGATTTTAATACCCCAAAACGGAAATTTTGTGCATTTTGCTCTTTTTTATTGTTTTGGGGTAACTAGTTCTTTTAGTTTGATAGGCATATGGCGATACCTCACTTACGGTTTATTACATTTATACGTCCCTATGTACACAAATAAAAAAGTTGTTTAAAAATTGCTTTACTGCTTTCATAAAACGTTATTTCAAGGATAATAAAGTTGTTTCATTTCAGAAGGCGAATCGTTGAATATAGCCCCCTATTTTTAACAAAAATATAATACATAATTTTCAAATATATATTTATAAGATATAATTGAAGTATTAACTAAGAGGAGTTGTGAATATGTTTGTGAAAATTGCAGTAGATGTTTTGTTTAATCAACAAAAAATCTAAGGGGTTGTACCTCCGACTGCACCCCTTAATAAAGGGAGAATAACATGGAACAGTTTTTTAATCACTTTTTGACAGGTCAAACGGTTATATTAAAACAAATGGAACAAAACTACCTTGAGCGTTTTGCTCAAATGGAAAATGAAAAAGGTACGCTATTACTTGCAAACGATGACATTCCATTTCCAACGACGTTGGAAGACAACACAACTTTTTTCAATGGTATTAGTAGCAAAAAGGAAGAATTTTTTTGGGGTATTTTTGATAAGGGATCGAATGAACTGATTGGATCATGTGGTGTTTTCACAATCAATTGGAAAAATAGCACTTGTTTTGTCGGCATTTCTATCGGAACACAATGGCAAAATAAAGGCTTTGGTACAGACGCTATGAACACTTTAATATCGTTTATTTTTAATTACATTCACATTAATAAAATTAAACTGCAAGTGTTTAGTTTCAATACTAATGCAATTCGTTCATACGAAAAATGTCACTTTGTAAAAGAAGGTACTTTACGCAATGAAATTTTTAGATTTGGCAAATTCCATGACGTATATGTGTTTGGCTTATTAAGAGAAGATTGGAACAACCTACAAATCAATTAATTAAAAAAGCATTAATTCAAGTTTTCTTGGATTAATGCTTTTTTCTGCCCATTTTGACACTTAACTAATATCGAAATATTTTTATTTCTATTATACAAAGGAATAATAGAAATAAAAATCCAATTTAACTCCATCTTTTTAAACAACTATTTTATTTTTGAAAGGATTTTATTATTTTTCAAACAACTTTAATAATCGCCTATCAAATTTATGGATAGGCGATTATTGTATTTCTAAGAACAAAATTTAGCAACTTTATTATCTCTACACACCCTGTTTGTTATTTTTAATTCCTTGACTATCTTCTTCATCTCGGGGTAGCAAGAACAAAACGCGAATTTTGTACGCTAAGGAACCGAATTTTTTAGATTGTTGAACTCAATCCCCCGTTAGTGCCATAAGAAAAAGAGTTACCGCAGTAACCCTATTGTTTATAATACACGTCATCGGGAGAAGCTAGGGATGAATAAAGTCAATCTATGAAATTTCCCACAATCTTTTAACCTCCACCAATTCCTGCCCATTGAATTCCATTCTGTATATATCTGGTTTTGATGTATGTAGTAAAAAATTCAAATCATACTTACTGTCATAATACCCCATCATCAAAGTCATAACAGCTCCATGAGTGCCTAATACTACTTTCTGTCCTCGATAGGTATTTAATAATTCTTTTAAGACTTTTATAGCACGGTTCTGACAGTCGACATTAGACTCTCCTCCCGTTAAAGTAAAGTCGGGTTCTAAGAATGACTTTTTTAACAAAGGGAATAATTCTTTATCCGACATTCGTTCCTCTTCAGCAATAAACATTCTCTCTTTTAAGTCTTCAAATACTAAAACTTCTTGTCCTATTTGCTTCGCTAACTGCTGAACAGTTAGAATTGAACGATTGTATGGACTTGAGATAACAACGTGAATTCCCTCACCTTGTAATACATCTGTTATTCGTTGAATTTCTAATTTTCCTTTTTCAGTTAACCCTCTTGTTCTTTCGTTTCCATCTTTTGGTGAATCTCCGTGTCTCACCATATATATGAAAGTTTTCATAATTCCCTCCAATTTTTTTAGGTTTCTTTATTCCATATATAGCTTATATTAATTAAAAAGAACTTTCCCAATGACCATAACTAATACTCACTATAAATCCTTCTGCATGCGATATCTTAAATACGTTTCTTTACAATTTTTTCTATATTAACATATATATCCAATTTGGTTTCCTTAAAAAGAACAGAAAACTGTGAATTTGAAATAGAGTCACGATGTTTGTAAGAAAGACGCGAAGTTTTCACTATCCCCAGGTATAAAAAAACGTTATTCTTTCTAAACAAGCTAGCTCAGAAAGGATGATGTTTTTTATGAATCTTTCGATTCAAGATGAACTACAATTATTTGCTGAAGAATTACATCAATATCTTACCCCTTCATTTTTAGAAAAGCTTGCAAGAGAACTTGGGTTTGTAAAGAGAAAACGCAAGTTTTCTGGCTCAGACCTAGCTGGTATTTGTATTTGGATGAGTCAACGGGTAGCAAGTGATCCCTTGGTTCGATTATGTAGTAGGCTTCATTCCGTTACAGGAACTCTTATGAGTCCAGAAGGACTAAATAAACGTTTCAATAAAAAAGCTGTTTGCTTTTTAAAACATATTTTCTCTGCATTATTAAAAAATGAAATTTGTGCAAAATCAGTAATTCCAAGTTCTTCACTAACCTATTTTCAACGAATTCGTATTTTAGATGCAACCATTTTCCAAGTACCGAAACATTTAGCTAGTGTGTATCCAGGTTCAGGGGGTTGTGCACAAACAGCGGGTATAAAAATTCAACTAGAATATGATTTACATAGTGGACAGTTTTTAAATTTTCAAGTTGAACCAGGGAAAAACAATGATAAGACCTTTGGAACAGAATGTTTAGCTACTTTACGCCCCGGAGACCTATGTATTCGAGATTTAGGTTATTATTCGCTGGACGATTTAGATGAAATGAACCAACGTGGTGTGTATTATATATCACGGCTAAAATTAAACAATATGGTATATATCAAAAATGAATTTCCTGAATACTTTCGAAATGGGACGATAAAAAAACAGTCCGAATATATCAAAGTCGATTTAGAAAACATTATGAATGCTTTACAACCAGGGCAGGTCTATGAAATCACAGATGCTTATATTGGAAAAGATAAAAAACTATTCACGCGAGTGATTATGTATCGATTAACCGAAAAACAACTTCGTGAACGTAGGAAAAAACAAATGTATACAGAAAGTAAGAAGGGCATTACGTATTCAGAAAAAAGCAAACGATTAACTGGCATAAACATATATGTTACCAATACACCTTGGGAGACTGTTCCGATGGAACAAATACATGATTTTTACTCCCTTCGCTGGCAAATCGAAATTATCTTTAAAACTTGGAAATCACTTTTTCAAATCCATCATTGGCAAAATATTAAACAAGAGCGATTAGAATGTCATGTTTATGGAAAACTCATTGCCATTTTTTTATGTTCTTCTACTATGTTCAAAATGCGACAATTGATTCTAAAAAAGAAACAACAGGAATTAAGCGAATATAAAGCAATTGGAATGATTCAAGACCATTTATACCTTTTGTATCAAGCCATACAACAAAACACCCAAGAAATAACAAAGATCCTAATCCGCCTGTTCCACCTCCTACAGAAGAATGGGCGGAAATCTCATCGATATGAGAAGAAAACAGTCTTTGATATTTTGGGTGTTGTCTATGAGTATAATGGATTGAGAAAGCAAAAGAAAGCTGCATAATTTTTAAAAGTAGGCCTATTGAGGCTTATTTGGCATGCTCATTTTTAAAGACATAAAATATTTTAAGCGTTTTTTAATTCATATGAACGAAAGTTCATTTTGTTTCCATTCTTAAGTTGATGGGCATGGGGTAGCGTCAGGAAAATGCGGATTTACAACGCTAAGCAAAATTTCATAAAGAAAAAGCCGATTTCCGGTACGCTAAGGGAATAAGCAGCTTCTTACTGTTAAGTTGTTTGTAGTGATCGTAGAGAGTCTAATGATGCAATTTCTTTTTTACTAAATCGGTATTCTCCTAGAAAATTAATGTGTTCCCATCCTAATGGAGAAAGATGTTTCAATAATTCTTTAATAGGATGGGAATTAAATAACTATAAAACTAATCTTTTTCAACTGTATATCTAACTTGTTTAAAGGTTACTATGTCTCCATTTTCAGTATCATCTTTAGTTTGCATAAGTTGAACTTTTGGCTTGTAGTCCGTCCTATGAGCATCTTTGATACCCTTAATGTTAAGTTTGTAGGATTCATCATTTTTTATTTTTTGTTCAAATACTTTTTTATTGGCAACAACGATAAAGGTCATTTTATTTTCATCAATTCCATCAGTTATAAATTCTAATTGATTATCTTTTGTTGTAATTGTTGGTGTTAATAATTCAATACTTCCGTTTCCAGTATCTTGTTTAGTAGCAATTTCATAATCAGCTCTATCACTTGAATCTAAAGAATTTTCTATCATACCGGAACATCCGGATAATGTGATACTAGCAAATAGAATAAAACTTAATCCAATTATCTTTTTCATAAGATCATCCCCCAAAAAGTCTCGATTTCGTCAGTCGTCAGCAGGGGAATGAATTGTCATTCCCAACCCGTTAGCGTAGAACATAGATGAGTAACTGTCAACCACTTCAAATTATACCATAATATAGGGAACGCGCGTTTTAACATTTTTGGGGTAGTACCACATCGCTATCAAGCTAACAAAAAGAAATACCCCCAAAACAGTAAAATTGATAGCTCTGGGGTAAAAATGTACAAAAATCTTGTTTTGGGGGCATTATGGAATCTTAACTTGATGGATGTGGGGTGGGACCCCTATATAGGTTTGAGAAGTATTTTTAATCAAACTTTATTATAAAGCTACAGGTGACCCTAATATGCAATATTACATATTAATAAATAATCTATATATATATAACTTAAAAAGTAGCTATAAAGATAATGAACATGCAGGTTTCCCTTTTTGTTTATTAGTTTCATCAGGAAAGAAGTCAGACCTTTGAAAGACTTTTGTAACATTTATGAAAGCAAATTGAAATATATATATACTAAGATAAGTATATCGAAGGTGTTTTTATTTTAATCTGAAGTAAAAAGTATAAGCAATGTACAGTATAATTTCATTTTTTATAATCTTGTAGAAATGATGAAAGAAAGGGAGAGGTTGCATAAATCTAATTTAAGAAAAACATATGATTATCCAGTAGGTATTTTATTAACTCTTACATCTAAGTAAAAAACAGAAAAATTAAGCTCAGTTTCATTATTACTAGCATATAGAAATCTCTATTATTACTTTGGTAGATTCTCACACAGATATAATATTGTGGATTTATGTTATTACAATGAACCTGTCCACACTAAATCTATAGGATCAAATATTTTATAACAGGCTCAAATGATTTACAAAATGTTTATCCTTTAGCGTATTCAAGTTAAACCGTAAAAAGCACTCACTCGACACTCATTAGAGTGCTTTTTGTGTTTAAATTGCACCAAAAGGTATCATGTTCTTTTTGATATGGTATTCCTGTGTATAGAAATATGCAAAGAAGTAATATGAATTACTTTATATTAATTTATCATGATAGCATGTTGTTTTATGAAACTTTTAAACGGAGGAAATGTTATGAACAAGAAATCAAAATTTACTCAAATGATGCTGGGTATTAGTACAGTGGCCTTATCATTTGGAAGTATTCAAACACAAGTATCAGCGGAAGAAAATACACCTTATAATGTGTTACAAAAGAAACCAATTGGGATAGAAACTTCAACAGATGAAATTGCACATTCTACAAAAGTAGACGAAACATTGTCTTATGAAGAACGTTTAAAAGTAGGCGATTTTTCACAACGTCCGACTCCGGTCGTGAAACGAGCAGCGGCAAAACAATTTCAGCAAAAGTATTCTGTGGCAGAGCTGAATAGAATGAGTGATGACGAATTAATTGATACATTGGCAAATGTTAGTTGGGATCAAATTACAGATTTATCTCAATTTAATCAAGAAACAAAAGTGTTTTATCAAAATAAAGAGCGAATACAGGTTATTATTGATGAATTAGGTCGTCGCGGAAGCACATTTACAAAAGATGATACAAAAGGGATTGAGACGTTTGTTGAAGTATTATATTGCGGTTTTTATTTAGGTTTTAATAATAAAGAGTTAAACTATTTAAATGAGCGAACCTTCCATGATAAATGCTTACCGGCATTAAAAGCAATTGCAAAAAATCCGAATTTTAAACTTGGTACAGATAAACAAGATAAAGTGGTATCTGCGTACGGTAAATTAATTAGAAATGCTTCTTGTGATGCTGAAACAGTTCAATATGCAGGTAATATATTAAAACAATATAACGATAATATTTCTACGTATGTAAGTGACAAGAATAAAGGGGACGCCTTGTATAATCTTATACAAGGGATTGATGATGATATACAGTCTTACTTGAATGGTACACGGAAAAAAGCGGATGAAACAATATGGTATGGGAAAATGGATGGTTTCATAAATGAAATCAGTCGAATGGCTCTTCTGAATCATGTAACACCAGAAAATAGTTGGTTAATTAATAATGGTGTGTATTATGCTGGCCGTTTAGGGAAATTCCATAGTAATCCAAATAAACCTTTAGAAGTACTTACACAAGCAATGCATATGTATCCTCGTTTAAGTGAAGCTTATTTTAATGCAGTAGAGCAAATTTCAACAAGCTATGATGGAAAAGATTATAATGGAAATACAGTAGATTTAAAGAAAATCCGTGAAGAAGGTCAACAGCAGTACTTACCAAAAACGTATACATTCGATGACGGTTCTATCGTATTTAAAACAGGAGATAAAGTAACGGAAGAAAAGGTTAAGAGACTGTACTGGGCTGCTAAAGAAGTAAAAGCGCAATATCATCGTGTAATTGGAAACGATGCAGCGTTAGAAGCAGGGAAAGCTGATGATGTACTGACAATAGTCATTTATAATAATCCAGATGAATATAAACGAAATAGCCAATTATATGGATATGACACGAATAATGGTGGCATTTACATTGAAGGAAAAGGAACGTTCTTTACATATGAACGTACACCGCAGCAAAGTAGCTATACTTTAGAAGAATTGTTCCGTCATGAATTTACACACTATTTACAGGCAAGATACGAAGTTCCAGGATCATGGGGACAAGGAGAATTATATCAAAATGAACGTATGACTTGGTTTGATGAAGGAAATGCAGAATTTTTTGCGGGATCTACTCGTACGAATAACGTTGTTCCGCGCAAAAGTGTAATTAAAGGATTATCATCTAATCCTGCGGAACGCTATACAGCAGAACGAACATTATTTTCGAAATATGGATCATGGGACTTTTATAATTATTCTTTTGCACTGCAGTCTTACTTATATACTCATCAATTTGAAACTTTCGATAAGATTCAAGATTTAATTCGCGCAAATGATGTGAAGAGTTATGATGCATGTCGTGAAGCTTTAAGTAAGGATCCAAATTTAAATAAAGAATACCAAGAATATATGAAACAATTAATTGCTAATCAAGATACATATAATACCCCACAAGTATCAGATGATTATTTAGCTGAACATGCACCAAAGCCACTAGCTGATGTAAGGAAAGAAATTGAAGATGTAGCACATATAAAAGATACAACAATGACAAAGCATAAGTCTCAATTCTTTGATACGTTTACATTAGAAGGAACATATACAGGCGGCGTAACAAAAGGAGAATCTGAGGATTGGAAAGCGATGAGCAAGCAAATCAATCAATCTTTAGAACAGTTAGCGCAAAAAGAATGGAGCGGCTATAAAACAGTTACAGCGTATTTTGTGAATCATCGTGTTAATGCGAAAAATCAATTTGAATACGATGTTGTATTCCATGGTGTTGCAACGGGAGAAGAAGAAAAACAGACGATTAAAGTAAACATGAATGGACCGTACAATGAGATGTTAAATGAAAAAGTTGAGTTTCATAGCGATGGTACAGAAAGCACAGGTGGAAAAATTGTTTCTTATCTCTGGGATTTTGGGGATGGTACAACAAGTACAGAAGCAAATCCTACTCATGTATATGGAAAAGAGGGGACATATACTGCAAAGCTAACAGTGAAAGATAATAAAGGAAAAGTAGGCCGAGGACAAACAACGGTTACTGTAAAAAAGGATGAGCCAGCAGGTCATGGATTTGACAGTGCAAAGGTAATTCGTTTTAACAAGCTTTTCAAAGGAAATATGGATATGCCTAATATGGCGTATATGTACACATTCAATGTCACATCTCCAAAAGAAGTAGATATTTCTGTTATAGATGAACAACAAATTGGGATAAAGTGGGATGTGTTTCACGAATCAGAGCTAGGAAACCCTGTCGCTACAGGTCAAGCGGATGGAAATAATATAAAAGGGAAATTTGAAGCGAAACCTGGGAAGTATTACGTAGTTGCATTTTTTGAAGAGGAAAATAGAAAGGGAACATATTCATTATTAGTAAAATAAATCTATTCTAATGCATATGTAAATTTAAATTTTTATTTGAAATTTTTCATTGTATAGATATACGATATGATGGTTGTTTTTTAAGGAGTCTATCTTGTAATGTTTTCTTTCGTCCATTTCACTGTAAGAGGTTAAACAGACGAAGAATCTTTGATAGTTCCTGTGGTCATCTCCCCGTCAAGTAGACAACAATAAAAAGAGTTTTATAACACGGCCTTTTCCCGATATTCTATCTGGAAAAGGCCGTGAAGTTTTTTTGAAAACGTTCTTGATTATAAAATGTAATAACGGGGTACCGCCACATCGCAATCAAGCTAAGAAAAGAAAATACCCCAAGGCGAGAAAATTGGCATCTCCAGGTGAAAATGTACAATTTTTTCGTTTAGGGGGTACTTCAAGACCTTAGCTTGATGGGCATGTGGTATATGAAAACCTTAGCTTGATGGTGATGGGGTATCGTCAGGAAAATGCGAATTTACAACGCTAAGGAAGTTTTATCGTATAAAAAAACTGATTTCCTGTACCATATAGGAATCGATTTTTTATTTAGCCTGTTGAACTAAAGCTATCCTATAGTTTAAGTGAATATTTTCACAAGAACCCCTAATAAATGCATTCCAGCAGTATTATCAAAAGCTATTTATAAAGAAAAAAGCAACAATTTGAACGTTGCTTTTTCCAATTTATCTTATTCGGAATTTTGTACGCTAGGAGAACTTCAACCTAAAAAAAGGTTCTTAACAGTTATAAAAATTGACTAGCACCTATCCTAGTGGAATTTTTCCCCTTAACCTGCTTTAACGTCGCTACTATAAGAAAGCTAACAATGACTAATAAGAGCCATGAACTTACCTTTCCTAGATGAACGAGACTCCATGCATCGGTTTGGTTTGGATATTCCCAAGCTCCAAAGAATGTTGCGATATTTTCGGCTATCCATATAAAAAATCCGATGAGCACAAAAGAAAGTGCGAGTGGCATACGGTAACGAGTTCCATCAACCTCGTATGTGACCCATGATTGCCAAAAGACGATAATTACAAGTCCAGATAACCACCAACGAACATCAATCCAATAATGGTGGGTGAAAAAATTTAAATAAATCGCAGCTGCGAGAGGTACAACTACCAAAAACGGTGGCCACCTAACCAGTTCAATCTTTAACCTTCTCCACGCCTGGCAAAGATAACTCGCAACACTTGCGTACATGAATCCGCTATACAAAGGCACTCCAAAAATTTTGAAATATCCTTCCTCTGGATAAGACCAGGAGCCCATATGTACCTTAAAAAGTTCAAGAGCAAGTCCAATAAGGTGGAACAATGTGATAACCTTTAGTTCATCCCGTGTTTCAAGCCCAGAACGCACCATCCACCACTGCATCAGAAGGCAGATGATGAGCAGCCAGTCATAACGTGGTAGGAAGGGAAGTGGCATGAATTGTGTAAAAGCCAAAGAGGCAAAAATAACGACAGGAAACAAACATGATAGGGCCTGCTCCCAACCAAAACGAACGAGTTGTTTTAGTGCTCTCATAATTTGTGCCTCCATTTTTGAATGGTTAAATTCATGAGTAACTCTCCTTTTATGAAATAACTGAAAAAGAAATCTTTCTTTTCCTTTTAATGTTAAATATCCTCACTTTATTAATCTTGGGTATCTTCATCAATTCGGTATTCTAAAATATCTCCGGGTTGACATTCTAATGCCTTGCAAATTGCCTCTAAAGTTGAAAGCCTAATTGCTTTTGCCTTTCCATTTTTCAATATAGAAAGGTTAGCCATTGTGATTCCAACCCTCTCCGAAAGTTCTGTTACGCTCATTTTCCTTTTAGCCAGCATCACATCAATATTGATTATAATTGCCATGTTATTCACCTCAGACCGTTAAATCATTTTCTGATTTTATATCTATAGCATCTTTTAATAACTTTTGAAGAACAGCTGAAAAGACTGCAATCACCATTGAAGCAAAAATAACGACCAATCCGATTAATATAATACCTGGGGCGTCGTCTATCTCCGCCATGAGATAAAAGAGTGGCATGCCTACCACATACAAAATACTGATTGTGATTGCACAGTATTTTATATTTTTTAAAGCTCTTACAGATAATTCCGAGAAAGCTTTGTTCTTGTCAATGTAGCTTAGAAGTCGGAACGCCTGATACAACGCAACAAAAAACGGTATCACTGATACATACATAATGATTAAAATGGGATATAGTATATGGGCATAATCTGGATTTACTGGATTATTAGCTAACCAAGGTAAGCCAAATATACACAAAGCAAGAACTGGTGTTCCGATAAGGAAAACAGCTATTTTTAAAAAGATTGTTGAACCTCGTTTCATAAAAAGCACCTCACTTATTTAGTGTAAATTTGATTTTAACACTCGTTTTATCGTTTTACAATAAATTATTATCTATTTTAATTATATTTTTATTGTTATGGAAATATCCTTTTAATTTTAGACAAAGATAAAAAGCATTCCTCATTACAAAGGAATGCTCTATAACTTTAAAACTATTCAATTTATAACTTGTACATACTAACCTGCTCCGTTCGCATGAGTACATTTCTTCAGGTTTTGGTGCAAAAAGAGAATAAAATGCATATATTCCTAACAGAATCGTATCTTATACTGCAAGTTCAAACAATTGATGGATGAATTCTTTCTGTTTTTGGACAGACTGGTCCCATAAATCAATCTGTTCTTTTTTAATCATATGCATGGCTTCTACTCCAGAAAGAAGATTGTGTTTCCTTTCGAATCAACAGCACGGTACCTGATACATCCATTGTCCTTTAACTTTGATATATGTTTCATCGACTCTCCAAGAGTCATTGGTTTGCTTGAGGTGACGACGAATTCGTTTGTCCAATTCAGGACCATACTGATGAATCCAACGCATAAGCGTTGTATGAGAAATGGATAAGCCCCGTTCCTCCATCATTTCCACCAAATCACGAAAGCTGAGATTATACCGTAGGTACCATCTCACTGTAAGAAGGATAATCTCAGGCTGGTAATGCTTCCATTTGAATACATTTTCCTTTTCCATACCAATCACGCACCCTTTTTAGAGTAATAGTATCAGTATGTCCAAGATTTATAGATTCCTTGCAATTGTCCTGAAGTTTTTGCACCAGAACCATTTATTAGGAATTCAATACGAACAAAGGTGAGTGCATCTTTACATAAGTATATAAAAATTAAATGTTTTTGGTTTTTTATGTATTTACTAGATATAGATTATGGTAAATTTATAATATATACATATTTATTCCGTTTTGTAAAAATATTGTTACTGTTAAGTCGGTATAGTATTTAGATAAGGTGATAGTTTTGGAACGATAGTTGTAATTAATTAAGAAAGGGAGTGTCTCATATGAAATTTGATGATTGTCGTATTCTTGGAATTCGATTAGGTTCTTTACTGATCACAGAAGAGCATCGATATTTAGTAATTAAGAAAAAGGACCATTATTCTTTGTTAAATATTGACACTTTGGAGTGTACAGCGTTAGAAGTTTCTTTAGAGCATATTGAGGAAATGCTTCAGGAAGATTTTCATGAAAGTGTAAAAGAAATTATTTCACCTGAACACCTTAAAATTGTAGCTAAAAATATTATATAAAACAAAAAGAGCTGGTATTTGAACCAGTTCTTTTTGTTTGCTGAAATATAGCTGTTATTTATCCTACTATTCGCGGGCAGTAATACCCCTACCTCAACGTTCGGCAGGAAGCAAAGAAATTAGGTGGGGGATGAAGAAAACTCTCACTAATCAAAGTTTCACTTTATGAGAATACCGAGCTATTCTCTTTCCATCCGTCAGCAACTGCTGGTAACTTAGATCCACCAATACCGAAATTTTTAGAATCCATCACTTTTCCTTATTCATTTTCTGCAATAAATATAGAATTTTGTAATTAGAACTTAGCAACATTGGATCCAGCTTTTATGTAGCCTTTTAATTATGGTTTGAAAAGAAAAACCTTTATAAATTCCACTTCAAAATCAAACCAGCATGTACAAGCCCACCACCAAATCCATACAGCAGTAATGTATCTCCGTTTTTAATTTTCTCCTCTTGTAGTCCAATATCAAGTGCTAATGGAATGGAAGCAGCAGAGGTATTTCCGCAATATTGAAGACTCATTAACGTACGATCAATAGAAATGTTAGTTCGTTCACATATCGATTCAAGCATTCTTAAATTTACGCTATGAGGAATAAACCAATCAATATTTGAAATGTCTAGATGGTTTTTTTCTAGTAATTCTTGTATTCCTTGAGGAACAGTGTTTACAGCCCATTTGTATACAGCTCTTCCATTTTGTACGAGAAACGGTGTGTCTTGTAGTGGGGTACCATTCATTGTTTTTGACAAGGCAGTTTGGTATAGGTTGATACCACCAGAACCTTTGGATCCCATATGGGAACCTAGGAAGCTTGGATTTTTTTCATCGTATTCTACGAGTGCTGCACCTGCACCATCTCCAAATAGAATACAAGTGGTACGATCGCTATAATCTGTAATCTTTGAAAGTGTTTCGGCACCAATGACAAGTATTTTTTTATTTGTCCCGGAAGTTATGAGACCATTTGCAACAATTAAACCATACACAAAACCTGCGCAAGCTGCGCTAAGGTCGATTGCTCCTGTATGTGGAATCTCAAAATGTGCTTGTACCTGGCTTGCAGTATTTGGAAACATGTAATCAGGTGTAGCGGTTGCGACAATAACTAAGTCAACGTCATGAATAGAAACGTGAAAGCGATCAATTAAATTTTGAACGGCGCGGATACATAATGTTGTGGAAAATTCATCTGAAGAAGTAATTCTTCGTTCATGCATGCCAGTTCGTTGCACAATCCATTCATCTGTCGTTTCCACAAGGTGTGATAAATCCTCATTGGATAACACTTTATTTGGGACATAAGTTCCGACCGCTGTGATCCTTGCTTTTGAATTCATTTAAATTCCACCTTTCCATTTTCTTTTATTTTAACACTTGTTATTAATACTTAATACCAATTTAAATGAAAAGTCTAATTGTTTGTGAAATTAAAGGTCGTGAGATACACTTTTCATACAATTAATGTTAAAGAAAAGGAGAAATTGAAATGTTTATTAATAAAGTAACCCAGTAAGAGAACAGAGGGAATTAAGTGAAGGCTTTAATTTTATGGGGAAAGAGGGAGCGTTTTTACTGCTAGGGCCACAAAAACGTCGATGGTTCTTTTCTGATAAAGACGCAGAAGTTCACCCGTTAGTAATAGAAATTGATAAAAGGAAACGGATAGAACTAGATGCGAAAGGAACTGTTCAATTGTTTAGTTTACAATAGAAAATGATTGTAGTGAAAGATAAACAACCTCATCCTTTTGTTTAAACATACTATAATGATTAGAGCATACACTCCTTTGAAACTTCACATTAGCTAAATTGTAAATAGGCTCTAAAATATAGACAGTAACTATAACCCCAATAATATAGAATCCTATAACCTTTATCGTTTCTATTAGAGATCTAATGAAATCATTCAATAGTACTCCTCCTTTATATGTTGTATGCAGAACGGTTTGTGTAAAATATACATAAAATACTATACATGGTAAAATAAACCTAAGGGGGTGGAGGTATGAATTTAGGATTATCGATACCAAAAACAAAGTTCGAGAAAGCTTTAGATATACTTTCTGTTATTTTGTTATGCGGTACATTCTTATATGTATTTTATATGTGGGGTGATTTACCAGAAAAGATACCATCCCATTTTGATGGGTCTGGAACACCTGATGCTTGGAACGGAAAGGAAAGCATATGGATTTTACCAATCATAGGTCTTATTATATTCTTTCTTCTGTATATGTTATGTAAAGCACCTCATCTATTCAATTATCCTTATAATGTGCCGGAAGAAAAGCTACCACAATTATATTTAAAAGGAAGAAAAATGTTGACCACTTTGAATTTTGAAATTATCTTCTTTTTTGCTTTAGGTACATGGTTGGAAATTCAGACTATATTCGGATGGACGGAAGGATTGGGTGTTTGGTTTTTACCGAGTTTTATCATTATTTTATTAGGAACAATTGTGATGTATATAATTCAATTCCGCCGTATATAGACAGAATATTATAGAGAACTAGATATTTAATTTTGTCCCGCTATTCGCGGGCAGTAATACCCCCGCCTCAAAATTCAGCAAAAGCAAAGAAGTTAGGTGGGGGATAAAGAAAACCCCGCTGATCAAAGTTTCGCTTTATAAGGGGAAATGAATATATGTGAACAAAAGCTGTCCGATCGGGTGGCTTTTTCTTATACTTGCGTATGAAAAAGTACGAAAAAAGATGATACAGCAGTGGGATGTTGAAAGACATATCTTTTCATATACTAATAGTAACAAAAAGATATCAGTATGAAAGCCTTTTAAGTTACTATCAAGGAAGGAATGTGAGTGGTGATACAGAACATATATGAAACACATTTACATGTAAGGGATTTAGAAAGGGCAATTTATTTCTGTATTAAATGATGAACCAGATGAGCTTGAATATGCATCTTATTTGAGTGAATGGAATGCGGAACATGAAAAAAGATAAGCACATAAATAGGTGCTTATCTTTTTGTTATTTTAAAAAAACTAATGAACCATTCTCGTATTTACATAAGCAGCGAGGATGACGTGCCCGATTATAACAATAGGGATAATTATTTGTGTGTCAGGGGTAGTAAAGACACTGCCAATCGTAGCAACGACACCAGCAGCTAAGTTATAGAGGCCAATCATTTTTGATAATTTTACTTTGTCTTTTACACGCTGTTGATTAAATCCAGACAAGAGCCAAGTGTATTGTTTTACACCTATCAAATAAGATAATGTGAAAGAAATAATAGCTAAGAATACTAGCGATGGAGAAGCGAAGAGCGTCATAATTACACCTCCCAAAAATATTTGAGGAATGATTTCATACATTATAAGCTGTCTGAGAAAGTATTTGTTTTGAAGATGTCTATTTTATTTAAATTATAGTATTTCTGCTGGAATCCAACAAGTTGTAAGTACATGATTGAAGCGGTTTTACTGTATTCTAATGCAAGCTCATGGTTATTAAAATATAGATTTGCATTGCTTATAGTATACTTAAAGGAAGATGAAAATAAAGGTTGGGATAAAGCGTGTATACAGTTGGGCAGTTCTCGAAAATATGTGATGTATCAGTTAAGGCATTACATCATTATGATGAAATTCATCTTGTAAAACCTTTACATATTGATCCTGCGACGGGATATCGATATTACGATTATGATCAAATAAAAATATTAAAATATATAGGGAAATTAAAGAGATTTGGTTTTACATTGCAAGAAATTAAAGAAATAATACAAGATCAGAGTGAATTAGATTTAGAGAATCGATTGCGCGGAAAAGCAGTACAATTAGAGAAAAAGATTGTGAAAATGCAGCAGACTTTAAAAGAAATCAATCGCTCTATCCATGATGTGAACCAAAACCAACCGTTCCTATCCGTTTCCAATATAACGGACTGTTTTGAAGAACAACGAGAAAGACAATTGATTTATGGTATTCGCGAAATGACATCTATACGGGAGATTGATTTTGTTGTAAAAAAATTATTTGAAAGGTTATATGCATACGGTTTAGAAGCAAATGGAAAGATGATGACGATTTTTCACCAATTTTATCAGCAAGATTCGCAAGTAGATTTAGAGGTTTGTATACCTATAAAAGAAACAAATGTAACGCTTCACAATATTCGTTACTTAGAAGGTGGAGAACATGTGTGTGTGATTGTGAAAGGTCCATATTCGGAGTTAGGGGCTGCATATATAAAAATAAAAAGTTACATAGAACAAAGGTCATATATAGTAAGTGGATCTCCTTTCGAAGTGTATGAACAGGGGTTGGTTTCAGAACAACTAGACTACAAAAAGGTTCGACCAGATACAAATCGTGATCCCTTAAAATTTATAACAAAAGTGTGTTTCCCAGTTTATTCGTAATTGACCCTCCCGTTACAGGAGGCTTTATTATGACCATAGTAACAGAAAAGGGAGAGGTTCATATGTATCATCCAAGACTACGAGGGACGCATTATGAAATGGGGAAACATTACGCAAGTATACTATATAAAAATGGATTTCGTTTTCCAGAGGTTTCACAAGAAAAATTAGCTTTTGGAAAACAAAGTAACGCATTATTAAAGGATTTTTATCCAGAATTAATTGAAGAAATACAAGGGTTTGCCGAAGGGTGTCATGTAACATATGAGCAAGTAAGTTCTTTTTTACTGAGTATCGGTGTTTTCGAATCACAAGCACAATGTAGTATATTTGCCTCGTATAACGGATCAGAAGTAATTATGGGAAGAAACTACGATTTGATTTTTGACCTGAAACAATTTACAGAAAGTTCATTAATTTGCCCGGTAGATAAATATTGCTATGTGGGACATTCGGATGTATTTCTAGGGAAAGTAGATGGGATAAATGAACAAGGACTTGCCGTAGCTATTACACTTGTACAAAGTGAATGTAAAGAAGCGGGATTGAATTTTTATGTGGCAGTTCGCAAAATATTAGAAAATGCAAGTACGATAGAAGAGGCAATACATATTTTAAGAGAATTTCCGTCCTCGATATGTAATAATTACTTATTAGCAGATCATTCAGGAAACATGGCTGTTGTAGAAAAGGCACCACAAAACATGGTTGTGCGTAGACCAAAAGAAAATGAACATTTCATTGTATGTGCAAATCATTTTGTAAGCGAAGAGATGATAGCTTTACAACAAAATATGAACAATGATTGGAGCAAATCTCAAAATAGATACACGTATATGGAAGAGCAATTAAGAAGAAATCCATACCTTAATCAAGAGATTGCCCAGCGTATTTTATCTAATAGTAAAGAATATGTTTGCTTAAATTTGAAAAAATATAATTTTGGTACGCTGTATTCGGTTATATATGAGTTGAATGATTTAAGAATTAATCGTGCGGAAGGGCAACCGAACCGTTGTAAATACAAAGAGGATAAAAGGTTACTAGAAGAAGTTCATAAAAAGGAAAAGGGGATATAAAGTGAATCTTTCTGAATTTCAGCAATATGTATCGAATTTTAGTAAGGAAAAAGGATTTGAGAATACATCAATTGAAACACGCACAATGTATTTGATGGCAGAACTAGGCGAATTAACAGAAGCGATACTAAAACGAAATGATAGAGAGAATGAAGAGGCAAGAAGGGAAATAGGTTTAGAGATGTTTGATGTCATTTGGAATCTATGTGATTTAGCAAATAAATTAGATATCGATTTAGAAAAAGCGTTTCAAGAGAAGATGAAAATCAATGAAGATCGTGAGTGGTAAGAGTTTTGTTTAAATAGAGTAGTTGATTGAAAAGCACGGAGGTATTATCCGTGCTTTTCAATTTATAGATTTAAATGTAATAGTTTTCGAAATTTTTTCGCGGCATTTTCATCTGGAAGAAGTCCACTTTTTGGACCTTCTGTAAAATGAAGCACAAAAAAATTCATGGAGCCAATTCGCTTTCATATCATTAATCTTAACTTTTTGTTCAGGCCTACAAGCTATAGCATTTTGGACAATTCGTTTAGATTTTGATGTTTCTTGGTGGATTCCTAATTTGTATTTATTAATTTATCCGTGTTTTTTCTTAAAAGGTATTTGGAAAGAATGTGGATGGTACAGGGAAAGCGTGCGATAATAAATGAGATTATAGAATCGAGATAATAACTTAGTATAAATGATAGTAGTGGAGGAAGAGGATGAACTTAAAATATAAATGTTTAATATTAGATCACGATGATACAGCGGTGAAAAGCACGCCGGATATACATTACCCATCCTTTGTTGAAGCGTTGCAAAACTTAAGACCAGATGAAAAAACGCTATCATTAGAAGAGTTTGTTTCGTATTGTTTTTATCCAGGTTTTATGAGCCTGTGTAAAGATATTATTGGTTTTACTCCGGAAGAACAGGAACATCAACAAATGGTTTGGAAGAAGTATACAGAGTCGACAATTCCAGATTTCTATGAGGGATTTGTAGAAATGGTACAGGAGTTCAAAGAACAAGGTGGAATTGTAACGGTTGTTTCACATTCTGAGAGTAGTCGTATTAAGAGAGATTATGAAAAACACTGTGGGTTCGTTCCTGATGCAGTGTTTGGATGGGAGTTAGAAGAGAATCAAAGAAAGCCGCATCCATATCCGGTGAAAAAAATTCTGTCTATGTTTAATCTACATGAGGATGACGTCATTGTGTTAGATGATTTAAAGCCAGCATTGGAGATGGCGAAGAGCTGTAACGTTACATTTGCTGCAGCAGGTTGGTCCCATCATATTCCGAAAATTAGAAAGCAGATGAAAGAGGAATCAGATTATTATTTTGAGAGCGTGAAAGAGTTTGAGAGGTTTATTTTTGAAGATTGAAGTAGAGTCTAGAGAGTATATAAATAGAAAAAGCTTGGCTATATGCCAAGTTTTTTCTATTTTGTTGGTTTTTTAACGTACTTCCCGAAAGAAGTCCCCATCTTCAAGCGCGTGACCGGCGATAGCCAAGCGATAAAGTGGGGATAAATTTCGGTTAGGCATCGCCTAACTGACTTGTAAGAATAACCAATTATGATTGTGGTGTATACATTCAATATCCGATATATTCACTTGTTTATAAGATTTAGCAGGATTTTGTATATAATGGCCGTCCAAATCTTGCACATACACCATCTTCCCTGTAAATCCTGTCACGAATCCTATTTGTCCAAACGCTTTCACCTTATCACCTAGATACGTTGTGCCTACATACGGTGTATTTTTATTATTTCTTTTCGCTGTTCTATTTTTCGTTTTTCTTCCTTTTCTTGCAGTTGCTTCATGAAGAGAACGCTTTTTCTTTCTAAATTGTTTGATGCGAAACTCACCACTTTGCTGATATTCTTGTAATTGTTTCGGATTGGTAATCGCAATGGCATCATTATAGTGTGTTTTTGATAATCTTAATTCTTTTCGCTTCGGTGTTGTGTAACTGCCATACGTGATCTCACAATCTAAACGCTTCATGATTTGAAGCCGCAAAATATTCATAAAGGTGGTCTCTTTATACTGTTTTGGTTCCTTAAAAATGTGCTTAATTTTTCCTTGATGGAATTTTTCATGGCAATCTTCATGTACTGTCACGAGGTTCTCTGCCATATCTGAACCACCCTTATGTCGCTCAATTATATGGTGCGTGTGCAAAATGCCACCTTTTTTCTTACAGATTTGACATGTATAATGGTCTCTCGCAAACACATAGTATCTTGTATTCCAAAAGCCAAATGCGTCTCCTTGTTGATACGCTTTCCCTTGTATATCAGGGTTCTTTAGTTTTTGTACATCAAACTTGCCAACTTCTACAATGACTTTTGGAGAAGGTAATAGTAATTTGAATGTTTCAATCCAATGAATGATGTTATCGGTTCGGCTTTGAATCGATGGTGGAAGCCAGCCCTCTTTCTTTTTTCGATTGAGAAAGCGCGCTTTTCGGTAACGGGTTTTACGTTGTCTTCGGCTTCTACGTAATGTGGCTCTAAGAGTAAGGTTCTCTTTCACATCCTGACGTAATTCAATGGTTCCTTTGATTAGTACTTTTTCCTCTGTTGTAATTGCGATCCCCACATATTTTGCACCGCTATCGACACCGATTGTAACAGGTTGTACTGTTTCACCAGTCGCATATTGCAATTGAATGGTAAACGGTGTGTAACCTATAATTTTTGCTTTCCCTTGTTTGAGAAGAAGCCGTGCCTTACGAGTACTGCAAGGCATAAGCGGTTCTCCTCGTAAATTCTTGACAAATACACGCATGCTTTGTCCCTCCTAAGAGTTTGTTTCCCTTCGCCAATGTTTGTAGGTGTTGGCAACTTCTTATAAAAGAAGGCTTGTGGTTGACCGTTCCTTCCCAATCAGAACTGTTACAGCGCCACCATAGAGCCAAAAACTAGGGAATCATTCTTGGGTATGCAGCCTACGAACGTAGCCCACAAAAGACTGAGGCTAGACAACCAAGGCTCTTTACAAGCCCCCACTTCAAAACGCGTTAGCGTTTAAGTGGTGGGTAGTTGACCTTGATGATCTTTTCCCCACTCGCACATCTCATTCATAATTTGAATTAAAGACTTTCCGTATTCACTTATTACATACTCAACTTTTGGTGGAACTTCTTGATATACAATACGATGGATAATACCATCAGTTTCAAGTTGCCGTAGCTGCTGCGTCAGAACTTTTTGTGTAATATCTGGAATAGCACGTTTCAGTTCATTTGTCCGTTTCTTTCCGGTCATTAGAATACATAAAATATTAGTCTTCCATTTTCCGCCGATGACCTCAAGAGTAGTAGAAATAGGGAAGTTATTATTCTGATTCATTTTATACACCTCCATAGGTACTTCAAGGTTCCTATAGCACCTTAAAGTACGTACTTTTCAATTATATGTAACTAACACATACTAATATTAAAGGATTTCATTTATTTATAAGGGGGAAGGTAATTGATGAAGACACTTGTAATTGTAGCACATCCTGATATTGAAAAATCACGAATTAATAAAAGATGGGTAGAAGAATTAGAAAAATATTCTGATGAGATAACAGTACATGAATTGTATAAAACATCTCCTAATTGGGAATTTGATATTGATTATGAGCAAAGGCTATTATTAGAACATGATCGTTACATATTTCAATTTCCGTTCTATTGGTATAGTTCACCACCATTACTAAAGAAATGGTTTGATGATGTACTGACGTATGGTTTTGCGTATGGTTCTACAGGAGATAAAGTACGTGATAAAGAATTTGGTTTGGCGATTTCCGTAGGAGGATTAGAAACTCAGTATCAAGCCGGGCTTACTATGAACGAACTAACAAAACCATTTCAAGCCACTTGTCTATACACTGGTATGAAGTTTATACCTACATTTACTTTATATGGGGCAGAGTATCAACTAAAGAATGAAGACATTGAAAAAAGTGCAGCCCAGTATGTTACATATGTTATGAGTAATAAATAATCTTTATATATAATCAAAAATAACCTGACTTTTATAGGTATCGGGTTATTTTTGATTAATTAATTAAATTAACAATTAATTAAATGGAATAAAAACCCAAAAACACAAAGTGAAACTTACCAATAAAAAGAGATGTAAATGATAATGGTGAACCATACATAAAGATGAGACAAGTAGCGCCACAATTTCAAATGTTTTACGGTTCTCGTAAAGACTTAGCTCACTTAATTGGTCTTCATGTCAATGACTTAGATGAGAGTTTGCCAATTATATATGGTAATACTGGGATCTGGACTTTACTAGTACCGATTAAAACATTGGAAGCATGCCGGAAAATGAAACCAAATAATAAAGAATTTCCATCTATTCTAAAAGAAATACCAAAGGCATCTATTCATCCATTTTGTTTAGAGACGTATGATAATTTAGCGCATATGCACGGACGTCATTTCTCATCACCTTATTCTGGAACGATAGAAGATCCAGTGACAGGAACCGCGTCTGGAGTGATGGGAGCTTATTATGCTACATTTCTGAAACAAAATTTTGATAGTGAAATGAAATTAATCATTGAACAAGGACAAGAAATTGATAAAGATGGTCGCGTTACTGTATATGTAACAAAGAATAAGAAAGATGACCCATTACAAATTGAGATTTCTGGAAATGCTGTGTATGTAGAGGAGTTTCAGATTTCTTTTTAAGGTTATTACACAAAAAAAAGTTCGGTACGCTACCGAACTTTTTTAGCAGAATCTCTTTTTCATCTATTTGTAACTTCAATAAAGGATGTGTTTTCATTTTGCCTAATTACAGAATGAAATTGCTTGTTTTCCAGCACCTCAGCAACCTTCTCTAGCTGTTGTACATCATCATGATGAATAAGTAAGCTATCTGCTCCGCTTTCCTCGATGTGTATATGTTCCATATTACCGATCGCTTTATTTACAGCTTGTAAAAAATCGGGCTTCATGTATATGTCCTCCTATAATGTTTTAATTAGTCGTTTATATCATTCCCTTGTTTGTAAAAAGTAAAAGCTTTTATTCGTTTTTGCTTTTACTTGCTACAAGAAAGCATTATTACGTAATCCCACTAATTTAAGAAGTTTTTTTGTGCGATTTGGAACTTGTACGTTATTATTTAGAGAAATATTTGGTATGGAAAGTTTTGTTAATTAAGACGTATTCAAATTGTGAATATGTCTTAGTTATATAAATACAAATTTAAAAAACGACATAAAACCCTTCTTTTTAGGTGGGAGAGAGAGCATCCGGCGCATGCATAGAAGCGGTCAGATCCTTTTCCTGCCCCAAGCGAAGTGAAAACAAAGAGAGAAAACGAGTGCAGGTCACCTTTTGTTATCCATAGCCGCGGCTTATATGTCGAAAAATCAAAATGGATTTATATAATTATGAAATGATAATTAAATGCTTTTAATATAAAGATTTTTAGAGGGGTTTTCATTTGTATGTCAAATAATAATGTTGTTGCACATTAATTTTCACTTTTTTATAATATTTTATTTTAAAAGATTAACAAAGTGAAATGAATATACTACAAATCATAGTAATATTATGGGGGAGAAAGATGAACGTTATCGACGCAAAAAGAGATTTAGCACGAAAAACGAAAAAGGGGATTCCAGTCGTATTAGCTGGTTTTGTATTTTGGATTATTGCTAGTGTGACAGGGATATTATTAGAAGAGAAGCAAACAGTGTGGGTATATTTAATTGGAATGGGATGTGTTTTTCCATTTGGTTTAATGTTAGCAGCATTATTAAAAATTGATATGTTTGCAAAAGGGAATCCGATGGGAGCTTTAGGCGGTGTAATTGGCGCGATGAATGTTCTAAATATTCCGCTTGTATTGTTAATGTATTTTCAAATGCCAGAGTGGTTACCATTTACAGTTGCGGTATTAGTAGGTGTTCATTTTTTACCATATGTTTGGATATATGATAGTAAGAGTTATGGTTTGTTGTCGATTGGTACGATTGTAGCGGCATCCGTCTGCGGGATTTTTTTTGCTGAGAAAGGGTATGTTGCAACACCAATTGCGATTACAATTGTCTATCTTGTAACACTTGTGAGTTTATCACTGGAAAATAAGAGTATAGTAACACATCAGAATGAAATTGAACAGTAAATAGGGATGTGGGAATTTTTATGGGGAATTATGTTTGTATGACGTGTGGTGTACAATATGCAGCGAGTGTAGAAGAACCAGTAAATTGTGTAATTTGCAATGAGGAAAGACAATATATAAACCCAAAAGGCCAATCATGGACAACATTAGAGCAATTACAAGAAGGTAGTACATATAAAAATGCAGTGATAGAGGAAGAAAAAGGGTTACATAGCATTACAACAAAACCAGAATTTGCGATTGGTCAAACGGCTTATTTCGTACAAACGGAATCATTTAATTTGTTATGGGATTGTATCTCATACTTAGACGAAGAAACAATTCGGGAAGTAGAATCTTTAGGTGGACTGCATGCTATCGCATTATCCCACCCACACTATTATTCTACACAAGTAGAATGGGCAGAAAGATTTGATGTACCAATCTATATACATAAGGATGACCAACAATGGGTAATGCGTCCAAGTAAGCGTATTGTTTTTTGGACGGGTGAGTCATTGCAATTAGCTGAGGGGTTAACTGTACATCGTTTAGGTGGACATTTTAAAGGTGGCTCAGTTTTACATTGGGAACAAGGAAATGATAGAAAAGGAATTTTATTAACAGGTGATATCATTCAAGTTGTGGCTGATCAGTACTGGGTAAGTTTTATGTACAGCTATCCAAATCTCATTCCATTACCTGCAAGAAAAGTAGAAGAGATGGCGGGAAAAGTGAAAACACTACCGTTCAATCGCTTATATAATGCATTTCATCGAATGGTAAAAAATGATGCGAATGAAGCTGTTCAACGGTCAGCAGAACGTTATATTGCAGCGTTGGAAGGAAAGTTGTTTCATACATAAGAAAATTACCGGAGGAAAACGATGAAAACATTAGTATGTTTTGGAGATAGTATTACAGCTGATGAGACATTTTGGGATGGAACATATCGATTAACACCGAGATTACAAGCTTTATTTCCAAATTGGAAGGTGATAAACGCCGGGGTTCCTGGTGATAATACGTGTGATGCTTTGCAAAGAATAGAAGAAGATGTATTATCTTATAAGCCAACATTTGTAACTGTCTTTTTTGGTACAAATGATGCAGTGTCTTTTGATCAAGTATCACTACAAGTATATAAAGAAAATTTAGAAGAGTTTGTAAGGACAGTTTCACCAGAAAAAGTACTACTTATTAGTCCAGCACCAGTAGATGAGGAAAGGCAGCACGCAAGAAGAAATGAGGTCTTAAAACAGTATGCGAAGGCAATGGAAGAAGTAGCAGAACAAACTGGAAGCCATTTTCTAGATTTGTATTCTCACATGTTTCGAGAATCAGATTATAAGAAGTTTGTAGATAATGAAGACCGTGATGGGCTGCATTTTAGTATAGCTGGTTATGAATATTCATCTGAATTAATAGGAAATAAGTTGAAGGAAATACATAGTTTCTAGAGTAACAATTATATAACCGTATGTGCTATAGAAGGGGGATGGAGTGTGAAAAGAAATATAAGAGAGGCGACATTACATGATTTTGAAGCAGTTGCGAGACTTACGCAACAAGTGCAGAAACTTCATGCTGAAAGACGACCTGATATTTATGCGGTGACAACAAATGCATTAGATCCAAAATATTATGAAGAAATAATTGATAGTGAAGAATCAAAAGTGTTTGTTATGGAAGAAGAAAGTGATGGGGATATTATCGCCTATTCTTTGTTAAAAATTGTACAGTCACCAAATTTAGACATTTACATGAATAGAAAAGTAGTTGATATGTATCATTTAAGTGTCGATCAGCGTTATCGGGGGCAAGGAATTGGAGAACAATTAATAGAACATGCTGTCTCTTATACAAAAGAAACAGAGGCAGATGCTTTAGAGCTTGGTGTATATGCAGTAAATGAAGAAGCGCTTAGTTTTTATAAGAAACAAGGATTTAAGCCAAAAATATATCGAATGGAGTTATTAATGGATTCATAGTGAAGAGAAAAGAGCAAAACCTAATATTTAGGATTTTGCTCTTTTTTTCTTTCTCGGTCTTCGTACTAATTCACTACCGCAATTTGGGCAAACCTGATACGTTTTTTCTGTGCACGGTGCACAAAATGTACATTCATATACACATATGTACGCTTCTGAATCCGATTGAAGAGCAGTGCTACAGGTTTGACAGTTTGTTTTCATTTCTAGTGCCATGTAAATTCCCCCTATTGTTTGAATGTGTTTTCATAATTCAATCATAATTGAAAACGATGAGAATTACCTTTGTATGTGAAACGGAATTGGTAGAATGATGTAGCACTTGAAATGAATTATCTCTATTTATTTATGAATTGATAATTTGATGATTTATGTATGAACTGTCTATCTTTTTACGCGATTAGAAAAGGGTGGAAAGGTTCAGGATAGAATATTTACTTAGAAAAAACGCAGGTTCTTATATAGAACCTGCATTTTTCTTTTCTATTGTTACAACGATAACACTTACCACAATCAAAGCACCGCCAATAAAAAAGTTAATATTTAACCTCTCATTTAAAAGTAGCCACCCTAGTAATGATCCAACAATGGGCTGGAAAAAGAAAAATAGGGAACCGATACTAGCGTCCATTAACTCCAAACCTTTATTCCAAAGAAAAAAGGCGCCAGCAGTAGAAATAATACCTAAATATAGAATGCCTAAGACGATATAGGCGTTTATATTTCCAATCGGATTAGATTGTAGCTCCCAAATCATACAAGGTGTAATGAAAAGGAGCGCAAAGAATATCGCATACGTTGTAATGGTTAAGGAAGAAAAACGACTAGAAGCAATTTTGACATAAATCGATAGTAATGCCCACGTAATTGCAGCACCAACTAAAATGACTGTGCCAACAAAATAGGTCCCGATTTCTATATCCCATCCAATTACGATAATGACACCTATTGTTGCTAGGACGATAGAAATGATTTTACGAGCAGTTAGCTTTTCTTTTAATATCACGGCTGCGAATATGACCATAAATGCCGGGGTAGCTGCTGTAACTAAAGAGCCCGTGTGAGCATCTGATAATTTCGTCCCAACAAATTGAAATGTAATTGAGATGAAATAACCAATGAAACCGATCCAAGCAAAGAGTAACCAGTCTCTTTTATTAATTTGTAGCGTAGTTTTTTGTTTCCGTTTTGTAGTTTTTAGAATTACATATAAAACTACAAAAGCAATTATAAAACGAAGCCAAACGAGTGTAAGTGGGGGAACAAAGTCTAATACATATTTACTGACAACGTACATACCGCCCCAAATACTCGCTGCGAGTGATAAACAGATTGCGCCTAAAAGTGTTTGCTTCATAAGTAAAGTAACCTCCGTCTATTTTAGGATTATATATTATGGAATCCTAAGACGAGGCATGTTTATTTCGTAAAGGATACGTATGCCCGTCTTAGATTATAGACGGACTACTGGTTGGTCGTTTTCGAATAAGTGTTTGTAGTACATAAATATCCTCCTTTCTATGTTTTGTATTTCTTTCTCATGAATAAGTTTATAATGAAATTATAACTTAATTTTCAGATTATCGGAGGGTTAATATGAAATATGTAGTGATTCAGTCTCATATAAGTAATTATCCAGAGCCGATTAGATTAGAGAAAGGGGATCAAGTATTAATCGGGAATACATATTCAGGTCCAGAAAACTGGAAGAATTGGGTATATTGTCGTGCAGAGCATGATGGTCGGGAAGGGTGGGTTCCAGAGCAAATTATAATACGTGATAAAAATGATGTCGGTATTGTGCTAGAAACATATACAGCGAAAGAATTAGATGTAGAAATAGGAGATGTTCTTATTGGTTTGAAGGGATTAAATGGTTGGATTTGGTGTGAAGAAATAAAAAATGAACAGGCTGGATGGGTCCCAAAACAAAACGTAAGGTTAGTGAAGTAGAAGGCTTACTGGAGTATACAGTTCATGAACTCATTATATGTATTAAATACGTATTATAATGTTGTAGAGTGCTTGTATATCTTGTTGTTTCTAATTACTCTCATTACTCATTATACTGCAAATGATATGTCAAAAAATAATGGAATATACAACAATCGAAATAGAGATCTGCATCATAAAGCGGATCTTTTTTTACAATGTAATTAACCGTCACGTTTGACTGTACAGTTTATGTGCTGTATGATGTTATTAATATAAATGAGGGGGGAAAATCGTTGGGAAGGTGTATCGAATCGGACAGTTGGCTCACTTGGCTCATGTATCGAAACGAACGATTGATTATTATACGAATCTAGGTATCTTAAAAGCGGAGCGATCTCAATCTAATTATCGCTATTACGACGAAACAGCATTTGAAACATTACAATTTATTGAGAAGTGCAAAGAAATGCATATGCCGCTTTGTGAGATTAAAGAGAGGATCGAGGAGAAGAAGAAGCTGCTCGGTATCAATGAACACGTTTCGAGACAAGTGAATGAAGTGACAGACCATATCCATCGATTAGAAACAGAGTTAACACAGTTGAAACCTCTGTTAGATGGGTTAACAGATTCACAACGTGACAAAATATCGAAGTCTTTATCTGGTCAAACGACAGCTTTAATACAAACACTTATACTACTTTTATAATATAAGCTGTATCCGGCCCCTTTAATTTCTGTATAGCGCTATGTTTTCTAATGAAACAAAAATAAGAAAACATTATAGTATACAGGAGGTGAACACCTTAGTTTTTTTTACTAAGGGGATTCATTGGAAATATTTAATTTAGTCATGGTTGCGATTTTAATCGCATTTACTGGATTTTTCGTAGCAGCAGAGTTTGCGATTGTTAAAATACGTACAAGTCGCATTGATCAGCTTGTTGCGGAAGGAAAACGCGGTGCGTTAGCAGCAAAAAAGGTAACAACGAATTTAGATGAATATTTATCTGCATGTCAGTTAGGAATTACAGTTACAGCAATGGGACTTGGTTGGTTAGGTGAACCGACAATCGAGAAATTATTGCATCCATTATTTGAAAAATGGAATTTAAATCCTTCCATTTCACAAGTTTTGACTTTCGGTCTTGCGTTTATGACAATGACTTATTTGCACGTTGTAGTAGGTGAATTGGCACCGAAAACAATGGCAATTCAAAAGGCTGAAAAAGTAACTTTACTATTTGCTGGACCTTTGATGACGTTCTATAAAGTTATGTATCCATTTATTTGGGTACTAAACAGTTCAGCGCGTGTTGTAACTGGATTATTCGGCTTGAAGCCAGTTTCTGAGCATGAAGTAGCTCATACTGAAGAAGAATTACGATTGATTCTTTCAGACAGCTATGAAAACGGAGAGATTAATCAAGCGGAATATAAGTATGTAAATAATATCTTTGAATTCGATAACCGCATTGCGAAAGAAATTATGGTACCGCGTACAGAGATCGTTGGTTTCTATCTCGAAGATTCAGTAGAAGAACACATGAAGATTATCCAAGGTGAAAGATATACACGTTATCCAATCTTTGGAGAAGATAAAGATGATATTATCGGTATGGTCAACGTAAAAGATTTCTTTATTCGATACATGAACAACGATAAAGAAGATTTATCATCTATTCGCACGTATATGCGTCCGATTATTGAAGTTATGGAAACTACTCCAATTCATGATTTACTTCTGCAAATGCAGAAAAAGCGAATTCCAATGGCTGTTTTATATGATGAGTACGGAGGTACAGCCGGAATTGTAACGCTTGAAGATATATTGGAAGAAATCGTCGGCGAAATCCGTGATGAATATGATGAAGATGAAAGTCCACCAATTCAACACATAAATGACAATCACAAAATTGTAGATGGAAAAGTGTTGATTACGGAAGTGAAAGATTTATTTGGTTTACACATCGAAGAAGATGATGTAGATACAATTGGTGGATGGATTATGATGCAAAATCATGAAATTGAAGAAGGTCAATGTGTGGAAGCGGAAGGTTATGAGTTTAAAGTTCTTGAAAAAGATGCATATCAAATTAAACGCGTTGAAATTCGAAAAATTGATCATCAACAAGAGAAAGCAGCAACTGTTTAAGTTGCTGCTTCTTTTTTGCTCAATGTAAAAATGGGAATTAGGAGCGGATATTTTGATTCAAGTTGCGTTACCTACCTCTATTGAAATAGTAAAATATACTTTTATCCCGCTATTTGCGGGCAGTAATACCTCCACCTCCAAGTTCTGCAAGAAGCAAAGAAGTTAGGTGGGGGATAAACTGCCCGTAAAAGCCCGATTCGTGAGGGCTAATGATCAGTGGAGAATGAAGAAAATCCCCACTGATCAAAGTTTCACTTTATAAAAGTAACAAAAGGAACCGAAAAACGGTTCCTTTTTCTTGTGTAGTTCTATCTTTGTAGCAAGGAATTCTTTTTTTTCGTTGTTTCATCCGTTTTCAAAATTTCCCCTGGGAAACGGATGAAAATTTTGAAAAAATCCATCGCTTTCTTATACGTAAATATGTTATTATGACAAAAGACTTTTTGAAAGAGGTGGATGCAAATGTTACAAGCGCTGCTTATTTTTTTACTACAAATTATTTATGTTCCAACCTTAACGATTCGTACGATTTTGCTTGTAAAAAATCAAACGAAGTCCGCTGCCGGTGTAGGGTTGTTAGAAGGTGCGATCTATATTGTTAGTTTAGGGATTGTATTTCAAGACTTATCGAATTGGATGAATATTGTAGCCTATGTCATTGGCTTTAGTGCTGGACTTCTATTAGGTGGTTATATTGAAAATAAATTGGCAATTGGATATATTACGTATCAAGTTAGTTTACTAGATCGTTGTAATGAACTTGTTGATGAACTAAGACATGCAGGATTTGGTGTAACTGTGTTTGAAGGTGAAGGGATTAACTCCATTCGTTACCGTTTAGATATTCTTGCGAAGCGTTCGCGTGAAAAGGAGCTTCTAGAGGTTATTAATCGAATTGCACCGAAAGCATTTATGTCTTCGTACGAGATTCGTTCCTTTAAAGGTGGCTACTTAACAAAAGCAATGAAAAAACGAGCATTAATGAAAAAGAATGACCATGCATCATAAAGTGAAACTTCCATCAGTGTAGAGGACCTTATTCCCACTGATGGTTAGTTGAACCAATCGGGCTCTTATGAGCAGTTGATCCCTCGCCTGATTACGTTGAATTCTCATAATTTTGAAATAGGGATCGTACTGTCCGTTAGTGCGGGGGAAGAAAAAGGAGAAGCTGAAAGAAGCTTCTCCTTTTATTTTTCTGTTAGTGCTAAACGGATTCCTAAAATAGCAAAAATTCCTATTTTAGATAGATTGACGCCTTTCGCAACCTTTGGATTTTTTAGTAATTTGTTTGCGATTATACCAGATAAGAAGGAGATAATGGAGAAGACAACGATGGCTTGTAGCATAAATAAAATGCCAAGAATAATCATTTGCATTGGTACTTGACCGGTACTTGGTGTTACAAATTGTGGTAAGAAGGCTAAGAAAAAAAGAGAGACCTTTGGATTTAATATGTTCATAAAAATCCCTTTACGGTATAATGCACCGTAATTTAATGTAATGGCGGCTTGTTCTCCAATTCCTTCATTGCGCTCTTTGAATGCTTGCCAAGCAAGATATAACAAATAAATAGCTCCGACATACTTTAAAATTTGGAAAGCGATTGTAGAATGATATAAGATAGCGGAAATTCCAAGTGCAGCCGCTAACGTATGTACGGTAATACCCGTGCAAAGCCCAAGCGCCGTCATAATCCCTGCTTTTTTACCTTGCGTCATACTTTGTGCGAGGACAAATAAAATATCAGGCCCTGGCATTAATGTTAATAGCATGGCTGCAAAGACAAAAGCAATTAGATTTGAAAGATCCATATATCCACCCCTTTAGTAAAATTTTCCTTATTTTATCATAGATTATATGATTTGTAATGCTATGAATTTGTTTTTATACATAATTCTTCTGTATATTTTTGTGTAGATTTCTTTAAAAGGTGAAGGAAAGATGAACCGATGATCCCAATAACGCCAAAAAAGATCCAAGGTGTATACATGTCTTGAAGTTTTGCTGTAAACCATGTTCCTGTATAGTTACCAATAATAAATCCAGCCGCTAGTGACAGTTGATAAAAACCAAAATAGGTTGCAGTATATGTACCGTTACTATAGTTTGCTACAGCAATGTCGGCATTTGGTAATACAAGTGTTTCGCCAATCGTAAATAAGATAACACAACCGAATAACCAATACGGATGAGAAAAGAAGGGAATCAATAAAAATGAAATTCCCATTAATAGAACGCCGCATTTTACAATGGAAATTGTATTGTATTTGTGAAAGATTTTCTTAAACGATATCATAAAAATCACACCTGTGAGTGCGTTAACTGTAATGACGAGTCCGCCTAAATTCTGGTTGTGACTTATGTTGTTCATATGGAGTGGTAATGCAACGGTAAGCTGTGTAAACATAATATAAAAGAAAATCATAATGAGCGAGAAAGAGAGAAAGTGCTTATTTTGCACTGCGGTTTTTAATCCTGATAAGAGCTCCGTTTCTGCCTTAGCAACATGGAAGTGAGATCTAAGAAGAAAAATAAGAAATGAAAATAGTAACATCAGTAATCCAGTTAACAAGAACGGATATAATGGATTCCATTTGAGTAAAAAAACACCTGCAATTGGTCCAATGATAGCTCCGCCGTTAAAAGCAAGATTTAAGTATGTAAACATATCTTTTCGAGCATGAGCTGGCTGTGATCCAAATATAGCACGTGCAGCAGGTTCATAAAATGCGGTTCCAAAACCGATAAGTGCCGCTGCAATAGAAATCGTATGAAACTCTGAAAATACACCTAAACAAATAAAACCAATTCCTCGTAATATCATACCGATCGTCATCATGACAATGTACCCCATTCGATCAGCTAGTATACCGGAGAATAAAGGAATGACACGTGATGTAATCGTCATAATGGTTAAAGTCGTTCCTACTTGTACAGGAGAAAAGTGTAAAAAAGTAGATAAATGGATTGCTAGAAAGGCATACACTGCAAAATGCCCCAATGTCATGAAAAATGAAGAAACAAGTATAAAGCGTATGGGTGATGAAAAAGTGTTCATTTGACTCCTCCTTTTGTGTAACCACTAAAATTGATTACTGGTTAACGTTTTTATATTATAATTATACACAATGTAAGAAAAAAGTAAATTATGGAAAGTTGGTGCGTTCATTTGGAACAAAATCAGACAGCTCCGGATCAATTAGAGATTATAAGAAGCTTTTTAAATACATGGAGAATTCCGAATGATACACGGAATCCATTAGATACTCTGGAAACGGTGGAAGATGTGAAGCTATTTATAGAAAAATATTGGAACGAAGAGGTATTGTTTGGAACATTAGAGGAAGTAAAACAGTTTCGAGATGCGATCCGTGACGCAATTGAACAGCAAAAGTCATTACATGGCTGGTTTGAAAAATATCCGTTACAAGTAGGCGTAACAGAGCGTATGGATGCAATTACATATGAACCGATTGGGGAACGTAATTTATATACGATGATTTTGCAAATAATTATGGCAGCAATCTCCAATAAGAACTGGGGAAGGTTGAAAGCATGTCCAGATTGTCGCTGGGTCTTTTATGATCATTCGCGTAATGGAAGTAAACGTTGGTGCGGCATGTATGCTGGGGGAAGAGAAGGAAGAGCGTGTGGTACAATTGCAAAAGTGAAAAACTATCGTGCGAAGAGAAAAGGAAGTTCAAATTATATCATGTGATTTATGTAAAAAACGTGCCGTATCTGAGTAAGATACAGCATGTTTTTTTACTTGGTCGTATGAAGAATGGAAAATAACAGAAGTTTTATTTTTAGTTAGAAGCATCCATTTTATACAAATTTGAAGTTGAAAGATCAAGACATCATCATACAATCTTCTTACCATGATAAATTGAATTGCAAAGTGTAATCATTTTTAAAACGAAAAAGTATACCACTACATGTAGTGGTATACTATAAAATTATATAATGCAAAACATTATATATCATCCCCTATACAAAAGGGACATGAATTTAATTATTTTTTATCTAGTTTTAATGGGAATGCAACTTCATCTTTTCGGCTGGAAAATATGCTGAAAAAAATATTTGTGATGTAAACTGTCTACAATTTTATTTGCTTGATACGTACGTTGTTGTTCCAATCTAACACGCTGCTCCATCATTTTCATTTCATGATCTGATAAACGTAACATTGGACAAGTCTCCTTTTCTATAAATATAGGTTTTTTTTAATGAAATGGATACCATATACTTTATAGTTAAGGAGGGATACTGTGTATCATAGGTAAAAAGCACCTTCCTCTCCCAATACGCTTACGAGGTTAGCTGTCGGACTCGGGATGTGAGAGTATCCCTACTTCAAAAAGATTCGCCCCAAGTAGCATACGCCACAGAAATGGTTCCCCCGTTCCAAATTTTGGATTCAGCAAAAGGTTTTATAAAATACAGGATAACATATTTATACTTTATAATCAAACTATTTATTATTTTCTGACTTTTGTAAACTTGTGAGAATCAGTCCATTAGGTAGGCAAATTTCTTGTGTTTCAGTAAATCCATGCTTTTTATATAAGAGAAGTGCAGGGGTATTCGCTTTACCTGTTTGCACGATATATTTTTTTACATACGGGTGAGTATGGAACAAATGAATTAATAACTTTGTTGCGATCCCTTTTTGAAAGTAACGTGGTGATACAACAAGACGGTGAATATCGATAATTGATTCTTCCTGTATAAAAGAAATAAATCCAGTAAGCTCATTTTCGGAAAAATAACCATAAAAGGTTTCATTACAATTTTGAATATCTTGTACGGTGTCATATAAACGGGGAATACTCAAACTGTTAATTTGCTTTGCTTCAACTTGATAAGCAGGAATTTGAATGTCTAAAATGGTTTTTGCTTCTTTGATTGAAGTGTGTGAAAGCTGACGAATCATTGGGATCCCTCCATTACTAAATGTGTCATAATAATTATAAAGGATAGTTAAAACAGGTTGAACCTGTTGAACCAAGAATTGAAATGTATTTTACCATGATAATTCCTCTGTAGTTGTATAATCCTTTTCTGCAAACCTTTATATAATTAGACATATAAAATAAAATACCTGCAAAATAAAACGGAATATTTATATTTATCAGAAATGTAAATGTGATATAATGTAAAAAATAAACAAAAAGCGATGATAGAGAAGAGTACATATTTGGAACTTTATAGAGAGCTGATGGTTGGTGTGAATCAGTAAGAGACGAATATGGAATGGACTCTGGAGCTTCTAGCCGAAATGAGTAGGCTAAGACGTTTACTTCACGTTAATGAAGTTTTAAGTGAGCTATGACATTAGCTAATAAAGGTGGTACCGCGGGAGCCTCTCGTCCTTTTCTAGGATGAGAGGCTCTTTTGTTTTGCAAAGGAGGAGTTATTATGGGAGAAAAAGTGATGTTAACAGGAATTAAGCCGACTGGTTATCCGCATTTAGGAAATTATATTGGGGCGATTAAACCAGCATTGGAAATGTCTAAAAATAGGGAGGGAAAGGCGCTTTATTTTATTGCTGATTATCATGCGCTAAATGCTGTGCAAGATCCAAAGCTGTTTCGTGAGTATACGAAAGAGGTAGCTGCAACGTGGTTATCATTAGGGTTAGGTGAAGATGTTATCTTTTATCGGCAAACCGAAGTGCCCGAAATTTTAGAGTTGGCGTGGATTTTAGCTTGTCTAACTCCGAAAGGGATTATGAACCGAGCGCATGCATATAAGGCAAAGGTAGAGCACAATAAAGAAGCAGGTGTTGATATCGATACAGGTGTAAATATGGGATTGTACACGTATCCTATTTTAATGGCAGCAGATATTTTATTATTCCAGTCTAGTCATGTACCTGTTGGGAAAGATCAAATCCAGCATATTGAAATTACAAGAGATATTGCGACGTATTTCAATAATACATTTGGAGAAACTTTTACGCTTCCGGAATATATTGTTCAGGAAGAAGGAGCTATTTTGCCTGGTCTTGATGGTAGGAAAATGAGTAAGAGCTATGGAAATGTGATTCCTCTCTTTGCACAACCTGAAAAATTGAAAAAGTTGATTTTTAAAATAAAAACGGATTCTTCATTGCCAAATGAGCCGAAGGAACCGGAAACATTATTTATGTTATATAAAGAATTTGCAACGAAAGAGGAAGTACAAACAATGCGAGAACAGTATGCAATCGGAATTGGCTGGGGAGACGTGAAAAAAGAATTATTTCGCGTTGTAAACCGTGAATTAGAAGAGCCAAGAGAAAAGTATGAAAGGTATATGGATGAACCGCACTTATTGTACGAAGCGTTAGAAAGTGGAGCGGAACGTGCTAGAGAAATTGCGAAGATGAATTTAGCCGAAATTAAAAAACGGATTGGATATGACAGGGAACGATAAGCGTTCCCTTATTTTTTTTGTCTATTAACATGTTTTGTTATTTTATCAAAAAATAGGCGAGAACACTCCATCCTCAAGGAATATGAAGGGCACAGCCCAATAAGTAAGGTGGGGATGAATCGTCTTCGATATATCCCATATATTTATCCACTTTGTCCAAAAGTATTTCGTGCAAATTGTAAATAAGTCTCATATTCTTTCAGGTCCATCCATTTCAAGATGGATGCAGAATGTCCCGGCCTAGCTTGGCAAGTTTAGCACCAAGTTCTTTAGCAAGCTGCAGTCGTTTATTACTCTCGGTGGAATGAATAGTGTGAATGAGGCAATTTATCCCGCATTAACGGGCAGTAATACCCCCACCTCAAAGTTCAGCAAAAAGCAAAGAAGTTAGGTGGGGGATAAACTGCCCGTAAAAGCCCGATTCGTTCAACTAATGATCAGTGGGGGATGAAGAAACCCCCCACTGATCAAAGTTTCACTTTATTATAATACGCCACTAGTAGCGTTACCATACGATAAGGATCAATCTTTCGTAGCAAAACGTTTAGGAGAATTAAAAGCTGGAGGCATTCACTTAAGAATAAGACAAGCGATTTCGCTTGTCTTATCAAAAGTAAAACTTCAGGAGGAGCCAAGTAGTTCCAAAATGACTCGTATTGGTAAAGGGTTCCTAGATAGTATGGGTAAAATGAAAAGAATTATACAAAAAATAGCAGACAACTTAAAAAGTTGCCTGCTATTAAAGCCTTTGGGTAACGGAGGGGAGTCCGTCAGGGAGAGAATGGAAATGTCAGTATTGGTAGCTCTTTAAAAAGTATGTACAAAAATATCATCAATTATACAAAAACATTAATGGTTTGGCAGACAACTTAAAAAAGTTGCCTGCCAGTAAAGCGTTTAACACGGAGATTGCTAGTTGACATAGAATACAACCGCAGCCCAAGCGGCTTAAGGATAGTATGTATAAATATTTACAAAATATACAAAAGATTTCTTAAGATTTGGCAGACAACTATGTAAGCTGTCTGCCTGTGGATCTCGTGAGTTTGACTAGGAAGGTAATTTGTTTTCCTAGCCATTGAAAGAGTGAAGCCGCTAGTTCGAACGGCTTATGGGTAGTGTTTGCGATATAAAAAAAATTATGCAAGTTAATTGTATAAAAGATTGATAAACAAGAAAAAACGAGGAAACAGCTTTACGAATTAACTGTCCTCGAATTGTCGAGCCTGTTGGAAGGTTCTCGAAAGCCTGAGCTAAAGAAGTGATTCTAGGTTGAAGGCGTAACGGTAGTATGTGTGGATAATTTCATTTTAAAAACTAAAAATTTCAAAGGAAAGGAAGAAAAAATATCATCCATTTCTCTTAAATTATGTGAAATCACCTAAAGAAAAAGGATGATATTGAATCATCCTTTTTCAGTTAGCCTAAGAGTATAAATACTTTCCAAATATATAAGTCCAACTATTATTCTACTTGTGCCAAAGGTCTGGCAATCACCGCATTTTATTGATTATATTGAGGTTCCTCTTGTTGAATCTCCTGAATGCGTGGTTCTAAAGAATCAATAATTGTCTGTGTTTGCTGAGCTGCATTTTGATACAGTTGCTTTGCTTGCTGATTGTCAGTATCAAGAACAAATTCTTCTAAACATACTTGCGCACTTTTTAAACCAGAAATGGTTTGTTTGAGTTTAGTGACTACTGTCATAAATTGTTTCCTCCTTAAAAATATAACTTCAAAATTTAGGATATCTATCTTTGTATCAAAGTATACAGTCCAATTTTAGGGGAGATGATTTGTATATATAAATACAAATTAAAAAACCGACATAAAACTCTTCTTTTTAGGTGGGAGAGAGCATCCGGCCATGCATAGAAGCGGTTAGATCCTTTTCCTGCCCAGACATAGTGAAAACAAAGAAAGAAAACGAGTGCCGGTCACCTTTTGTTATCCATAGCCGCGGCTTATATGTCGAAAAATCAAAATGGATTTATATAAAATGAACATAGAAAATAAAGTTTTATAAAAAAGATGAACCGAAATATCTTATCTTAATAAAGAAGGGATTTCGTTTTTTCTTATTGCGCTAACGGGGGCAGGATAGTTGAAGAAAGGAATATTATTTACTAAGTAGAATAATAAGAAAGGGCATGCACATTACATATTTTTCTTTCGCGAGGGGATGATATCTATATAATTCTCAAAAATAAAGGAGAGCATCTGCATGAATTACAAGATGTTTAGGGCTATCAATCGTCTAGCTGGTCGTAATTCAACCTTGGATACATTTATGATATTTATTTCACAAAAGACTCGATTCCTGTACATTTTTTTATTAGCTTTAATGTGGTTTAGAAGTAATTCCTACAAAAAAATTATTTTATTTGCAGGAGTATCAGTAGGGTTCGCTTTATGTATAAACCGTTTTATCCAGCTTTTTTACTTTAAACCTCGTCCGTTTGTTATACATCGTGTACGTTTACTTATTCCATCAAAGAATAATTCTTCATTTCCCAGTAAACATACAACGGTGGCGTTTGCTTTAGCAACTTCCATCTTACTTCGCGAACGTTTATTTGGCTCAATCATGTGGTTTTTTGCAATTTTGACAGGTTTCTCACGTATTTGGCTAGGACATCATTATCCATTTGATATAATAGGAAGTGCTTTCATAGGAATGTTAACTAGTATAGCTATTGACAATACTACATATTTATTTAATTCTTTTGTTACCTGGATTATAAATATATATAGAAAACTAATTTTTGTGGATTTGAAACATTCCTAACGATATCTTTGATAAATCACAGCACATAATCTTGCACATTTTTTACTAAAGTAACTCTTTCTCGAAATACATTTTACGGTAAACTCACAGATATCTAGGCAATGCCTTCATAATTAAATGAAGATGAACCAGATTCAACTAAAGAACCTTCTGAAGAAATTTAAGAAAAGAATAATCAATAGCAGGATAATGTAAATATTATCATATAGCTTATTCTTAAATATAAAAGAACCTAATTGGAGTAGAGCGATATAGAGAGTGACTCAATAGAATAAGACAAGGAAAAACACCTCTTATATCGTATTTAATTAGATACGAATATATGGAGGTGTTTCTGTTTATCCCGCATTAACGGGCAGTAATACCTCCACCTCAAATTTCTGCAGAAAGCAAAGAAGTTAGGTGGGGGATAAACTGCCCGTAAAAGCCCGATTGGTTCAACTAATAATCAGTGGGGGATGAAGAAAACCCCCACTGATTAAAGTTTCACTTTATTCCGCTATTTGCGGGCAGTAATACCCCCACCTCAAAGTTCGACAGGAAGCAAAGAAGTTAGGTGGGGGATAAATCGCCCGTAAAAGCCCGAATGGTTCAACTAATGATCAGTGAAGGATGAAGAAAACCTCCACTGATCAAAGTTTCACTTTATTAAGTTATAGGGCAGGATTGGGGCAGAACCATGTAATTTTGAATCATTAAAGAGCATTTTAAAACAAGTGAATAACAGGATAAATGTCATCTTAATCGGATAATCCTAATGATTAGATTCAATCGCTTCGAGTACGAATCGGTTTTTCATCATGTACTCCTTTTGTATTAGTAGTATTTTGGTAATTCGTTCAACATTTTAGCTGTTTGGGTTGCTACAGATGAAAGGATGGGATCACTTTTGGTTCTGAAAAATAGAGTTCGTAAAAATGTTTTGACATTTGCACATAGTTTACAATACTCATAAAGAGGGAGTCTTTTTTTAAAGCTTGGTAATCGTTTCATTTTTGTATAAATAATATAACAAAGCCGCCCTTTCGGGAGTCCATGACAAAGCATAGTAATTAGAGGTGTTACAATACGTTCATCTTCACTGGTGTGATGTACAGTCGAATAAATAAATATTTTATTTAAAATACAATGAACAATCTCCTCATACCATTCAAGTGGAATTTTTGGATTGTGAATCATTTCATTAAAAGCGTCGGATACATGAGCGATACTATGGGCCCAACCTTTATCTTTTACATAGCCTCGGTAATCACTTTCACGGTTCGTATAGTCAATAAGTTTTTCTTTAATTTCTTTGAGTTTTTCTACAGATAAAAAAGAATGAGAGGTATCGAACTTTAAAATTAATGCGATTAATAATGTTGTAAAAGAACGAGTAAAAACTCCATCCGTATTTGGGCAGTTAATTTCACAAAATAAATAGTTTTGATCGAGGCATGTTGTTAATAACTTTTCTAATTGAGTCTGTGGAAGGAGTTCATTAAGAATAAAATGTGAAAAGCAATTATATATTAATTCTTCACGTACATAACCATCGGTAGTACCGATATGTTGAAGCATATGTATACTTAACTCATTAAGATCAATGTTATACATTTGCGTATAGTCGTTTTGCTGAATGAGCTCCAATTGTTGTTGTAATGTAATGATATCCAAAGATGCTCCTCCTCTGTACATTAATAACAATTTATTTTCTAGTATTCTATATATTCGAAGACAATCCCTCTCGTGCAAGGATAAATGCTACAAACCCACGAAGTATTCAAGAAGGAGGGGGCTATATATGTTGAAACAAAAGTTTAAGCATATGATTTCGCTATATCCAGTCTTATTATTTGATGGATGGCATATTGAAAATATTTCAGACCGTCAAGAAGGAGAAAAATGGGAAACACTTTGGTTTCAAGTTATCACACCGACAGGAACGTTTCGGGTAAAAGAGTTTTTTCTAGACATTATGGAGCCAACATTTCCTGATAGCTGTATTCATCAAGCACAAGGTGAATGTTTTCAGTACAATGGACTCTTTTATTGGAGAGGTATTAACTATAAAGGGAAAGATAGCTATGTCATTTCCAAGTGGAAAACGCAAGTCGAAGTTTCAATTGATGAAGGGTTTGTGCAACAACAAGAAATGGAACAGTTTCTGGAAGGCTTACAGCCGTTAGAACTAGAGAAAGCAAAGCAACAAGTCAATAAGCCGTTTCACACATTGAGCTTTCAAGCAAGAGTACCAATTGGCGGTGAAATAAGCCGGTGCAGTAACTGGTATTCACCAAATGAAATAGAGTTTTCTTCCTTACCAATTACAATTCTTTCGTCTTGGCGACTTGAATCGATCGGTTTAGGGCGTGATGAAATACAGTATGTGTACTGGGATTTGAAAGAACAGCTATATACACTTTGGGTATGTCGCCATTCTAAGCGTAGTTATTATCGTACTACGTCGTGGATTAGAAATTATGGTTCTGTACAAATGATTAATGGATTAGAATTTTACACACACCCTCAACGGGGAACAGTTGTGTATCAAGATTTAGGAGAAGAACAAATCGCTTATATATTTCGTGGCACACCTTGTTCAACGGTTGCGAAAGTAAAGGAAATCTTTTCTTAATCTTAGAAAGTAGATTAAAGAATGTTATAAATATAGTAACGACATGAGCGGTATCATTATAATACAATAGAGTTTGGTAAGGATTATATAGAGAAAGTGTTGGTGAGATCATGGAGCAACAAAGAGGTTGGCTACAGGCAAAAGTAGAACGAAATCATGAAAATATGCTACATATACAGTGGGACGACTTAGTAGACGAAGTAAATATTTATTGGAACACTTCTTCAGAACATATTGAAGAAAAAGGACAATTTCTAATAAAAGTAACAGGTGCATCGTCTTGCATGGTAAAAGACCCTAGCGGTGAAGCGCGACCTTATTTTCGATTAGTAACAAATAGAGGACAAGCTATTACAGTAGCTGAGCGCCGATTACCTTTGCAAGGTGCATTTAACTTCCGTGATTTAGGTGGCTATGAAACGACAGATGGCCGCAGAGTGAAATGGGGGAAATTATATCGTTCTGAAGAATTAGCAGGACTAACAGAACAAGATATTCAGTATTTACAACAATCAGGGTTGAAGCTCGTATGTGATTACCGAACAGATTTTGAAGTGAAACACAAACCAAACCCAGAAATGAATGGTGTTCGCCAAGTTGGCTTACCTGTGATGCAAGATATAGCGAAAGATTTAAATATAAATGAGTTTTTCGAAATTGGTGATGTATCGATGCTTGGAAAACCTGGTGAATATTTAGTGAAAATGAATAAAGACTTTGTGACAGATAATGAAGCGTTTGTACGCTTTTTACAACTTGCGCAAGATCCAGAAAATTTACCACTTGTTAATCATTGTACAGCTGGGAAAGACCGAACAGGTTTTGCGTCTGCTTTATTATTACTTGTTCTTGGTGTACGAGAAGAGACAGTGATGCAAGATTATTTATTAAGTAACGGATTTCGTGAAAAGTTAAATCAAAAAATGATGGCCTTTTTAGGAGCAAAGCTCAAAGATGAAGAGAGCAGAGCAATTTTAGGTGCTATGTTTGAAGCACGTGCTGAGTATTTACAAGCTGCACTAGATGAAATCACTCGAACATACGGTTCTGTAGAAGTATATGCAGAAAAAGGAATCGGTTTTACAAAAGAACAATTAGTAGCTATTAAAACGCTATTATTAGAAGGAAAATAAGATTCAATTTAAAAAATCTAGGTGGAAGAGAAGATGACTTTTTGTGTCATATATCTGTTTCTATCTAGATTTTTTTAATTCTATTTTCCTTTTTCTAAATGGCTAATGGTCTTTTATCCTTTTTGTTAAAGTACCTTACTTCAGAAGTGTTTCAGTTTATTTCACTTAAAATTCAGAAAAACAAAACTATTTATACATTATAAACAGTGAAAATGTTGTAAAATGATGGAAAAGGGAGGGGAGACATTATGCTCGTGTTGGTACTAGTAACACTATCGCTTGTAGTAATTACAGTTGCGGGAACGATTTTTGTCGGAAAGAGTGCGGATGCAAATTATGATGGATCAACGAAAGGGAATATTACGAGACTTACGATGATTTATATTTTGTTAGCGGTCGTTTTGTTTGTTGGTGTAGGTTTGTATATATATTTTCAGGGCTAAAGAAATATATGTTTGAGTGAAGAAAAGCACTGCGTTATAAATGTTCTCTTCTGAATGCGCCAATCTTTTTGGAAAGCGTTAGAATTTAATGCCCTGTCTAACAATTGACTATAAAGTATCCTAATGAAAAATGAAAAATCAGAAAGAATTTAAAAATCTAAAAATATAATTATGTTATAATAGGAATATAGTTTATTGGTAAAACAGGGAAAGGTTGGATAATATGATCGAGATTTCGAATGTTTCAAAAAGTTATAATGGCACTACATTTGCTGTAAAAGATTTGAGTTTAATGATACCAAGTGGAGAGATTTTTGGTTTTTTAGGTCCAAATGGTGCAGGGAAATCTACAACAATTAAAATGGTAACGGGTGTTCATTCCATCGATAAAGGAACAATTTTAATCAATGGAAAAGATGTTGCGGAAGAGCCGTTGGAAGCAAAAAAAACATTTGGCTATGTTCCAGATAGCCCGGATATGTTTTTGCGATTAAAAGGAATTGAATATTTAAATTTTATGGCAGATATATATGAAGTTCCAAATGCAGTAAGACAAGAGAAGATTCGTACGCTAGCAGAGAGATTTGATTTGTATAATGCCTTGTCTGATCAGATTCAAAGTTATTCACATGGTATGAGACAAAAAATTATTATTATTGGTGTTTTGCTTCATGATCCAGATGTGTGGATTTTAGATGAGCCAATGACAGGGCTAGATCCTAAATCGGCATTTATCTTAAAACAAATGATGCGGGAACATGCTGATAAAGGAAAAACTGTATTTTTCTCCACGCATGTATTAGAAGTGGCTGAAAAATTATGTGATCGCGTTGCAATTATTAATAAAGGGAATCTGCAGTTCCAAGGAAATTTAAATGAAATGAGAGATCATTTTAAATCAAACGAATCTCTTGAAAAAATGTTCTTGGAGATGACAGGTAATGAATAAAATTTGGATATTAACAAAAGTATTGTTGAAATTAAATTATGCGGACATTATATCGGATAAAAAGAAACGTTGGATATATGTATTTTCATTTTTGGCACTTTTATTTTGTGGATTTCTGTTTATCGGTCCACTTACGTTAGGAATGTACAATGGATTAAAGCCAATTGGCCAAGAAAGTACAATTATTGGTATGGGATTAGCAGTCGGTAGTATTTGGGTATTTGTTATTAGTATTACAACCATTTTAACTGTTTTTTACTACAGCGATGATGTTGAAACGTTATTACCGTTACCATTACAACCATCACATATTATTACGGCAAAATTTATTACTGTATTAATTACTCAATATGTAATGGCATCTTTCGTTATACTTCCAATCTTTATTGTTTACGGCATGCAAAGCGGTGCATTTATTACATACTATTTATATACTTTACTCGTTTACTTATTTTTCCCAATTATTCCACTTGTGCTTGCGTCACTTTTAATGACAGTCATTATGCGTTACACAAATATTGCTAAAAATAAAGATCGCAGCAATATCTTTATTGGGATGCTTTCCTTATTCTTTATCGTCGGAATCAATCTATTCATTCAATGGAAAAACAAAAGTGTCGCATCTGGTGATATGATGGCAAATTATTTTACAGACAATCAATCATCACTTTTGGTTCAAATGACAAATTACTTTCCATCATCGTATTTTGGAGCAATGGGGTTAGTAGAACATGCATCGTGGAAAGGAATTTTGTATGTTCTTATTTTTGCAGCGATTTCTTTCGCGTTTTTCGTATTATTTTTCTATGTTTCGCAGCGTACATATTTAAAAGGGGTAATTGGCCTTTCAACGAGCACAGCGAAAAAGGAAGTTATTTCAACAGAGAGCTTTAATAAAGCAACGATTCAAAGTTCACATTTAAAAGCATATGTAAAAAAAGAGTTTCGTATTTTATTCCGAACACCTCAGTTTTTTCTAAATTGTATCGTTCAAACATTTATTATGCCAATCATGTTGTTCTTTGTTATTTTTGTGCAAAATGGCAACTTAACATGGCTGACTAATTATGTGGAAAATCCAGAATATACTGGTCTTGCAATTGGAATTGGCTTTTGTGCAGGACTACTCTTAATGGGGAATAATGTAATTGCAACAACATCTTTTTCTAGAGATGGACGTACATGGTTTGTGAATCGTTATTTACCGGTGAAAGCAGCAGACCTATTTTTTGCAAAAGTATTGACAGCTTGGTCTATTAATATAACGATTTTAGCTATTTTTGGTCTTGTTTTAATCTTTGTTGCTGGTGTTTCTCCACTCTTTATGTTGCTATGGTTTTTACTTTGTGCAAATGGCCTATGGTTCAACAACTTAATTGGTGCACGTTGGGATGCACAAACTGCTGATATTAATTGGGATACAGAACAAAAATTGTTTAAAGGCCGTTATACAACTTTATGGAATTTCCTAGCGAATATTTTAGTAGATTTAATTATTGTTGGTGGTGTGTTTGCTTTATACTATTACTTCGGCATTGGTATGTGGGGAATGTTTTTCATTCTTTTAATTGTGTTTACGATAGTAAATGTAATTGTAACCCGCAGTTTACAACTAGATGCAGAACGTATTTTAGCAAATATTAAATAAAATGATAAATCCTCTGTATTTGTGCAGAGGATTTATCCCGTTAAAGCCCAATGGATTTAACTAATCACCAGTGGGGATAGAGAAAGACACTGATGAAATTTTTACTATATTGTGTAGGGGGAGAAGCGAGTGACGAGAATAGCAATTGTTACGGGAGCAACACGTTTAGATGGAATTGGAGCAGCAGTTAGCAAGCTACTTGCTCAAAAAGGAATTGATATCTTTTTTACATACTGGCCTCGTTACGATAAAGCAATGCCATGGGGGATGAACGATCAGGAACCATTTTTATTAAAAAAAGAAATTGAAAATTTTGGTGTGCGATGTGAAATGGCAGAAGTGAACTTAGCGCAGTCATATGCACCAAACCGTCTATTATACATGGCTTCAGAACGTTTAGGTGAACCATCTATTCTAGTCAATAATGCAGCTTATTCGACAAATACAAATTATGATGAATTGGATGTAGAAGAGCTAGACCGACACTATACGGTCAATGTACGTGCGCCAATGCTATTAAGTGCATTATTTATCAAAAATCATACGTTGGAAACGGGTGGTAGAATTATTAATCTTACCTCCGGACAGTCGTTAGGACCGATGCCAGATGAACTTGCATATGTAGCAACAAAAGGAGCAATTGAAGCATTTACAAATTCAGTAGCACCGGCTGCAGCAAAAAAAGGAATCACTGTAAATGCAGTTGATCCAGGACCGACACAAACAGGGTGGATGAATAAAGAAGTACAGGAATCTCTTATTGGAAGGTTTCCAGCTGGTAGAATTGGAGAACCAATGGATGTGGCACGTCTCATTTCATTTTTAATAAGTGAAGAGGCAGCGTGGGTAACCGGGCAAGTGATTCATTCAAATGGTGGGTTTTATTGATAAATATTACAGTTTATTACAAAAAATAGAGTGAAAAGGAATTTTCAATAATAAATAGAATCGTATTAGGGAGGTTTAATTTGTAAGTATAGGAGGCTTTTTATGAAAATGAAAAAAATTACGATTGCTTCATTAGCAATTGGTACAATGCTCTCCATTACAGCTTGTAGTACCTCCACAGATCAGGGGCAAGAAATGAAAAAGGAACAAACAAACGCGAAAGAAGATGCAAAAACGACGAGTGCAGACGAAACGAGCGCGACGAAAGGCGAGGGGAAAGAAACAAACACAACTACTACTACTGGAAAATCAGGTAATGACCAAAAGAGTTCAAAAGAAACGACAGATAAGGAAGAAACTAGTAAAGAGACAAATGCTAAAACTACGGATCAAACTACAAATGGGAAAACATCGAATAAAGATACAACAGCAACAACTCCAAAACAGAAGTTGAATGTGAAAACAAATGTGAAAGAAGTTGTCCAATTGATTGAAAGCTTAGATAAACAATTAGCGGCTAACCCAAAATTGGATACGGTAAACAAGCTCGGAAAACAAATTAATGAGAAATGGGATGTAGTAGAAAAAGAATTAGAAACGGCACATCCAACTGACTATAAAACAATCGGGCAAAGCATATATCCGTTAATCGTTGCAACGGAGAAACAAAAAATCGATGTAAAACGAATTAAATCGTTAACGACAAAATCAAAGCAAGATTTAAATCAACTTATAAATAAGCTTTCATAAAATAATTGATTTTTAAATAGAGTATTTTATATAAATACAAATTAAAAAACCGACATAAAACCCTTCTTTTTAGGTGGGAGAGAGCATCCGTTCATGCATAGAAGCGGTCAGGTCCTTTTCCTGCCCCATACGAAGTGAAAACAAAGAGAGAAAACGAGTGCCGGTCACCTTTTGTTATTCATAGCCACGGCTATATGTCGAAAAATCAAAATGGATTTATATATAAAGAAGGAGAAACCAACATACGTTTCTTCTTTTATTTATTTCTATTTAAAATAGTACTTTTATATTTAGATGAAAAACACAATGGTATATATCATAATTTTATTATGTCAACTAATTTGCAGGTATGGATACTCAATCGAGGAAAGAAAACCGTCCAGAGTAAGGACGGCCCATTCTATAAGTATTCTTTTAAAATTTCAGCGCCACCACCATATTTATAAGACATCAGTTCATACATATGTCAACTACCCACCACTTAAACGCTAACGCGTTTTGAAGTGGGGGCTTGTAAAAAGCCCTGGTTGTCTAGCCTCAGCCTTTTGTAGACTACGTTCGTAGGTTGCATACCCAAGAATAATTCCCTAGTTCTTGGCTCTATGGTGGCGCTGTAACAGTTCTGGTTGGGAAGGAACGGTCAACCACAAGCCTTCTTTCATAAGAAGTTGCTAACACCTACAAACATTGGCGAAGGGAAACAAACTCTTAGGAGGGACAAAACATGCGTGTATTTGTCAAGAATTTACGTGGAGAACCGCTCATGCCTTGCAGTACTCGTAAGGCGCGGCTTCTTCTCAAACAAGGAAAAGCTAAGATTATAGGTTACACACCGTTTACCATTCAATTGCAATATGCGACTGGTGAAACAGTACAACCTATTACAATCGGTGTCGATAGCGGTGCAAAATATGTGGGGATCGCAATTACAACAGAGGAAAAAGTACTAGCGAAAGGAACCATTGAATGACGTCAGGATGTGAAAGAGAACCTTACTCTTAGAGCCACATTACGTAGAAGCCGAAGACAACGTAAAACCCGTTACCGAAAAGCGCGCTTTCTCAATCGAAAAAAGAAAGATGGCTGGCTTCCACCATCGATTCAAAGCCGAACCGATAACATCATTCATTGGATTGAAATATTCAAATCGTTACTACCTTCACTAAAAGTCATTGTAGAAGTTGGCAAATTCGATGCCCAAAAACTAAAGAACCCTGATATACAAGGGAAAGAGTACCAACAAGGAGACGCATTTGGCTTTTGGAATACAAGATACTATGTGTTTGCGAGGGACCATTATACATGTCAAATCTGTAAGAAAAAAGGTGGCATTTTGCACACACACCATCTAATTGAGCGACATAAGGGTGGTTCAGATATGGCAGAGAACCTCGTGACAGTACATGAAGATTGCCATGAAAAATTCCATCAAGGAAAAATTAAACACGTTTTTAAGGAACCAAAACAGTATAAAGAGACCGCCTTTATGAATATTTTGCGGCTTCAAATCATGAAGCGTTTAGATTGTGAGATCACGTATGGCAGTTACACAACACCGAAGCGAAAAGAATTAAGATTATCAAAAACACATTATAATGATGCCATTGCGATTACCAATCCGAAACAATTACAAGAATATCAGCAAAGTGGTGAGTTTCGCATCAAACAATTTAGAAAGAAAAAGCGTTCTCTTCATGAAGCAACTGCAAGAAAAGGAAGAAAAACGAAAAATAGAACAGCGAAAAGAAATAATAAAAATACACCGTATGTAGGCACAGTGTATCTAGGTGATAAGGTGAAAGCGTTTGGACAAATAGGATTCGTGACAGGATTTACAGGGAAGATGGTGTATGTGCAAGATTTGGACGGCCATTATATACAAAATCCTGCTAAATCTTATAAACAAGTGAATATATCGGATATTGAATGTATGCACCACAATCATAATTGGTTATTCTTACAAGTCAGTTAGGCGATGCCTAACCGAAATTCATCCCCACCTTATCGCTTGGCTATCGCCCGTCACGCGCTTGAAGAGGGGGGACTTCTTTCGGGAAGTACGTTAAAATAGGTGTTTCTAGCGGTTTACAGCCATATGCTTCAAATGTTTCCTCGCAAACTCTTTTAATCTGGTTTCTCAACAATTGTTCTTCAGGTAAATAATCTTTCGTTCCTTTTACATTGCGTACATTCATTATGATCACTCCTTTTTAAAATAAAAAAAGCTATGCAGGTATAAAAATACCCACATAGCTTTATAATGGCTTCGTGGGTTAACAGGAATAGCCGTGTACCCACGAAGAAAAAATTCCTCGGAATACACGGCTTTATGTATGATGATGAAGTTGGAAAGAAGTGTTTCGTCTAAACATAAGAGATCACTCCTTAAGGCTTTTTTAAAGTATACTAAATTAAGTTTGAATTATCAATCTTTTTAGCGTTCAAGTTTTTTATTTTTATAAAAACATGCTCACATTTTACATTAAAACATAATATGTGATACGCAACCGTTGAAAACCATGTATACTCATTAGTTTTACCTCTTAAAAGGAGGAAAAAATATGGGCTTTGAAGCCGGATTTGGTGGCGGATTTGCTTTATTAATCGTATTGTTTATTCTTTTAATTATTATTGGATGTAGCTGTTTCTGTTAAAATGGTTATTAATTAGAAAAGACACCTATTCGAGTGTCTTTTTTTGTATAAAAAAATTTCTACCGATAAGTGGGGTTATGGTAACTAAAATTATATAGGGTAAGTAAGTTATAACTTTGTAATAAAGTTTGATCAAATTAATGTTATTAACCGTGATAAAAAAACGACAAAAAAAAGCATATTTTGAAAAAAGATTAATTAAAACATGCTCTTTCTTTGGTCTAATTTCAACTTATTTTATAAAAAAGATTAATCATTTTGGTACGTGTCGTTAAATATTAGTACCCGTTACTTTAAGTGAATTTCTTTACACCAATTGATATATCCTTAAAATTAAAAACAAAAGGGCTCTAGAACCAGAACCTTTTTGTTTAATTTATCTTTTAAATCCGCCTTTTGAATGAATAATCTGACCTGTAATCCAATCTGCTTCTTCACTCACAAGAAATTTAATGGTTTTTGCAACAGAACCGATTATTACTACTTACGCCGACATGGTTTTATTGTTATATTTAAAATATACGAATTTGCAAAAGTATAAATAAGAACAATTATTAGTAATAGGAGGTTTTATTATCAAAGGAAAACATCGTAACATTACCCTTGCAATATTAGGAATATATTCCGTTCTGATCCTCTACTTTATGTTTCTTGGTTTCGATAGATTGGGATTAAAATATATTAACCATGAATATGAATTCCAGTTAATTCCGAGTAGTATTCCTTTGGGCTTGCCAAATATGGTAGATGGGGAAGATTTTAATCTATGGTTTTTTAATTTTGGAAATTTAACAGCATTCATACCTTTTGGGGTATTAATTCCTATGTTATATCGTTGTAGCTTTATTAGATTTATTACTTCATTCTGTATTTCTATTCTTATACTAGAAGTCCTACAAATGGTTACTTTTCTTGGTGGCTTTGACATTGATGATGTAATTGTGAATGCAATGGGTGCTACAATAGGATTTTGTGCATATAAAATAGGATTTCGCTCTAATAATACTTTGAAAAACTTTATTATTACAGGTGTAACAGCATTTATCTTGACATTAGGAGTACTTGTAGTTGTAGGTGAAATTAATAAATCATTAGAAAAGGAACAACAATCCCTAAAAAATGGAACTGTTATAGCGCTAAATCAACTGACAGAAAGTACTGGATATGTACCGAAAGTTAACAATTCCACTAGCTTTGAAGTGGCTCATAAAAAAATTGAACCTAAATTAAATATGTATAGTAGTAAAGGGACAAATTCTCAGCAATTTAAATACTTGTTAAAAGGTAAGTATGCAAAAATTTCGGGATATCTCGGTATCCCTGATGGTGCTAGCAAACATTCCGGTAAGATAATTATTTCTATTGATGGAAAAGATGTACAAACCATTCGATTCTCTGAAGAAAGCATATCTACATCCACAAGTTCTTTTGAGATAGAGTTGGATAAAGCAAATGAACTTAGTATTAAATTTATTGATACAGATGCATTGCTATGGGATGTTAAGCTTACAGAATGGAAAAAATAATGAATTGAAATCCACTAGTTCAGATACTAGGGGTCACTATACATGCCCATCAACTTAAGAAATTAATTGTTCCCCAAAATAAAAAATGAACTGAATTTTCATTGACAACTATGAAGAGATAAAACTTTCGTTTTTGTTACGTTTTGTATTCAAAAATATAAAATAAATCGCTTATTCCAAATGATATAATCAAAGAATGGGAGGTGAATAAATCATGACAAAAAAAACAGGCTGGACTAATCTGGTAGCTTTAGTCTGGTTAGCAACTTTAGGAGCACTCTTATCGACTTTTGCTAGGTCAATTCCTAACAATGTTGTGTCCTGGGGAATCCTTGCTGTTGCAATTGTAATTACATTTGGGGCTTCCTTTACAGGGCTTTTCTTACTTAGAAAAAACAGCAAACAAAAATAAAAGATTTTAAGAACGAGCAACACCCCTCTCTTCTAACGGAGAGAGGGGTGTTGCTCTCTATATGGAATAATGAGGATAAGGGATATCTTTATTGGTGAAGGTGCTTGAATACATAACACACAATATTGAGACCATCTGTAAAAAATGGACTTAACAACTTCTGATAAGTGATGTTATGTCTACTCAGTATGAAAAAAGTAAGTATATTATAAGTATGAATTGGGATAAATGATGATAAAAAATAATAAAAGTACAGTAACAATTTGTTTCTGTACTTTTTAATAGGACTATCTCCAGATATGAGGGTGTTGATAAAATTGCTACATAAAACATTTTTTCATACAAGCTGAAAGACAAGCGTCTTTTACTGATGGTGGGAGAGGAAAGCAATAGCCGCACATATCAGTACATAAATGGATAGTACTATAGTGATATCCTGAATATGGTCTCAAATTTTATCTCTCCAAAATTGAAGATTACGGATTATTTTATTCTAAATAGGACAAAAATTAGATTGTCCATTGCAAAACAAATGAATTTAATACATAAAAGTAGAGGTAGTTAACAAAAACGTTATTTGGTATCTAAATTCTATATGCCGAAAAAGAGCACTGTATAAAAGTGCTCTTTTTACGGTGGGTTCTATGAGTGGGGGTCCTATACGATAATATATGCTTGTCTCATTTAAATGTGAAAGAATTAAATGCTCAATTAATCGATGGATCACGGTTAGCAGAAATGTATATGGAATCCATTGAAAGTTATTCACTACCCCAATATGTACTAAATCCCGCTAGCAATTAATCTGCAGGGTTTTCTTTTTTGTGTTTGCTTCTGTTGAGTGAAAGTATATTAATTTAAATTTGATATTCATAGTTCTTAATTCAATTCAATTTATATAAATACAAATTAGAAAACCACATAAAACCCTTCTTTTTAGGTGGGAGGGAGCATCCGGCCATGCATAGAAGCGGTCAGATCCTTTTCCTGCCCCATGCCAAGTGAAAACAAAGAGAGAAACCGAGTGCAGGTCACCTTTTGTTATCCATAGCCGCGGCTATATGTCGAAAAATCAAAATGGATTTATATAGATGATCCTAAAATTCTAAAAACAAGAAAAACACGAGGTATATGATATTTTAAAAAGGATATTTTATTGGGGAAATTTCACTCGGATATAATGACAAAGTTGTATAATAAAAATAAATGTACCAGATGTAATGATATGAATTTTTGTTGAAGCATTAATAGGAGGATAATATGAAAAAAGATAAAACAAATGCAATGCGTATATTAGACAAAGAAAAAATAGAATATTCCATGATGTCATATAGTCCAGAGGACGGAAAAATCGACGGCATCTCTGTTGCCAAAAAAATTGGAAGGGAGACAAGGGAAGTGTACAAAACACTTATTTCTCAAGGAGCTAGCAAAGCATATTATGTGTTTGTTATTCCCGTAGATACTGAGCTCAATTTGAAGACAGCTGCTAAGGCTGCTGGTGAAAAGAAGGTGGAAATGATTGCGGTGAAGGATATTACAAAAGTCTCCGGATATGTTCGTGGTGGATGCTCGCCAGTGGGGATGAAAAAATTATTTCCAACTTTTATAGATACAAACGCTCGATCATTAGAAACAATTATAGTCAGCGGGGGAAAAATTGGTGTGCAAATTGAACTAAAGGTTGAGAGCTTAATCCAGACAACGAAAGCAAACTTTGCTGATTTAATAAAATAGTTTATCAGAATCCGCCCTGCTGACTAATCGGCAGGGCGGATTTTATCTAAATACCCTCTCATGTATCTCTAGATATACAATAGGAAGCTTAATGAAGAAAATTTTAAAAATACGAAGAGTTTTCTCCTATATATAGGAAGAAGTACGGAAATTAACAAGTTTGCAAACGAACTTGCTAACACGTCTATGGAATAGATAAATGCAAATTAAAAAACCGACATAAAACCCTTCTTTTTAGGTGGGAAAGAGTATCCGGCCATGCATAGAAGCGGTCAGATCCTTTTCCTGCCCCATGCCAAGTGAAAACAAAGAGAGAAAACGAGTGCAGGTCACCTTTTGTTATCCATAGCCGCGGCTTATATGTCGAAAAATCAAAATGGATTTATATAATTGAGCCGTTTGTTCAGTATATGGGGTTTTATGCTATATTTAATAGGCGATAAAAGTTTGTTTTACTGCTCATAAGCTACACTTCCTTATATATATTCTTCTTATAGTATATAAAATTTTGCAAAATAAGACAGGGGAATGGCGAAAGTACAAGAATACGTAACGTATATCGAAAAAGAAAAGAGGAAAGAAGATGTGGCGAACAACGGATCTTTGTGATGCATTTGAAAATAAGGTACAAGTATGCCGTCCGATCTTTCAGTCTTATGGAAAGAAAGAGCAGTTTCACGGGAAGATTGCAACAGTTAAAGTGAAAGATGATAACGTGTTAGTGAAACAAGCATTACAAACTTTACCGGAGGGAACAGTATTAGTGGTGGATGGTGAAGGTTCTACGAATTGTGCTTTGCTTGGGGATAATTTAGCAAACATTGCAAAGGAACGGAATTTAGCGGGAATTATTGTGTATGGTTGTGTTCGTGATAGTGCAGAGCTTCGTAATATTGATATAGGTATTTTAGCGATTGGGACGATGCCGAAAAGAAGTGTGAAAGAAGGGAGAGGGGAAAGAAAAATACCTTTGTTCTTTGGTGAAATTTCTTGGGTTTCAGATCACTATGTGTATGCCGATGAAGACGGGGTAATTGTATGTGATGAGCCAATTCATATGAAAGAGTGAAATATATTCAATAAAAGTCTATTACTATATAAATACAAATTAAAAAACCGAGATAAAACCCTTCTTTTTAGGTGGGAGAGAGCATCCGGCCATGCATAGAAGCGGTCAGATCCTTTTCCTGCCCAGACATAGTGAAAACAAAGAGAGAAAACGAGTGCAGGTCACCTTTTGTTATTCATAGCCGCGGCTATATGTCGAAAAATCAAAATGGATTTATATAGCATTTACTCTATAATATTCTTAGAAAATAAATCAGATAAAACATAGACAAAAAGCTACGTCAATAGTAAAATAATACAGAAATTCATAATGTTAATAATTGTATAGGTGTATAGTATTTATTGATTACTTAAGAGGGGAAATTGGTGAAAATCCAATGCGGTCCCGCCACTGTAAGTGAATGATGTAACAATAAAGTAAGACTTTTATCAATGGGGGATTCTTTATCCTCCACATATCTTCCTTGAATTTTTTAGAATCTTGGGGTGGGGGTCGTACTGTCCGTTAATGCGGGATAAATCATTCATAAGTCAGGTTACCTTTCCTATGCAAATACAACCATTACCTACGAGGATAGGGGGTGTTGTGCATTTTGTTTTGCACTTTCAAGTGGAGAGTACTTTTGCACGCCCTTAGAGGGCTTTTTTTATGTAAGTTTTTTGCAAAGGGAGGAACGGATGGAGATGGCAACGATGAAAAAGTGGCTGCAAACGTCATTAATGACGTTTGCATTAGTATTTGTTTCTTTCGCAAATACTGTACATATTGCGTTTGCTGAAGGGAAAACAGCAACGCTTGCGATTATTGGGGAATCGCAAAAAGGAATCATTTTATGTCCAAAAGAAGTGTCAATTAAAGATGGGGAAACAGCCTATAGTTTATTGCAAAAGGTCATGAATGGCAAAGTAACAGCCGAAAATACGAAATATGGTATGTATATAAAGAGTATTGATGGTTTAATGGCTGGGGAAACAAGTGGATGGACTTATGATGTAAATGATAAAGCGGCAATGGGTGGAGCAGATAGTTATAAATTAGAAGCTGGAGATGTTGTTGCATTTCGTTTTGTTGTAGACTGGAACAAAATGAGTCAGGAAACACTTCAACAAGTACTTGATAAGATAGGAACTTGTAAGAAAAAACCAGATGAGAAAAAACCAGATGAGCAAAAGCCAGATGGACAAAAGCCAGATGAGCAAAAGCCAGATGGACAAAAGTCAGATGGACAAAAACCAGATGAGCAAAAGCCAGATGGACAAAAGCCAAATGAGCAAAAACCACAAGAATCAATAAAAAATGAATTACTAATGAAAAAGGTAGATCGTGCAATTCAAAAAGCTTCTCAAAAGATGCTGAAAGACGGAGTGGATAGTGATTGGATTGCAATTGCACTTGGGCATTCAGAGCAAAGTATACCAACAGAGGTAAAAATAAGCTATTTACAGTCTTTAACACAAAAAGTAGAAAAGCGTATAAATCGATTCAATTCTACCGATGTAGCACGAACAATTTTAGCGGTTACAGCAGTTAATGGTAACCCAAAGAATGTTGCAGGGGAGAATTTAATTCAAAGACTTTATCAATCTGAAAAATTAGATTCTATTACAGGTTATACACTTAGTCTTATTGCACTTGATACAAAAAAATATGAAGTACCAGTAGATGCAAAATGGAATCGTGATACATTAGTAAAAGCAATTTTAGCTTCTCAACATACAGATGGTGGTTGGACTTACAATGTTCAGAGCAGTAAAAAGGACGCTAGTAATGTTGATGTAACAGGTATGGTTTTATCGGCATTAGCGCCATATAAACAGCAACCAGAAGTTAAGAAATCCATTGGAAAAGCAGTACAATTTTTATCAAAAAAACAAACAAAAACAGGTGGGTTTTTAGCTGACGGTAAAGAAAATTCCAATAGTGTCTCGCAAGCTATTATTGGTCTAGCTGCAGCAGGAATCAATCCGACGAGCAATGCATTTATTAAAAATAATTATAATGCTGTTCAAAACTTAATATCCTATCAATTAGCAAATGGTGAATTCAAATGGTTGTCAAGCGGAAAAGAAGGTAGTAGTATGGCAACTGAACAAGCCCTATTAGCTCTTATACAATATAAAGACTATGTAAACGGGAAAGGTTCCATTTACGATTGGACGAACGTTTCAACTGAAAATGAAACAAAAACGGTTGTAGAACCGAAGCAGCTGATAGTAGATGAAGTAAAAGTTATAGAAAAGCAGCAAAAGCAACCGAAAGAGGAAACATCTCGTGTTGTAGTAAAAGAAAAAACAGTAAATCGTGAAAAAACTGCGGGAAATGGTCAATTACCTAAAACAGGAGCGTCAGGTTGGGATGCTGCTATGCCAGTAGGAATGGGTGTATTATGCATTGCTTCAGCATATGTTTTATGGAGACGAAAAGCAGCTTAATAAAAATTAGGAGCAATGATTTGCTCCTAATTTTTATTAAGCAAGGTGAGAAACATATGAGTATGATGAAATGGTTGATCTCATTTGTCCTTTCATTCGGATTGCTTGTTGGATGTAGTCAAACGGATAAATTTTATATTTGGTGTAGTTTATTTATGCTAATCGTCATTATGTTACCATTCTATATTCAATTTGAAAAAAAAGCATTTGTTTCACGTGAAATCGTTATTGTTGCTGTTTTAGCAGCGATAGCAGCAGTTAGCCGTTTTCAATTTTCAATTATTCCAAGTGTACAACCAACTTCGTTTGTAATTATTGTTTCAGCTATTGTTTTCGGAAGTGAGACAGGCTTTATCATTGGAGCTACTGCAGCACTTGTGTCTAATATATTTTTAGGACAAGGACCGCGTGGATACCGTGGCAAATGTTTTCATGGTGGATGATGGGATTTACAGCGGGTTTACTTCGGAATACGCTTATAATGAGAAACTTATGGGGCAGGAAAAGGATCTGACCGCTTCTATGCATGGCCGGATGCTCTCTCCCACCTAAAAAGATGTATGGCATTTTAGAAGGTGAGAAACACGTGAACTTCTCAAGTAAACAAAGCATAAGTATGTATCGTAAAACATAGTTATATACTGTAGGGTCGCGACTTACATATTCGTTTGCCTCTTAAATGCTTCTTACCAAAGGTAAGGAGCATTTTTTATTTCTATTTGCGGGTAGTAAGGGGCCCACCTCAAAATTATGAGGAATTCAAGGAAGATAGATGGGAGATGGAGTATCTTCCACTGATCAAAGTCTCACTTTATTTCAGTCATAAGAGAATACAGGGTGAAATTTCTTTTTAAAAGATGGAACGTTTGATTAATCGTTACTGTAAAAATGACAAAAAATTGTTTTAATATATTTAAATTTTAACATGGAAATTTTATATAATAGTAAATGGGAAATATTTTCATAGGTGAGGTGTTATATTCATGAAGCCAGTTGTTCCAAAGCAGCATGGTGCCTGGGGGATGCTGCTCATTCCGTTTTTACTAAGCGTTTTACTTGGTAAAGCTACTTTCTATCATATTCCACTATTTATTGCTTGGTTATTTATCTACTTAGCAACATATCCGTTTTTAATGTATATAAGGCAAACGCGAAAAAAATATTATTTACACTGGGCAATCATTTATTTTGTTATCGCATGTGTCTTCGGGATGATAGCTTTGATGTATGAATGGCGGATTCTTTTATTTACAGTCGTTATGATCCCGTTATTTATTGTGAATATGCATTATGCGCGTCAAAAAAAAGAACGTGCTTTAGTAAATGATATTTGTGCAATTATTGTTTTCTGTATTGGTGGTATGATTAGTTATTATTTCTCCATGAAAACAATTGATGGAATAGCTTGGAGTATTGCAATTGTATCCTTTCTCTATTTTTTAGGTAGTACTTTTTATGTGAAAACAATGATTCGTGAAAAGCATAATCCGACTTATCGCTATGTTTCATGGGGTTATCATACCTTTTTAATCACGGCGTCCTTTATTGTAAATCCATGGCTTTCGTTAGTTTTTATACCAAGCCTAATTCGAGCGATTGTATTGTATGGGAAGAAAATTTCAATATTAAAAGTAGGTATTTTAGAAATTGTGAATGCTGTATATTTTCTAATCACAACGGCAATACTATTTCAGTATGCCATGTAAAAACACCCATGTGGGTGTTTTTTTATCAAAAAAACCACCTGTAAGAAGAAGGCGGGGAGCATTCATTCTTGTTCTAACATATTTACGGTACTGTCACATTGCTCTAGTGCACTTTCTACAGTTTGTAGCGATTGTTCAATTCGTCTTCGATTATCGCTTTTTTCGACTGTTTGTAAGGCGTTTTCTAAAGATTGCTTTGCCTCATGTAAAGAATGGTAAGAATCTTGAACATATCCACGCGCATTTTTTTGCATTTTGCGTACCTCCTTTTGTATATACATTTGTAGTATGAGCGATAAGAAAGAAAATATAACTTGTTTTGAAAAGTCTAAGTGCATGATTTTTGTATAATTTGACAATTAAAATAAAAAGGATTATAGTAGGCTATAAAGTGAATATTTTCTTATCCAGAGAGGTGGAGGGACTGGCCCGATGAAACCCAGCAACCGCGATGCAGGTGCTAATTCCAGCAGAACAAATTTGTTCTGGGAGATAAGATGAAGATATATACATATGTAGCTTCTTCTTATCGAAGAGGTTTTTTTTATTGCAAAAAAAACCGAAAACGAGATGAACAGAATGAGAAGAAAGGAGTTGCAATATAACTGTGACACTTGAGAAGTATATAAAACTGCGTAGTGCAGTGTATGAATACATGATTGAACAGGATAAACCGATTTCGCTTATAGATATTCAAGAACATATCGTTTCCCATCATGAGGGGAAATTCACAAAAAAAATGTTGCATCAATTTTATTTATCACGGCTGCTAGATGAACTGAAACTGGATGGGAAGATTACTTTAGCTGAAGCTGAGCACCTCTTTGGAGAAAAAGGTGTGTATTATAAAGCGAGAAAAGGGAGCTAGACTTCCTTTTTTTTATGTTATAATTTATTTGAAAATTCTGTTTGAAAGAAAGGTATGTAGTGTAAAAGACTGCAAGAGCAGCCTATTTACAAGGGAATGGTGTTGAGTGTGTAGTGTCAAAAGTTGAATATGCCCTGAAAGAGGGACTTTTTTCGGCTAGAAACGAAAAGAGACACCTTCGCCGAGTAGGTGTCAGTTGTTTTGTCAAATGGGCTTGCCGGTTGACAAGTATTAGAATAGCATGCGATAGGAATGAAAGTCAAAAGGGAATTTAAGGAAAGGTGTTGCTTCGTAATGAATCTATTAATCATATATGCACATCCCAATCCATCTAGTTTCAACGCAGCTATTTTAGAGAAGGTGCAAAAAGGACTACAGGAAACGAATCATTCTGTTACAACACTTGATTTATATGAAGAGCAATTTAATCCAGTCCTTATTTTTAATGAAGAAAAAAGAAGGCGTGATTTAGTGTATGAAGAAGAGACAGAGAAATATAGAAAGTTAGTTAAAGAAGCAGATTCATTTATTTTCATTTATCCAGTATGGTGGTGGGGGATGCCAGCCATTTTGAAAGGATTTATTGATCGGGTGTTTGTTACTGGATTTGCTTATAAATATGAGGGACTGATCCCAAAAGGGTTGCTTACAGGGAAATCAGCATGGGTTATCAATACGCTAGATTCTCCGCTATGGTATGCTGCATTACTGTATCGTTCGGCTGACTGGGTTGTTATGAAAAAAGGGATTTTACATTTTTGCGGGATACGACATATAAGACGTTCAGTTTTTCAATCTGTTCAAAAAAGTGAACTAAAAAAGCGAGAAAAGTGGCTTGAAAAAATTCAGCAAATGGCAAAAAACATATGAACGATGTAATAAATAAAATTATGAGATGCTGTCACCGTAGTGATGATTTGTTTCAGTCCTATATTTCTTGTTTACTACAAATTAAACAGCATAGTGAAACGTTTCAGAAGGTCCAGCGAGAACTAAAATGCGACTATTTAATAAGAGGAATTTGCGAACGAGAAGTGGAGGGGCTCATCCAAGAAAGTGAACAATATGAGGTATACTACGTCCCGAAAGTATTACATTGGGATTTTCTTCGGAGAAATCCGTCATATATAGAAAATATCTGTATGAATATATTTACGTATGAAGCGTTACATTTCTCAGCTAGAGAATGGGAGAATGTAATGGCGTGCATAGAGAAAGAGCTGTTGACGTGAATACATACAGAGAAATAGACGTAATTAGATGATTCTGTTTCATGAAGGGTGATTTAGAGTTGAATTTATTAGATACACTAATAGAGCAAGCCAAAAATCCTAAAGGCTTTGTTGGATCATCAATGCTATGCATCATGAATACGGTTCATGCGGGTATGACAAAATGGACTTTGGAAAAAATAAACATAAGAGAAGAAGCGGTAACGCTGGACATAGGATGTGGCGGTGGCAAAACAATACACACACTGTCCAACATGATTAAATCCGGCAAATTATACGGTATAGATTATTCAGAACAGGCAGTAGAAAATTCTATACGAACTAATAGAGATGACGTAAAGACAGGAAAAGTCACAATTAGTAAGGCGAGCGTGTCTTCTCTTCCGTTTCCAGATAACTTTTTTGATGTCATAACTTCATTTCAAACACATTATTTTTGGACGGATTTAGAGAATGATGTAAAAGAGATTTTTAGAGTGTTAAAACAAGATGGCCACTTTATGATTGTTGCTGAAGTCTATAAAATAAATTATCACATGAAGAATTATAAGAGCAAAGAAGAATTAGGGAACTTATTAAAAAAAGTTGGATATAACAGTGTGCAATTTTATGAAAATAGAGGGTGGCTTTGTGTTATAGGTAGCAAATGAACATAAATTATTTGGAAAGATAATGAACTATTTTTATACATGGTACAGTGGGGAAGAACTTCAGTTGAGTGCGTATTTCTTTACTACGGATAACGGTAATGATAAGACAAAAAGCAGGCCTTGCAAGGCCTGCTTTTTTCAATATTTGTATTCGAACGATTTATCCCGCATTAACGGGCAGTAAAACCCCCACCTCAAATTTCGGCAGGAAGCAAAGAAGTTAGGTGGGGGATAAACTGCCCGTAAAAGCCCGATTGGTTCAACTAATGATCAGTGTGGGATGAAGAAAACCCCCACTGATTAAAGTTTCACTTTATTAACAGAGGGTTATATAAAAAGAAAACATAATCCAATCACAGCGCCTGCATAAAGTAAATTAATGACGCAAAATCCCATAATATCACGTGCGCCTAAACCAGCAATTGCTAAAGCGGGTAATGCCCAAAACGGTTGAATTAAGTTAGTCCAAGCATCGCCCCAGGCAATTGCCATAGCTGTTTTCGCAGCAGGTACGCCGAGTTCGGCACCAGCTGGTATCATAATCGGAGCTTGTACCGCCCACTGTCCACCACCAGAAGGTACGAATATATTTACAATTCCAGCACTTAAAAATGTAAATAGAGGGAAAGTGGTTTCATTAGAAATACTAATGAAGAAATTAGAAATTGCGCCACCAAGTGAGAGTCCTTCACTATTTGCGCCAATCATCATGCCCATAATTCCTGCGTAAAATGGGAATTGTAACAAAATTCCGGATGCACTCTTTGTAGAATCAGAAAAAGCACGAATATATTGAATCGGAGTACGATGGAAAATAAGTCCTGCAATTAAAAGCATAAAAATGACAATATCGAGCGTAAGATTAAAGCCTTTCGTACTAAAATAATGAACAATATATATGAGACCTAACAGTCCAATACAAATTGTAATCCAAATACTGTTTTCAATTTTCTCGGCAAATGTATGATGATGAACTTCTTGCGCTGCAGCTTCTTCTTGAAAAACATTTGGATTAACGGTGATCGTATGATTTGCATCAGGATGCATTGCTCTGTTAATGAAAGGCATCGTTATGAAGAAAATAATAACAGGAACAATTGCATAAGGAGAAAATAAAGTCTCTGTAATTGGAATTGCTTCCGTAATACTCCCAGCTGTTGTTTTTATTAATGTTTCACCGCCAGTTGCCAGCGTAAGTGGAATCGAAGCAGAGAGGCCAGCGTGCCATATAAGAAAGCCAGAATAGGAAGAAGCAATTGCAAGTCGATAATCTAGCCCTTGTATATGTTTCGCGACTTCTTTTGCATATAAGACGGAAACAATAATGCCAAACCCCCAGTTTAT